>VGDY01000037.1 GCA_016869555.1 Alphaproteobacteria bacterium | reverse complement strand
CGCGCCGGGCGAGACCAAGGAAATCGCGGTGAAGGTGCAGGACGCGCGTTGGGACATCGAGCGTCTGTCCGACCTGGCCTACGACACCGACAGCCAGATCGGCGGCCTGCTGCTGTTCTTCTCGCCGACAGGACGCCGCTTCGCGGCCGAAATCGGCGGTCCGGTGATTCCGAAGTTCGTCGCGGGCGATATGCCCTAAGCGAGACTGACGAATTATAAAATAGCCCCCGGCCCATAAAGCCGGGGGTTTTTGTTGGGAAGAGCGCCGGCGACGAGCGATGCGCATACCAGCGCCAGAGACTTCTCCTGCGAGCCGGCATTCACTTTGGCCGAGAAGTGCGCCGAACGTGCTGAGTGAGAAGAAATCGTCGAGGGGCGAAGAATCGCGCGACAATCACGGTGCGTCTTTTCGACGCAAATTATGGCGCCGATTTCACTCGCGTCGATTTGTGGCATTTGTCAAAAGTGGACGATCGCCGTTCAGCGTCGCTGCGACGCGACGGCGATGACAAAGAAGGAGCCGCGAGCCAAAAATCCGCTATAGAGGAAACAGGGCTCACAAGGATCGCCAAGAAGAGCGACGGCCCTGAAATCAAAATCGATAGAGGGATGGAAATGAAGAATTGGCGTAGCCTCGCAGCCGCAGTTGTCGGCGCGCTTTTCTCGCTGGCGTGGGCGGCCCCGCTATCGGCGTCGGAAGGCGGCGCCGGCCCCGAAGCCATGATGATGGGTAATATGTGTATGGTCATGTTCGGCTATGACATGATCCACATCACGGCCTATCAGCCCGGCAAGTCGCGTAGCGAATATTGCGCCGAAATCCCGGCGGCCGGCCCGACGATTCTCGTGTTCGACATCGAAAATCCGTCGTTCCGCGACCTGCCGCTCGAACTGCGGATCATTCGCGATCCGTTAACGCCGATCACCAAGGACACCGATCTCGAGGCGCTGACCGAGGTCTATCGCCCGGCGACGAAATATACCAAGGGCACTTTCAATCTGCAGCACGACTTCAAGAACAACGGCCATTACATCGGCCTCGTCACCCTGACGCGTCCGGACGGCTCGCAGGAGACGTCGGAGTTCAAATTCACGGTCGGTGAAACCTTGTGGGCCTGGGTGCCGCAGATCGCCGGAACGGTGCTCATCGCCGGAATCGTTTTCGTGTATTGGAAACATACCCATCCTTCCTCCAAGAAGAAGGACGCCGCTGGCGTCGCTGCGTCTTGAACGCAGCGTGGCGCAGCAACATCTCAAGAAACGAAAGAGGAGGCGCACGCCTCCAGGGAGGCGTGATGATCAACGCTGACAAAACTTCGCCAATGCGCGCGCGCCTTCGGGCGAACCTCAACTTCGCCGTCATCGGCGCTTTCGTCATCGTCCTCTCGGTCTGCGGAGCGACGACGGCCTTAGCGCATTCCTTCCTGGTCGACGCAACGCCGTCGTCGAAGGAGCATGTGGCGACGCCGCCAAAGACGATCAAGTTGAAGTTCGGTGGCGGAATCGAGCCGCCTTACTCCAAAATCTCCATCGAAACTCCCGACGGAAAGGTGCTCGGCGAAGGCAATGTCGGCGTGCCCGGCAAGCCGCGGGAGTTGACGGCCAATGCGCCGGACCTCGCGCCCGGCAAATATATCGTCCGCTACCGTGTGCTCTCCAGCGACGGTCACATCGTCGAAGGGAACTACGAGTTCACCGTCGACGCGAAATAAGCGCGTCCGCGCGAAGGGTCAGCGCGTCGCGCGAGGCGCCGCTCCTTCTCGCATCCCTGGCGCGAGCTAAGGAGATGAACGCCAGAGGACATCGGGCGAAGGAAAAATGTATCTCTCTCTAGCCGCCATCCGCCTCCTTCTGAGCCTGCCGTCGGCCCTTGCGGTCGGACTTCTGCTGTTGCCGCGCCTCATCGGCGAGGACGGCGCGCGCTTCAAGCCGGCCGTGGCGGCGCTGGCGCTGATGCGCGCCGTCTTCGGCTTCGTGCTGCTTTATGTCACCGCGCTCTCGATCTTTCCCGCCGATCGTCCGATCGGATTCGGCACGCTGTTGGAATTTGTCGTCGGCACCACCGTCGGAAATGCTTGGATCGCGACGCAGCTCATCGCGTTCCTTTTTGCCGGCCTTACGGCGGCGCGGCTGTTCATCGTTTCAGACTTGCTGGATCGGGCGACGCTGTGGGTCGGAATCGTCCTCGTCGCCGTCGTTTCGGTGACCGGCCATGCCGTCGATGACGGCCTGCCGCGATGGACGCAGGCGAGCTTCCTCCTGCACACCGCCGCCGGCCTGACCTGGCTGGGCGGCTTGCTTGGCCTCGTCTGGTGGATGTTTACGGCGCGCGGCAAGCCGCCGGAAGTCGCGGCGCAGCTGGCGGAACGCTGGTCATTGATCGCCAAAATCGCCATGGCGGTCGTCGCCGTCACCGGATTTGCGATCGCCTGGGAGAATGTCGGCAGCATTCCGAACATGCTGGCGACGGCCTACGGCCGGTTTTTGACGCTGAAGCTGTTGTGTCTGTGCGGCGTCCTGCTCGCGGCGCTGGCGCTGGCGCGCTACATCACGCGACGGCCTGAAGGCGAATTCAACACGGCTTGGTATAGCAAGGTCGGGGCGGGCGAGTCAGTCTTCGCGCTAGTGCTGCTTGCGATCGCAAGCTATATCGCGGTCATCACGCCGGCGGCGCATGAGACGAGTCTCTATTGGCCGCTGCCGTTCCGCCTGTCCTATATCGCGACCTGGGGACAGAACCCCGCGATGTTCAGCCCGATCTGGTGGTGGGGCATCGCCGCCGTCGTTCTCGCCCTCATCGCCGCGCTGATCTGGTGGACGCCGAGAACGCGCGAATATCGTCTTTATGCGACTCCGGCGGTCTCGGCCGCGGCGCTGATTTCGCTCGCCGTGTCCTTTGCGACGGAGGCCTATACCGACACTTACGACGATCCGACGCAGGACTACACCGCGGAGTCGGTCACGCGCGGTCTCGCGCATTTCAAGGAAAACTGTACCGGCTGCCACGGCGATCAGGGCGAAGGCAATGGTCCGCTGGCCAAGGATCTCAAGAATGCGCAAGGGCTCCCGGTGCAGCCCGCCGACCTGACGGCTCCCCATGTGGGCACGCATACGATCGGCGATATTTTCCACTGGCTGACCCATGGCGGACAAAGCGGAGTCATGCCGGGATTTCGCGATCAGCTCGACGTCGACGATCGGTGGGACGTGATCAACTTCCTGCTGATGATCTCCTATTCGAACCGCGCGCGCTTCATGAGCGCTCAGCCGATGATTCAATGGCTGATCGCGCCTGACTTCGCGCTCGTCGATCCGCAGGAAGAGGTGACGTCGCTCTACAAGCTGCGCGGCGTGCCGACGTTGATCTCCTTCGCGCGCTGCGAGTCGCCGAGCGGCGATCCGACCGCGCGCGCCGAAAGCGTGAAGAGGGCGCATGACGCCGCGAAATCCGCCGGCGCGAACCATGTGACGATCTATGACGCGGCTTGTCCGCAGGAGGCGAAAGGTCGCGAGCCGGTTCATCCAACGGCGGTCGAGACGGCCTATTCGGTGATCAACCGCTATCCTAACGAGCTGCCGTCGAAGGAGATTGAAGAGGCCCATTTTCTGGTCGACCGTTCCGGCTATGTTCGGGCGCGCTTCCGCAGTTTCGCGCCTGACGACGGAACCCCCCAGAAACTCGCGGGCCTTGTCGCCGAATTCGCGCGCGAACCATTCGTCGAGATCAGTTTGCACTCGCATTGATCGTCCCGCCTTTGGGCGGTTTTCGCGGCGCGCTCGGGCGCGCCACATTGTCGCAAGCGCGACGTTCGCGCCACGGTATCTAAGGAATGCGTCGTTCGTCATGATGCAGTGAGGCCGGCGGAAAACAGTCCGGCGCAGAAAGGGAGAAGCCAGATGCTAAAGCGGCGTGATTTTTTGCTTACCGGAGGAACTCTCTTGACTGGGACGGCGCTTGGACTCTTCGCCTCGCGCGGTCCGGCCTCGGCCCATGAATATGACGTCGGCCATCTGAAGGTGGAGCATCCCTGGCTGCGCGCCCCGGTCGACGGCGACAACAAAGCCCAGTTCTACGCGATCCTCCACAACAGCGGCGCGACGCCGGACAAGCTCATCGCGGTCAAATCTGAAAAATTCGGCAAGGCGGAAGTTCATGGCGACGCCAAGAAGCTCGACCTCATCACGCCGATCGTTCTGCCGCCCAAGTCGACGCTGACGCTCGCGCCCGGCGGCGCCTATGTCGCGCTGCTCGACATCAAGAAACATCTCGAGGTGGGCTGGGGCTTGGAGATGACGCTGGTCTTCGAAAAGGCCGGCGAAGTGGAAATCGACGCGGCGATCGATGCGCCGGATGCGGCGCACGCCCATGACGCCGAAGCCATGGAGCGCTGGCAGAAGGCGCATGGCCAGGATTCGGCCGGTCCCAAGGAGGGCGCGGGCCACCAGGATCACGAGCATCACGAGCATCACATGGACAAGAAGTGATCGCTGGCGCCTGACGCCGGCGGTCGACGCCCTGCAAACGCAAAAACCGGCCGCTCGAAAGGCGGCCGGTTTTTTGGGCCTGAATCGCGAAAAAGATTGCGCGCGTCACGGGACGCGCGCTTCGTTAGATTGGCTGCGAAATCCGGAAACCGATCAGCGGTCGATCGTCACCAGCCGTCCGGCGAAGACGCCGCTGTCGGTCGCCACGGGCGTGGCCTTCTGTGCAGGCGAGCTGATGGGCAGGGCGAAGCCGAGAACAAACGCGGCCGTCGCCATCGCGGCAACAAGAAGGAGTGAAACCCGGAACTGGCGGCGCGCCGACTCCCTGTCGAAGCTGCGCGTGAAGGCCGGCTCCATCTGATCTTCAAATTTATCAACGAGCGACATTGTCCCTGATCCTCTCGCATTCGCCCTTTGTAACGCTTGCGCCTCTCCCCAAGGCGCGCACGCGATTAGCTCGCGTCGCTGCGTTCTCAAGACAGAAACGAGGATGGGCTAAAAAAGTTTCATGAAATTTCAGAAATTTTATAAATTTTTAAGCAATCGGTGAAACCAGGTTAACGCTTGCCAATATTGATTTGTTCAAGTTGATCCAAGTCTTCGTCAACGATTCGGCCGATTCTCGCATAATGCATTGTTTTTACAGATGAAAGTGTGATGGGCGGCTTACCGAGCAAGCGGCGCGAGCCGGAGCGCGAGACTAAACTGCCGGCTTGCGAAGCCGTTCGAGCCGCGGACCGGCGCCGAAAAAGATTTCGTCAATCTCGCCCGAAGCGGCGAATTTCGCAAATCCCGTTGCGGCGCCTGGGCGCGCAAATTATGGTGCGCCGCACTCTCCCTCCGCAGGAAGCCAGAACTCATGACCCTTCTCGCCCACGCCCTGTCGCGCGTGAAGCCATCGGCGACGATCGCCGTCACACAGAAAGCGCGCGACTTGCGCGCTCAGGGGCGGGAGGTGATCAGCCTCTCCGTCGGCGAGCCCGACTTCGATACGCCCGCACACATATGCGCCGCGGGGAAAGCCGCGATCGATCGCGGCGAGACGCGCTACCCGCCGGTGCTCGGCATTCCGCCGCTGCGCGAGGCGGTCGCCAAAAAATTCAAGCGGGAGAACGGCCTGGACTACAAGGCTTCGGATACGATCGTCGCCACCGGCGGCAAGCACATTCTGTTCAACGCCTTTCTCGCGACGCTCAACCCCGGCGACGAAGTGATCGTTCCGGCGCCCTATTGGGTGAGCTATCCGGAGATGGTGGCGATCTGCGGCGGAACGACCGTCTTCGTCGAAACGCGGATGGAGGACGGATTCAAGCTCCAGCCCGAGGCGCTCGAGCGCGCCATCACGCCTCAGACCAAATGGCTGGTGCTCAACTCGCCGTCGAACCCCTCGGGCGCGGCTTATGCATTCGACGAACTGAAAAAAGTGACCGACGTTCTCCTGCGCCATCCGCAGGTGCATGTCCTCACCGACGACATTTACGAGCATTTGGTCTATGGCGACTTCAAATTTGTCACGCCGGCGCAGGTCGAGCCGGCGCTGATCGAGCGGACGCTGACCATGAACGGCGTCTCCAAGGCCTATGCCATGACCGGCTGGCGCATCGGCTACGCCGCCGGGCCGAGCGCCCTGATCAAGGCCATGGACCTGCTTCAGGGGCAGCAGACCTCGGGCGCCTGTTCGATCGCGCAATGGGCCGCGCTTGAGGCGCTCGAAGGGCCGCAGGACCATCTTGCCGTCTTCCGCGAGGCCTTCGAGACGCGCCGCGACCTCGTGGTCTCGATGCTCAACCAGGCGAAATATCTGAAATGCCCGACGCCAGAGGGCGCCTTCTACGTGTTTCCCTCCTGCGCCGACGCCATCGGCCGCCGGACGCCGAGCGGGAAGGTCATCGAAACCGACGAGGATTTCGTGACCGAACTCTTGGATACGCAGGGAGTCGCGGTGGTGCAGGGCTCCGCCTTTGGCGTCGGCCCCAATTTCCGCGTGTCATACGCCGCGTCGAACGCTTTGCTCGAAGACGCCTGTCGAAAAATCCAGACGTTCTGCGGAAGTCTCGTTTGACCCTGACGGCGCTTTGCGCATTGCGCGCGCCAGCCTAAACTGACGGAAGGCGCGTCACGCGGCGGCCGTGTGCGAACGCTTCGCCAATAGCGCGAAGTCTCGCGCCGGGGAGCGCGGAACCGGGTTGCCGGCTCGTCGGCCTTCGGCCGGGCAGGCGGCGCCTTCTTGCGGGAGACCTGCATATGACGATTTTCGCTCTTCTTTTCCTCGCTCTGCTCAGCGCGCTGATCGCCTATATCTCCTTCCTCCCGGATAGTTTCCGCATCGCGCGCTCGACGACGATCGACGCGCCGCCGGAGGCGGTATTCCGGCACATCAACGACTTTCACAATTGGCGCGACTGGTCGCCCTGGGCCAAGCTCGATCCCAATATGACCGCCGAATATGGGGGGACCCCGCAGGGCTATGGCGCGACCTATTCATGGTCGGGAAACAAGGAGGTCGGCGTCGGCCGCATGGAGATCGTCGAGAGCCGTCAGGGCGAACGCGTTCGCATCAAACTCGACTTCACCAAGCCGTTCAAAGCCAAGCATGACGTGCAATTCGATCTCAAGCCGCTGGGGGAAGACCGGACGGAGGCGACTTGGGCAATGTCCGGCCGCCACGAATTCATCGGCAAGGCGATGTATAAATTCTTCAACATCGACAAGGCGCTTGGCCGGCAGTTCGAAAAGGGGCTCGCCGACCTTAAGAGAGTCGTCGAGTCGCAGCCGAAAATCGCCGCAGGCTGATCCGCTGCAATTGCGACGAAAAAAGAGCGGCGCGTCCGTTAAGACGCGCCGCGCGAAAACTGGAAAAGAAGTCGCGCTACGACGCCGCGTCGAACATTTCCTCGACATGCTCCCAGTTGACCAGATGGTCGAGGAACGCCTTGAGGTAGTCGGCGCGGCGATTGCGATAGTCGATGTAATAGGAATGCTCCCAGACGTCGGCGACGAGGATCGGCGCGGCGCCATGGATCAGCGGATTCTCGGCGTTCGGTGTCTTGCGAACGGCGAGCTTTCCAGCCTTCGCCTCCAGCCACACCCAGCCGGAGCCGAATTGGCCCAGGCCTTCCTTCTGAAACTCTTCGCGGAATTTGTCGACCGAACCGAAGGAATCGATGATCGCCTTCTCGACCTTGCCGGGAATGGCGCCGCCGCCGTTCGGCTTCATCCACTTCCAATAATGGGCATGGTTGTAATGCTGGGCGACGTTATTGAAGATCGGCGTATTGCGATTATAGGCGGTGACGATCACTTCCTCGATCGGCTTGCCTTCATATTCCGTGCCTTTGACCAGATTGTTGGCGTTCGTGACATAGGTCGCGTGATGCTTGTCGTGGTGATACTCAAAGGACTCGCGTGAAAGATAAGGCTGCAGAGCGTCATAGGGGTAGGGCAGATCTTCCAGTGTGAAGGACATAATTCTCTCCCGAATAGGTTAGCCGAGCATCATCTGTCAGCCTCAGCTGCACGCGTTAACTAGCCCCCCGCGCGACATGCGGCAATATCGCGCGATCGCGAACGGCGCCGCTATGTTCGCTTTTTGGCGACAAAAAAGCACGGCTCGGTGACGACCGAGCCGTGCTGCAATCTTCGGGCCGCTTCTTTAGGCGATGGCGTCGCCGGTCGAGGGCTTTTTCCTTGCGCTGGCGCGCAGCGCCCACCACAGCATGCCAACGAGCGAGACGAAGCCGACTGCATAGAGAATGTATTCGATCAATCCGTGGAGGGTATAGAGTCCCACCGAGAACGGAAAGCGCGACACCCATTCATTGCCGAGACCGTCGCGCGCCGTGACGATTCCGACATAATGGCCGGAATCCTTGAAGTCGTGTTCGAAGGTCATCGTGCCGTTGCGATAGACCTTCGGCTCGATATAGGCGACGGTGATCGCGTCGAGGTAGGCTTTTTCCTTTTCTTCGCCGACGTCTTTAACGACGCGGATGCCGATCGCCATGTCGCGCAGCTTTGGCGAAACGGCGGTGAGCGCGATCACCGTGGGTCCGGCATTGGCGATATCCTCGCAAAACTCCAGATCTTCGCCGATGCGCTGATAGCCGATGAAGTGCATGACGTGCGGACCGATCCGCAGCACGCAATCGTCCTGCTCAAGCGCCACGCCGCCATGCGCGAGGACGGCTGTCGGCGCGGCGATAAGGGCCGCGACCGCGATCACTGCGCCGGCGAACAGGCCGCGCATTCCAGTTAAACTCGCCATTTACAGTCTCCCCATGATCGCCGACGCCGCGACCGCCGAAGGCTCCCGCCGCATACGCGTCGCCGCTGTAGTGATGACGTTTGTATTGGACGAATGGATTGCGACGCGACATCTTGACGCATCTTGATGATACTTATAACATATTGAAAATAAATTGAACAAAATTCTCACAGCTCAGACCGTTAAAAATTATAAATACCATATATTGATGTAAAATGTGATTATAACCATACATATATGGTTTTGCTCGCGGGACAGACCGCAGAATGTTTTCTAACAGAACAGTATTGTAATGAGCATAATACTTTTAGCTTTCGACATCCGCCGTCGATTGTGCCGACGGGCGCGGCTTGTGGTAGGTTTCGCGCCAACCAACATTCAAAGGATAACGATGAAGCGTTACGGTTTTGGCGTGACATTGCTTGGGCTGGCGCTTGCGCTTTCCGGCCTTTACGGCATGTGGGCAGGCTGGGACTACATCCAGCTCGAGCGCGGTTGGAGCCAGTTCATCGGCGGCGCGACGGCGGTGTCGGGCGGCGTCGTCACCATCGCGCTTGGGCGCGTGATCGGCCTTCTGGGTCGTATCGCGGATCATGCGCCGGCGACGCAAGCGAGCGCCGAGAAAAAATCGCCAGCGGCAAAGCCGATCGAGCGCGCGCAAACGGCGGATCGCGCGCCGGCCGCCGCGCGCGCGCCGGCAAAGCCGCCGGTCGAAGTCGACCGTTACAGCGCCGGCGGTTCGGTCTATGTGATGTTTTCCGACGGTTCGGTGGAAATGCAGACGGACGGCCGCTCGCAGCGATATCCATCGCTCGCGGCGCTGCGCGCCGATACGAGCGTCGGCGGCGGTTAGCGCCGCTCACTTTTGGGCCGCGCTCCACATCAGGAAAAGCGCCGCGTCGCCGGGCAGGCCTTCAGGAAAATCGACGATTTGCGCCGCGATGTGAAAGCCGCGCGGATGCAGCTCATTGCGCCAGCGCTGAAAAACGTCGGCGGGCTCGCCGCGCAGAGTCGTCGGCCATTTGGGGTCCGGCGCATTGATCGCGCGTCCGCCGTCCGTGCAAAGCTGCGACGGAAAGCGCATCAGCAGATGTTCGGTGAGCCCGGCCGCTGCGCTGCGCCGCGCCTGCTCCAGCATGTCCCGCCATTGGCCATCGGTCAGCCGCTGACTTGCGAGTTCACGGATGCGCTGATCGCGCAGTTCGACCGCCACGCGGCGACGTTCAACGCGCTCCAGATCGAGTTGGCGCTCATGGGCCGCCACGAGTTCGCGAAATTCTGACGCCGTTGCTAAGGCGCAGCGTTCGCCCGTTGGCTGCGGAAGGGAGATAAGCGGGCGGCGCCGATGCGCCTCAAGAGCCATCGCGGGAAAGCCGCCCTTCATCGCCTCCATGACTTCTTTGCGGAGCAGGAGGCCAATGATCTTATGGCCTTCGACGACAGGGATGCGTTTTAGGCTGTGGCTCTCCATGATCCGCGCGATGTCGGGAATTTTGGCGCCGTCTGAAATTGAGATCGCCGGAGACGTCATCACTTCGCGCAGCGCGCGTCCATTGGCGTGAAACTGGGGCTTTGGCCTGTCGCGCAGCAGAAACGCCGGAATGGCGCCGAGGTCGGGCGGGGCGCCGGCGCGGGCCTGTTCCAGATTGCTCCGGGTCACGATGCCGATCGGCGAGAGGTCGTCATCGACGACCGGCACCGCGCCTAGGCCGCAGTCGGCGAGAAGCTTCGCGACGTAATCGAGGTCCGCGTCCGCCGTGACATAAGGAAAGTCGCTGTTCATCAGATCGCGCGCGATCATGCCGCTGTCGCCTCCCGATCCCTCTTGCGCGCTCAGCCCAACAATTCGATCGTCACCGGCACATGATCGGACGGCCGGGTCCAGCTGCGCGCGTCGCGCAGCACGTCGAGACGCTTGAGCCCGCCTGCAAGCGCCTCGCTCACGAGAATGTGATCGAGCCGGCGCCCCCGGTTCGACGCCGCCCAATCGGCGGCGCGATAGCTCCACCACGTATAGAGCTTTTCTTCCGCCGGCACGAAATGCCGCATCGCGTCGACCCACGCGCCGGCCCGGAAAACGCTTGTAAGCTTTTCCACCTCTATGGGCGTGTGGCTCACGACCTTGAGCAGCGCCTTATGGCTCCAGACGTCATGTTCGAGCGGCGCGACATTGAGATCGCCGACCAGAACCACGCGTCCGCGCGAAACGCCCTCGGTGACGATCCAGTCGCGCATTTCGTCGAGGAAATCGAGCTTGTGCTGAAATTTCGGATTGACGTCCACGTCAGGCTCGTCGCCGCCGGCCGGCACGTAAAAATTGTGCAGCGATATCGGCCCGCTTTCGGAGTCGATCTCAACGCAGATATGACGCGCGTCGCCCTTTTCGCAGAAGTCGCGCTTCTCGACGAAGCGCAACGGGCGTTTCGATATCACGGCGACGCCGTGATAGCCCTTCTGACCATTGATCGCGACATGTTCATAGCCGAGCGCATGCAAGTCCTTCATCGGGAATTCGGCGTCCCGGCATTTCGTCTCCTGCAGGCAGAGCACGTCTGGCGCGCGGCTTTTGAGAAATTCCGCGACGAGCGGAAGCCGCAGCCGCACGGAATTGATGTTCCAGGTGGTGATCTTGAGGCTTTTTGATTTCAATGAGGATCAGCTCTTGGTCTTGTCGCCGCGGAAAAGGAAAGGCGCGACGTCGCTGACGCCCGGCTGTTTCTCGGCGATGAACGGCGTCGGGCGGCAGACGGCCATGGCGGAGAGGCCGACTCGCGCGGTGAGAAGCCCGTTCAATACGCCTTCGCCGAGCTTAGCGGAAACGCGGGCGGCGATTCCGTGGCCGAGCGCCTGCTGGAGTAAAGAATCGCCGACCGCCATGCCGCCGGTGATCGCCAGATGCGCGCCAACCGAACGGGCGAGCTTGAAGAAGCCGAACAGTCCCGGTCGGCCGCCATAAATTTCCGCAATCCGCCGCATCAGCACGATCGCCTGGCCGACGACGAAAAACACGTCGATGAGCGCGCGCGGGCTGATCGCCGTGACGACCGAGACGCGCTTTGCGGCGCCGGCGATCTCTCGTCGCGCCTCTTCGTCGAGCGGCGCGACGAGATTGCGCTCGGCAAGAGTTATCAGATCGCGTCCGTCGATGATCTGCTTCAGATAGTCCTTGAGCAATGCGCGCGCTTGGCCGGCGCCGGGGCGATCGTCATAGAGCTTACAAAGTTCGCTGACGCGTTCGCGCGCCGCCTTCCCGTCATCGCTCGCATGCGCCTCGGCCAGCGCGGCATGCAGCTTGGCGATGCGGTTCTGCCGGCCCATCGCGCGAAACTCGCGCGCGAGGGAGATGGCGGCGGCGATGGCGGCGAGGCCTGCGAGGCCGAGCCCCAGCGTCCCGAGAAAGGCCGAGTGCCGGAACAGGTCTTCGACGACGCCCCATATCCACATCGTCAGCGCCAAGGATAAGAGTCCGCTGACGGCCGAGAGAAAGACGCCGCCCCAGGAGAAGACGTAACGGCGCAGCATGCCGGTTGCCTGCGCCGCTTCGACGGCGGCTTCGTCGCCGGTCACCCCGTCGGCGAGTTCCGCGGCTTCACGGGCGAAAGCGTCAAATTCGGCTTCGACCACCTCGACGGGCCGTCGCCTTGCCGCGTCAGCCTGCGCCGGCGACCTGGCGGTGACCGTCTGGTCGCCTTCGAGGCGGAAAGCTCGTGGGCGCGGCCTTCGTTGCTGGGTCATGGCGATCCTGATTTGGCCTTCCTTAGCGCCTCGCGCGGCAAAAGGCGAAGCGCATCTGTTGCTGGAGCGTCGAGGACGCGATCTTCCTTTTAAAAAGGGGCGCCGCCAGGGCGTGACGGCCACAGATATAAGCGTGATTGCGGCCGAAAACGCTTGTTGCGGCGCGATTGCGCCTCCTTTAGCATCCCCGCGCCATTCGATGTCGAGAAGTATCGCGTATTAGCGCATGGACTCCATCATATATGACCTCCTCGCCGTTGCGATCGGCTATCTGCTCGGCTCCATTCCGTTCGGTCTGCTGCTGACGCGTTTGGCGGGCGCCCCCGATCTTCGTTCGATCGGCTCGGGCAATATCGGCGCGACCAACGTCCTGCGCACCGGTCGAAAGGATCTGGCGGCGGCGACGTTGCTCCTCGACGGGCTGAAGGGAACGGCGGCGGCGCTCATCGGCGCTTCGCTTTCGCCGGAAGGCGGCATGATCGCCGGCCTCGCCGCCTTCGTCGGCCATGTCGCGCCGGTCTGGCTGCAATTTAAGGGCGGCAAGGGCGTCGCGACCTTTCTTGGCGTGCTGTTTGGCCTCAATTGGCCGACGGCGCTGATTTTTTGCGCCGTTTGGCTGTCGGCGGCGGCGCTGTCGCGTTACTCCTCGCTTGGCGCGCTGGCGGCAAGCGCGGCGGCCCCGCTGGCGTTGTTCATCTTCGGCCACACAGGCGAAGCCTTTGGCGTGACGATCATGGCCGTGATCGTCTACTACAGACATAAAGACAATATCGCCCGTTTGCGCGCCGGCTCCGAAACGCGGATCGGACAAAAGGCGTGAGCGAGGCTGCGCCGCCAGGACGGTTGAGCGAGGCGCAACTCGTCGACTGGCTTAGGCTGATTCGCAGCGAAAACATCGGACCGCGCACCTTCAGGCAGCTCGTCAATCGCTTCGGCGGCGCAGGCGCGGCGCTGGACGCGCTGCCGTCATTGGCGGCGCGGTCCTTGCGCGGACGGACCATCCGCATCGCGACGCGCGAGGAAGCGCTGCGCGAGATCGAGGCGGCGCGCGCGTTCGGCGTGCGCTTCGTCACCACCGGCGATCCTGACTATCCGCCGCTGCTCAAGGAAATCGCCGATGCGCCGCCGTTGATCGCTATTCGCGGCGCGTCGTGGGCCGCGCAGCGCGACGGCGTCGCGATCGTCGGTTCGCGCAATGCTTCGGCGGCGGGTCTTACTTTCACGGAACGGCTAGCGCGCAGTCTCGCGCTCGAGAATTACGTCATCGTCTCCGGCCTTGCCCGCGGCATTGACGCCGTCGCCCATCGCGCCGCGCTCGAAACCGGAACGATCGCCGTTCTCGCCGGCGGACACGCGCGCCCCTATCCTGCCGAACATGCGCGTCTCGTCGAAGAAATCGCCGAGCGGGGTCTGATCGTCTCCGAAATGCCGATCGAATGGGAGCCGCGCGGCCGCGATTTTCCGCGCCGAAATCGGATCATTTCGGGGCTCAGCCGGGCGACGATCGTGGTCGAGGCGGCGCGCCGCTCGGGCTCCCTGATCACGGCGCGTTTCGCCAATGAGCAGGGGCGAGAGGTCTTCGCCGTTCCGGGCTCGCCGCTGGATCCGCGCGCGGAAGGCGTTAATGATCTCATTCGCCAAGGCGCGACTTTATGCGCCAGGCCCGAGGACGTGATTTCGGTCCTAGCCGAAAACGCCGGCGCGCCGGCGCGCAAGAATCTCTTCGACGACGACACGCGCGAGGGAGAGGAAACCCTGATCGACGAACTGGATCTTTTCTCCGCCCCCGACGAGTCGGCGTTCGAGGAGAGATCCGCGCCTAATCGTTTCTCGGCCCCGCGCGCGCCGGCGGAATGCAACGCCGATCTCGACCAGCACATGCAAGGCGAGCGGACGCCGCCGGCGGACGCCCACGAGATTATCGTTTCTCTGCTCGGGCCTGCGCCGATCGCGATCGATGACCTCATCCGCGTCGCCGGACTAACGGCGCGCGAGGTGCAGGGCGTGTTGGTCGAACTGGATGTCGAGGGTCGGCTGCAGCGCCATGGAGCCAACAGCGTTTCGCTCGTTTACAATCAAAAGTTGTGATTTAGGCGGATCGATCGATGGGATAACCGCCAAGTTCGCGCGCCCGCATATCGGCCTCGGCGCGCGCCAGATTCAGGAAATAGCAGAGCATGGGCATGTCGCAGCGAATCGCGAGCTTCGCCATTTCATCCGTCATATCAGCGATATAAGAAGCGATTGAGGCTGCTTCCTCATTGGTTTCTTTGTCCTCCGCAGTCGTTCCGCGGGGCTCCTTGGAGTCGCTCTTGGAAGAATCCGGCCGGGACATCGTCTTCGGTCTCCACGGACCATAGGGCGGTTATGAATCAATTAACCATCGGACTTTCTTACATTTTTGTTCCACCGCATCTATCTTGTGTCAAGAACAAAATTCTATCAGTAGTTGCAATGGTTTCGGCGCAGCCGGACTACAGTCGCCTCAGACGGTCAAGCGCGCCCTGTAGTATATAAGCGGCGGCCATCCGGTCCACGACTTCCGCGCGTTTAGCGCGCGAAGCGTCCTGCGCAATCAATTCGCGGGTCACGGCCGCGGTCGACAGGCGCTCGTCCCAGAAGGCGAAGGGCAGCGACGCCGTGTTCGAAAGATTGCGCATGAAGGCGCGCGTCGCCTGCGCGCGCGGTCCCTCCGTGCCGTCCATATTGAGCGGGAGACCGACGACGAGCGCGCAGACCTCGAAATCCTTCGTGCGCTTAAGCAGGCTGGCGGCGTCCTGCGCGAATTTCACGCGCGCGATCGTATCGAGCGGAGAGGCGAGCCGCCGTTCGACGTCGGAAAGCGCCAGACCGATGGTTTTGGTCCCAAGATCCAGGCCCATCAGCCGGCCCTTCGGCGGCAGAAGCGCCGCCAGATCTTCCAGGGTTGTCGCACGCATGCTCACCGCGTCTCCGCTATCACGCGGCCATCATTCTTCAAACCGGCGAGCTTAAGCGCTTCCCCTTTTTGACCCCGCGACAGGCCGCCATCATTGCGCCGCGATAGGCCAGGCGCTATAGCGCCCCGTCGAGACCTTTCTTGCGGAGCCCCAATGTCCGTTGATTCCGCGACCGTCCGCCGGATCGCCCATCTCTCGCGCATCGCCATCGACGACAGCGAGGTCGAGCGCCTGCGCGGCGAACTCAACGCCATTCTCTCTTTCGTCGAAACCTTGAGCGCGGTCGACGTCGACGGGGTCGAGCCCTTGACCTCCGCGCTGCCGATGCAAATGAAGAAGCGCGTCGACGTCGTGACCGACGGCGGCATCGTGGGCGATATTCTCGCCAATGCGCCCCTGTGCGAAGATCATTATTTCGTCGTGCCCAAGGTCATCGAATAGCGCTTCCAGCGCAGCCGTTGCGCATGTGGCGCCCTCAGAAATAAAGGGACAAATGTCCGATCCGACGCATCTTTCATTGGCCGAGGCGCGCCACGCTCTCAAATCGAAACGGCTCTCCGCCGTTGAGCTGACGCAGGCGCATATCGATGCGATCCAAGAATCGCGCGCGCTCAACTGCTTCATTACGGAGACGCCGGAGCTGGCGCTTTCCCAGGCGCGCGAAAGCGATACGCGCATCGCCCGCGGCGAAGCGCGCCCGCTTGAGGGCCTGCCGCTCGGCATAAAGGATCTCTATTGCTCGAAGGGCGTGCGCACGACGGCGGCGAGTCGCATTCTCGACGGATTCATGCCCACATATGAATCGACCGTTTCGGCCAATCTGCTGCGCGACGGCGCGGCGACGCTCGGCAAGCTCAATCTCGATGAATTCGCGATGGGCTCGTCCAATGAGACGAGCGCCTTCGGACCCGTGGTTTCGCCATGGCGACGGGCCGGCGATCCCGACGCCAAGATTGTTCCGGGCGGTTCTTCGGGCGGCTCCTCGGCGGCGGTCGCGGCGCATCTTTGCCTCGGCGCCACCGCGACCGACACCGGCGGTTCGATCCGTCAGCCCGCCGCCTTCACGGGGACCGTCGGCGTCAAGCCGACCTATGGCCGATGTTCGCGGTGGGGAATCGTCGCTTTCGCGTCCTCGCTCGATCAAGCAGGACCGATCGCGCGTAACGTGCGCGACGCCGCCATCATGCTCAGATCGATGGCGGGGCATGATCCGAAAGACACGACCAGCGTCGACGCGCCCGTGCCGGACTATGAAGCCGCTGTGGGCGCATCAGTGAGAGGGCGCCGTATCGGCGTGCCGAAGGAATATCGCATCGACGGCATGTCGGCGGAGATCGGCGCCCTGTGGGATCAAGGCGCTGCGTGGCTGAAGGACGCCGGCGCCGAGATCGTCGAAATTTCCTTGCCGCATACCCGCTACGCCTTGCCTACTTATTATATTATCGCGCCGGCCGAAGCGTCGTCCAATCTCGCGCGCTACGACGGTGTGCGCTACGGGCGTCGCGAGCAGGGTCGCGACATTATAGAAATGTATGAGAAAACGCGCGCGACCGGCTTTGGCCCGGAAGTGCGGCGGCGCATCATGATCGGCACTTATGTTCTGTCGGCCGGCTATTACGACGCTTATTACGTACGCGCGCAGAAGGTCCGCAGCCTGATCAAGCGCGATTTCGACGACGCCTTCGCCTCGGGCGTCGACGCGGTCCTGACGCCGGCGACGCCGTCGACCGCCTTCGCGCAAGGCGAGAAGGGCGCGGCCGACCCTGTTGAAATGTACCTCAACGACGTGTTCACCGTGACGGTGAACATGGCCGGTCTTCCCGGCGTCGCGGTTCCCGGCGGTCTCGCGGCGAATGGTTTGCCCCTGGGCCTGCAGCTGATCGGCCGGCCCTTCGACGAAGAGACGCTGTTCTCTCTCGCCGCGGCGATCGAGCAGGCGGCGCCGAAGATCGAATGTCCTCAGCCATGGTGGCGCGAGAACTGAAAATGACCACGCCGCGGGCTCAGAAGGATATTGCGCAAAGCTCCGAGCAGGAGCTGCAGGACGAAATGTCCGACGTCCGCCGTTTGATCGACGAATTGGACGAGGAGCTGGTCGCGCTTCTCGCCAAGCGCCAAAGACAGATCGAGCGGGCGGCGAAGGTCAAACCCGCCCTTGGGATTCCCGCCAATGTGCCCGAGCGCGTCGACGAAGTGCTGGGACATGTGCTGGGCGTCGCGCGCCGCGAGAGCCTGTCGGTCGAACTTGCGATGACCCTTTGGCGCGCGCTGATCGACTGGTCGATCCAATATGAAGAGCGGATGATGGGCGCGCGTGCGACCAAGCGCGACTCTCAAGCCTCTTCGGACGGCGGCCCGTCGTCCTGATCGCCGGCGCGCGTCCTTGTCTTGATACGAACAAAGCCGTTGCGAATTGACCAGCGCAGGCACTTGATCGACCACCAGTGAAAGCGTCGCGACAATCTGTGCGCGCCGGGCGAGTGCGGAGCGAGGATCGCGAGGCCGATCGGAAACATCCAGACGCCGAAGACCGGAAGCGGCGCGAGAATGGTGCCGCCGAGGATCAGGCCGACGCCGACGGGAATGCTCACATGGCGGGGAGCGTTGCGCATGCGCGCAACCAGTCCTTTCCTGCGATTGTCGTCAGAATTCCCGTTCGTGGCCATTTCGTCGCTTGTCCTTCGCGTGGCGCCGGCCGTTCCGCTCCCGCCAAGCGTGGTTTATATGGAAGACGCAAGTTTAGCGAGGCAGATATGGCGACAGAGGCGGCTCCAACCAAGTTCATCAAGGGCGCGACCGGCGATTGGGAAGTCGTGATCGGCATGGAAATCCACGCCCAGGTGACGAGCAACGCCAAGCTCTTCTCGGGCGCTTCCGCCGAATATGGCGGCGCCCCCAACGATCACGTCTCGCTCGTCGACGCGGCCATGCCGGGCATGCTGCCGGTGATCAACGAGGAATGCGTCAAACAGGCGATCCGGACCGGTCTCGGCCTTGAGGCCAAGATCAACCTGCGCTCGGTCTTCGACCGTAAGAACTATTTCTATCCCGACCTGCCGCAGGGCTATCAGATTTCCCAGTTCAAGCACCCGATCGTCGGCGAAGGCGTCGTCATTGTCGACGTGTCGCCGAGCGAACGCATTACCGTCGGCGTCGAACGTCTGCATCTCGAGCAGGACGCCGGCAAGTCGCTGCATGATTTATCGGCGACGGAAAGCCATGTCGATCTCAACCGCAGCGGCGTGGCGCTGATGGAGATCGTCTCCAAGCCGGACATGCGTTCGGCCGAGGAGGCGCGCGCCTATGTTTCGAAGCTGCGAACGATTCTGCGCTACATCGGTTCCTGCGACGGCAATATGGAGCAGGGTTCGCTGCGCGCGGACGTCAATGTTTCGGTGCGCCGGCCTGGCGCGGCGCTCGGCACGCGCTGCGAAATCAAGAACGTCAACTCGATCCGCTTCATCGGTCAGGCGATCGAGGTCGAGGCGCGCCGTCAGATCGGCATTCTCGAGGACGGCGGCAAGATCGATCAGGAGACGCGCCTGTTCGATCCCGGCAAGGGCGAGACGCGCTCGATGCGCTCCAAGGAGGAAGCGCATGATTACCGCTACTTCCCCGATCCCGATCTGCTGCCGCTCGAATTCGATCAGGCCTATGTCGACGCGCTGAAGGGCGAGTTGCCGGAGTTGCCCGACGCCAAGCGCGCGCGCTTCATCGCGCAGTACGGCTTGCCGCCCTACGACGCCGGCGTGCTCGTGATGGAGCGGGCCGCGGCCGACTATTTCGAGGAGACGGCGAAAGGCCGCGACGCGAAGCTCGCGGCCAATTGGGTGATCAACGAGCTGTTCGGCCGCCTGAACAAGGAAGGCCTCGACGTCGCCCGCTCGCCGGTGTCGTCGCAGGCCTTGGGCGCGATCATCGATCTCATCTCGCAGAACGTCATTTCGGGCAAGATCGCCAAGGATCTTTTCGAGATCGTCTGGACCGAAGGCGGCGATCCCAAGGAGATCGTCGAGACCCGCGGCATGAAGCAGGTGACCGACACGGGCGCGATCGAAGCCGCGGTCGACGCCGTCATCGCCGCCAATCCGGAGAAGGTCGAGCAGGCGAAGGCGAAGCCGACGATGCTCGGCTGGTTCGTCGGACAGGTGATGAAGCAGACCGGCGGAAAGGCGAATCCGCAGGCGGTGAACGAGCTCTTGAAGCGCAAATTAGACGTTTGACGCACGCCTTTCGCCGCCAAAAACGAATCAGTTTGCGACACGCGCTGCGCGATTCTTCTCCGAATGGAGGCGTTGCGCGGCGATTTTTTTCCATCCGGCGACGCTAGCCACAATTTTTTTTTTGCCCCAACGCGCCTTCGTTGCACGTCGAGCAGGCGCGCGCGCCTTCTTCGGCGATTGACGCGCGCCGCTGCTCGGCGGTCGTTGATTTTTTCATCTGTCGAAGAGGCGTCCGGCGCGTATTCATCGTGTATCGATATATTTCTCGATGGGCGCTCGCCGTCAGCGTCGACGACTTGCGGACGTTGGCGGATACAAAAGCAAATCAAATAATTGAACGCCATGGTCGTCGCGCCGCGCTGCATGCGCAGGCATGTGTTGAAGGCTATTCGGAATAAATCCCGCTAACGGAATCGACGCTCGGATCGTCGCAATAAAACGCAAGACGCAAACCTGTCGCGACAGTCTCGATGCAGCGTTCGCAACGCAGCTTCGCGATCGTTTTGCTTGTCGCGAGACGGCGCTCAACATGCCTCGTCATGCGTAGCGTTGATCAACTTCTGCGCGCTTAGCTCTTGAACGACTGATTAACCGCGTTACGCTATTTGCGCGTATTGTCGGTCGAGCAAAGTTCCGGCAATTCGGATCAAGGGGACTTATTATGGCGAGAGCTACAATCAAGCGTAAGCCGGCCAAGAAGGCTGCGGCGAAGAAGGGTGCGCGTAAAACCACGAAGAAGGCCGCGACGAAGAAGTCGGCGGCAAAGAAAGGCGCCCGCAAGGCTACGCGAAAGACCGCTGCGAAGAAGACGGCCCGCAAGGGCGTCCGCAAGGCGGCGACCAAAAAGCGCGGCGTGAAGAAGGCAGGCGCCAAGAAAGGCGCTCGCAAGGCGACCGCAAAAAAGCGTACTCCACGAAAGGTGAAGACGCCGACGCCGTCTGCACCACCGGAGTCCATGTAAGGCGAAGCGCCTTCGCATGCGCGATCAATCGTTTCGCGTCAATGCGGCAGCGCTTCCTGCACTCATCGCCCGAGGGCGCGTCCAGCGAGGCGCGTCCCGGGCGATAGCCGTTACAGCTGATTATTTTATGTGCGCGCTACCGTCGCGCGCGGCCATTACGAGACGCCTATCGCGTCAGGCATTGCGTCGCGAAATCGCGCCACGTCGGCAAGCCGCTAATCGACTCTCGCTTCATCCTGTCCCATTCCTCGGCGCAGGCGCGCATCTTTTGGCGTGACGCGCGGGGGAGCGACGGCGGCGGCTGACTCGTATCGACAGGCGGCGGCGTCTGCGGCGGCGGCAGCGCGCCGACTCCCGGCGGCTGGGTCGCTTGTGGCGCAGGCTTCGCGCTGGGCGCTGTCGGAACCGCGTCCTGGACCGGCGGATGCGCCGGCTGCCGAACATTCTGTTCAGTCGTGGGCGTGTTTCGCCTTGGCGGCGCCGGAGCGGCGCGCGTCGGCGGCGCTGGCGTTGCGGGTTTGACCTGTGCGAGGCTCGCGCTGGCCGCGACAAGCGCGCCGGCGGCGATCGCCACAGCGTGCGCCGATCGGCGAAATGAAAAGTTGCGCGAGCCGATTTTCAATGGTTTTTCCTCGCGCAAGCGCAATGGCCGTCGATCCTCTATAGCCTGAAGTCCGTTCGTCTCGAAAGCGGATGACCGGGAAAGAGCGCGAAAGCGGAGGCCCCATGAACGAACTGCAAAAACAAGCCGACGTGGCGGCGCGGCTGAGCCTGCTCCGGCGTCCGCGCCGAAATCGCAAGAGCGAGTGGGCCCGCCGCCTGGTCAGAGAAAACGCGCTCGAGGTCTCGGATCTGATCTGGCCGCTCTTCCTGATCGACGGCGTGGATCGACAAGAGCCGGTGTCCTCGATGCCGGGCGTCTACCGTTATTCGGTCGACGCGGCTGTAGACGCCGTGGCAAAGGCCGCGGCGCTCGGCATTCCCGCCGTCGCGCTCTTTCCATACACCGATCCGGATTTGCGCGACGAGCGCGCGAGCGCGGCGCTCGACCCTGAAAATCTCGTCTGTCGCGCCTGCCAGGCGATCAAGCGCGCCGTTCCCGACATCGGCCTGATCACCGATGTGGCGCTCGATCCCTACACGAGTCACGGCCATGACGGCCTCCTTATTGGCGAGGAGATTGTCAATGACGCGACCGTCGCCGTGCTGGCGCGACAGGCGGTGATCCAGGCGCGCGCCGGCGCTGACGTCATCGCGCCCTCGGACATGATGGACGGACGGGTCGAGGCGATCCGCAAGGCGCTCGACGCCGAAGGCTTCGAGAATGTCCAGATCATGAGCTATGCGGCGAAATATGCGTCCGCCTTCTACGGGCCGTTCCGCGACGCGATCGGCACAAGCAAGACTCTTCGGGGCGATAAGCGAACCTATCAGATGGACCCCGCCAATTCCGACGAGGCGCTGCGCGAGGTGGCGCTCGATCTCGAACAGGGCGCCGACATGGTGATGGTGAAGCCCGGCATGCCCTATCTCGACGTGGTGCGACGCGTCGTCGAAGCTTTTGGCGCCCCGACATTCGCCTATCAGGTGTCGGGCGAATACGCGATGATCATGGCGGCCGCGCAGAACGGCTGGATCGACGGCGAGCGGGCGATGCTGGAAAGCCTGCTCGGCTTCAAGCGCGCCGGCGCTTCGGGAGTCCTGACCTATTTCGCGCTTCGGGCCGCCGAGGCGCTGCGGGAACGAGAGTGACGCGCGACGCGCCGCTTTCTTTCAGCGAAATAGCGTCAAGCGGCGTCGCGCAGGCTGCGCACGCGGTCGTGGTTCTCCTTCACGCCTTGATATTGGCGCTGCACGACGGACCTGATCTCCGGCGGGAGCGGTTGGGCGATGGCCTGTTGATAGGCGTCCTTGGCCGCATCCTCGCCGCGCTCGACCTCTTCGAGCACGGCGCGTTCCGACCGGCTGCTCAGCGCGGCCTTTACATTCGTCCAGGCGCGGTGCATGGCGCCGGTCATCGAACCGCCCCTTGCAGGCTCGCCGCCGAGGCTGACGATCTTCGATTCAAGCTCCCTGGCGCCTTCCGCGCAACGCGCGGCCGCGGTGCGAAACACGGACTTCAGCGTCGGGTTTTGAATGTCTTCCGCCGCGGCCAAAAACCCTTGCTCGCCGTCGCGGCTGATTTCAGCGAGTTCGTTCAAGGTTGAGATGATCTCAGACTTTTCCATTGTCCTGCCTCCCGGGGACGCGGGTGCGTATGCGTCCTAAACAAGAGGCGGATGGCTTTGTTCCAAGGATGTTGCGACGAGCGCGCCGGTTGAGGCGGGGCCTCGACGGCGGCAGGGTGGACAAAGCCCCCCAAGCATGGTTTGCAGAGCCGCCTGCGGCGCCGGCCTCGCGCCGGCGCCGGCGCCCCGTCTTCAGCCTTTCCAGGCCTCGCCAAACCTATGATGAGACGCGCCCTTCTTGTTGCCGCCATATCGTTCTGCGCCACCGCGCCGGCCCGCGCCGACTTTCGTCTGTGCAACAATACGAGCGCCCGCGTCAGCGTCGCCATCGCCTATACCGACGGGCGCAACTGGTTGTCGGAAGGCTGGTGGAACCTTCGGCCGAGCGTTTGCGAAACGCTTCTGCGCGGTCCGCTCGCCGCACAATTTTATTATGTCTATGCCATGGATGAACGCGGCGGCGAATGGAAGGGCAAGGCGTTCATGTGCACGCGCGACCGGGAATTTCGTATTGACGGACGAGAGGATTGTTTCGCGCGTGGTTTCGACCGCACCGGATTCTTCGAAATCGACACGGGACGGGACGCGAAGAGCTGGACGGTTCAGCTCACCGATCCCACTGCCGCGCCGACGCAATAACATGAGCTCAGGAACGTTTTCGTCATGAGAAGGTCGCGGCGCGTCAAGATCATCGCAACGCTTGGGCCGGCGACGGTCGACAAGGCGGTCATCGCGGGCCTCGTGCGCGCCGGCGCCGATGTTTTCCGCATCAATATGAGCCACACTGATCACGCGGGTCTTGCGAGCTATGTCCGGATGATCCGCGAGATCGAGAGCGACATGTCGCGGGCGATCGCCGTGCTTGTCGATCTCCAGGGCCCGAAGCTGCGCATCGGCGCCTTCGAGGAAGGCTCGGTCCATGTGCGCAAGGGCGACGTCTTCGTCTTCGACAGCGATCCGGCGCCCGGCGACGCCACGCGCGTGCGCCTGCCGCATCCCGAAATCCTCGCGGCGCTCAAGGTCAATGATTCGATCCTCATCGACGACGGGCGGGTGCGGCTCCATGTGGTCGAAACCACTCCCGAGCGGGCGCACGCCGTCGTCGATGTCGCTGGACGCCTGTCGAACCGAAAAGGCGTGAGCCTGCCGGATACAGAAATTCCGATCACGTCGATGACGAACAAGGATCGCGCCGATCTCGACGCCGCGCTGAAGGAGGGCGTCGACTGGGTCGCGATTTCCTTCGTCCAGCGGCCCGAGGACGTGATCGAGGTGAAGCAGATCACCCAGGGCCGGGCGCTGATCATGGCGAAGATCGAGAAGCCTCAGGCGATTTCGAGGCTCGAGGACGTGATCGAAGTTTCGGACGCGTTGATGGTGGCGCGCGGCGACCTCGGCGTCGAAGTGCCGCTCGAGCGCGTTCCGGGGCTCCAGAAACGCATCAACCGTTCGGCGCGGCGCCTCGGCAAGCCGGTGGTCATCGCCACGCAGATGCTCGAGTCGATGATTCTTTCGCCCTTGCCGACGCGCGCCGAAGTGTCCGACGTCGCGACGGCCGTGTTCGAGGGCGCGGATGCGGTGATGCTGTCCGCCGAAAGCGCGGCGGGGCAATATCCGCAGGAAGCCGTCGCGACGATGAGCCGGATCGCCGAAGAGGTGGAGACGGATACGATCTATCGCTCGATCATCAACGCTCAGCGCGGCGAATTGCCCAACCCGACATCGGCCGACGCCATCGCCGTCGCGGCGCGCGACGTTGCGCAGACTCTCCACTCGAAGGCGATTATCGCCTGGACCTCCTCCGGTTCGACGGCGCTGCGCATTGCCCGCGAGCGGCCGCAATCGCCAATTCTGGCGCTGACGCCCAAACGCGACACCGCCCGTCGCCTGGCGCTGGTTTGGGGCGTGCACGCGCTTCAAACGCGCGACGCCACCGACATTGAAGACATGGTGGGACGCGCCTGCGAATATTCCGAGAGCGAGGGGTTCGGCGTCGTCGGCGACCGCGTGATCATCGTCGCCGGCATGCCTTTCGGCACGCCGGGCGCGACGAACATGATGCGGATCGCGCATCTTGGCGAGCAGGGCTGCCCGCCGAAAGACTGATCCTGAAGGCGTTATTCAGCCACGACAGGTTCAGCGTCGCGGTCGCCACTCCATCATGATGGTTTCGCGACCGGACAACGTATTCGCGCCGCGCCCCACGCGCGAAAATCCGTTGCGTTCGTAAAAGCGAATGGCGCGAAGATTGTCCGCATTGACGTCGAGCCGGATCACGTTCGGCGAGATATTTCGCGCGGCGGACAGCAGCGACGCGCCGAGGCCGGCGCCGAAGCGGTCCGGCGCAACACAGATCTGATCGAGCCAGCCGTCAGCCGGGTTGATCACGACGAAGCCGGCTAGAGCGCGCTGCGAAAAAGTGGGAGCCGGTTTTTCGCATAAAGCGCGCTCTAAACTTTTGGGATCGATCACGTTTTCTGCATTTGGGCGATTCCGCCCAAATGCAGCGCGATCGAGCGTCGATGCTGCATCGAAGAGACAGAGCGTCACTCCGCCGACGGCTTCGAGGTCACGAACGTGGCGCATGAGCCAGTCGCGGCGCGCGTCGAAGTCGATTTCAGGATAGGTGGCGCGCCATGAGGCGACCCAGACATCGAGAATCGACGGCCAGTCGTCTTCGACCCGCAGGCGCAGCTTCATCGGGACGTGTGGGGCAGGGGCGTTCACGCTTTCCTCATCACATCGAGCAGTTGGCGATGAATCGTTTCGTTTCCCGCACATATCTCGCCCTTCACAAGCATGTCGGCGCCTCCTGAAAGGTCGCTCACGAAGCCGCCGGCTTCGCGCACGAGGACGATTCCCGCCGCGACGTCCCAGGAGTTGATGCCGCGCTCCCAATAGCCGTCGAAACGCCCGCAAGCGACCATCGCGAGGTCGAGCGCGGCGGCGCCCATGCGTCGGATATTGGCGATTTTTCCCATTCCAGCCGAGAGTTCGCGCTTGAACGATTCATGATCGCGGGCGCGCGCCAGCGGCGGAATCCCGCAGGCCACCATGGAGTCCGAAAGCGAGCGCCGCGCCGCGACCCGCATGCGGCGATTGTTGAAATAGGCGCCCTGACCGAGCTCGGCGACGAACATGTCGTCGGTGGCGGGATTGTAGACGAGGCCGGCGACGAGACGATCCTCGCGCTCGAGCCCAATGGAGATCGCGAAGACCGGAACGCCATGGAGAAAATTAGAGGTGCCGTCGAGCGGATCGATCAGCCAGCGGTGGCTCTTGTCGGAGCCCTCGACGACGCCGCCTTCCTCCATAACGAAGCCATAGCCGGGGCGCGCCTTCGACAATTCCTCGAACAAGGTTTTCTCGGCGCGCCTGTCGGCCGCGGTGACGAAATCGCCGGGACCTTTCACCGAGACCTGAAGGTTCTCCACCTCGCCGAAGTCGCGTTTAAGGCCGCGACCGGCTTTCAAAGCTGCGGCGGTCATCACATTCATCAAGGCGGAGCGAATCATTCAGGGAGCCTAGGGGGACGGTTGCGGGAGGTTCAACGCTTTCGGCGCGGCGGGAGGTTCCGGCGAACGCGGCAGGAGCGTCCAAATGCGCCAGTTTTCGCCGCAGGGCCAGTCCATTTTTGGCTCGTCGACCTAGCCTTGCGCCAATGAGAGCGCCGAGCGGGCCGCGCCATCGTCGTCCTTGGGATAACGCATTGGCCGAGTTGATTTCTGGCGCGCCGTTCAAACCAAAAAGTCCTGGAACGCGACGGCCGGACATTTGCGTTAACCTCATATTAAGGATTGTCGATTTACGCTGACTATATCCCTTCGGTGGGATTTCCGAGTGGCTTCTTCTCCACTCGTCCTTGATGCCTCCCTGTTAAGAAGCCTTGAGAGCCGCAGTGCGGCTCTCTTTTTGCGCGCAGGGCGGGGGGATGTCCCGATCATTGTTGAAAAAGGAGGAGCGGCGTTGCTCGCCTTGAGCCGTTAGGCTCGGGGTGCTGATTCCACGAAAGGAAGCAACG
>VGDY01000036.1 GCA_016869555.1 Alphaproteobacteria bacterium | reverse complement strand
CTGCGCGCGATCAATCGACGCCGTCAGCGACGCAATCGCCCAAATCCTGACCACCTTCACGCCAGATGAGTGCGCCAACTACCTCGTAAACGCAGGATATGCAGATAGCTAAATGCAAAACGCTCTAGAGCAGGTTCCGAAAAAGTTGACAGACTTTTTCGATGAGAACCTGCTCCAACGTTTTGATTTTGAGCGATTCCTTATCGATCACATGATTCCATGTGATCGGGAAGCGCTCATAGCCGATCCGCCCGGTCGCGCGCTACGTCGCGACGACCATCACATGAACCGTGGGCTTCTTGCCCCAGACGGACGACACCGCGCCCCGCACCGCCTTCTCGATCGCATTCGAGACCGCGTCGGCGTCGCGGCGGCGCGGGCGCGACAGTCCCTCGAACGCCGCGAACAGCGCCTCGTCGATGACGTCGCCCATGTCTTCGCCGAATTTGCCGCGTTTCGGCACGCCGGCGAAGACGACGTCGGGATCGCCGACGAGTTCGCCCTTGCGATCGACGGCGAGCGCGATGGAGACGACGCCGGCGAAAGACAGCCGCAGGCGGTCGCGCACGGCGCCGTCATCTTCGGTCAGGACGACGTCGCCGTCCTTCATGAGACGTCCATGCGGCGCCTTGCCGATGATGCCCGGCGCGCCGGGCGCCAGTCGCACGATGTCGCCATTGCGCGCCGAAACGACCTGCGACACGCCATGCGACTTGGCGAACGCCACATGCTCCGTGAGGTGATGCGCCTCGCCATGCGCCGGCACGGCGATCTGCGGCCGGATCCAGTCATACATTTGCGCGACCTCGCCGCGGCGCGGATGGCCCGAGCAATGCACGAGGTGGTCGTGGTCGGTAATGACCTCGACGCCGAGATCGCAGAGATTGTTGATGATGCGAAAGACGTCGCGCGCATTGCCGGGAATGACCCGCGACGAGAAGATCACCCTGTCTCCAGCGACGAGCTTGATCGCCGGATGATCGTTCGCCGCCGCCCGCGCCATCGCGGCGCGGAATTCGCCCTGGCTGCCGGTGGCGATGACCACCGTCTTGTCGCGCGGCAGCGTCGGCAGCAGTTCCGGCGCGTGAAATCCGGGCAGGCCGTCGAGATAGCCGCAGTCGCGCGCCACCTGAATGGCGCGATCCATCGCCCGACCCGCGACGACGACGGTGCGTCCGCAGGCCAGCGCGGCCTCGGCGATGCCGCGCAACCGCGCGACATTGGAGGCGAAGGTCGTCACCAGCACCCGGCCCGGCGCTTCGGCGATCAGCGTGCGCAGCGTGCGCGCGACGTCTGATTCCGAGAAACTGTCGCCCTCGCGCAGGATGTTGGTCGAGTCGCAGATGAGCGCCGTGACGCCCTCGTCGCCGAGCGCGCGCAGCCGCGCCTCGTCGATGCGGGTTCCAACGCCGGGCTGCGGATCGATTTTCCAGTCGCCGGTATGAACCAGCAGGCCGAGCGGCGTGCGGATCGCGAGCGCATTGGCTTCCGGAATCGAATGCGCGACCGCGACATATTCGACCTCGAACGGATCGAGATCGAGCTTCGCGCCTGCATGGGTGAGCGAGATGTCGATCTTCGGCGCGCCGGGTTCGTTCAACCGCCGCACTTCGAGTAGGCCTGCCGCAAAGGGCGTGGCGAAGACCTTGCATTTGAGCCGAGGCCACAATGTCGCGAGCCCGCCGATATGATCCTCATGCGCATGGGTGATGCAAATGCCGACGAGGTCGCGCGCGATTTTCTCGACGAAGGCGATGTCGGCGAAGACGAGGTCGACGCCGGGCGCCTCCGGCCCGGGAAAGCCGAGGCCGCAATCGACCATCAGCCATTTGCGCGCTTTTGGCGGACCGAAGCCATAGAGCGCCATGTTCATGCCGATTTCGCCCAAACCGCCGAGCGGCAGGAAGACGAGGTCGGCTTCCGGCGTCGTCATGCGGCGCCTCCCGCCGCGATCCGCCGCGGCCCGAGCGACACGTCGCCGGCCGCCACGACGCGCTCGCCCTCGCGAGTCGCCAGAATGAGCCGGCCAGTGGCGTCGATCGTTTCGAAGCGTCCTTCGACAGTTTCGCGCGGCAGCTCGACCCGAATATCGGCGCCGAGATAGGCGACGTCGTCCAGCCATGCGCGGCGAATATCGACGAAACCCTCGCCGCCGCGCCAAAGATCGAGCGCCTCGACAAGCGCGTCGGAAAGATGCGCAAATAGCCGCGCCGCATCGGGCGCGTTGCGGCCGATCGACGTTAGCGCGCGAGCTTCAAAGGGAAGACCGCGCGGCGCCTCGACGCAATTGACGCCAATGCCGATGATCGCGATCGAGGCGCGCGGCAAGCGCGCGTCGCCGGTCGCCACGCTGACATTCTCGAGCAAAATCCCGCCGAGCTTGGCGCCGTCGAGCAGCAGATCGTTCGGCCATTTCAGCGCGAAGCGGCCGGCATCCCCGGCTGCGGCGCGCAGCGCGCGCAGCGCCGCGACGCCGGCGACGAAGCCAAGCTGCGGCGCGACCGCGGCCTCGCCGAAATCGCGGAGGATAAAGCTCGCGTGAAGATTGCCCGGCGGCGAAATCCATTGGCGTCCGAGACGGCCGTGGCCGCCCGTCTGCCGCGCCGCGACGACCCATAGAGGCCCGCGCTCGCCCGTCTCGATCAGGCGGCGCGCTTCGTCATTGGTCGAATCGACGCTCTCCAGCGCGAGGAGGCGCACGCCGCGCGCGCGCGCCAATGATCCCAACTCCACGCGCGCATTACCTCCCTAGATCACGCTGCATTTGGGCGGAATCGCCCAAATGCAGATAACGTGATCGATTCCAAAATCATAGAGCGCGCTCTACGCGCTCTAGAAGAGCGATTTGGCCGCCGCCGCCGCCGCATCCATGATCGGCGTGGGATAGACCCAAAATCCGAGCAGCGCCAGAGAAGAGATCGCGAGCACGGCGCGAACCGCCATCGGCGCGCGATCGAAAGCGGGCGCCGGCTCGTCGAAATACATCACCTTGACGACCCGCAGATAGTAATAGGCCGCGACCGCGCTGGCCAGAACGCCGATCACCGCAAGGCTGAAGAGCCCCGCGTCGACCGCGGCCAGAAGCACGTAATATTTGGCGAAGAAGCCGGCAAGCGGCGGAACCCCGGCAAGCGAGAACATCAGCATCGCCAGGAAGAACGCCATCCAGCCATTGGTGCGCGACAGGCCGGCGAGATCGGCGACATTCTCGACATATATGCCCTGGACGCGCATCGCGAGAATGGCGGCGAAAGTCCCGAGAGTCATGATGAGATAGATCGTCAGATAGATCGCGACGCCGCGCACGCCCGCCTCATCGGCGGCGGCGAGGCCGATCAGCGCGAAGCCCATATGGCCGATCGAGGAATAGGCCATCAGCCGCTTGATGTTCTCCTGGCCGATGGCCGCAAAGGAGCCGAGCAGCATCGACGCGATGGAGACGAATATCACGATCTGGCGCCACTGATCCTTCACGCCCGGGAAGGCGGTGAAGACGATTCTCAGGGTGATCGCCACCGCCGCCATTTTGGCGGCTGACGCGAAGAAGGCGGTGACCGGCGTCGGCGCGCCCTGATAGACGTCGGGCGTCCACATGTGGAACGGCGCCGCGGACATTTTGAAGGCCAGCGCGGCCAGAACGAAGACGAGCCCGAAAATCACGCCGATCGGCGCCGAAGTCGAAACCACCGCGGCGATGCCGGAGAATGAGATCGTTCCGGCGAAGCCATAGAGCAACGACGCGCCATAGAGCATCATGCCGGAAGAGAGCGCGCCGAGAACAAAATATTTGAGGCCTGCCTCCGACGATTTGCCGTCGTCGCGCGCAAAGGCGGCCATGACGTAGAGCGCCAGCGACATCAGCTCGAGGCCGAGATAGAGCGCGATGAGATTATCCGCCGAAATCAGCAGCAGCATGCCGAGAGTCGAGAGAATGATCAGCACTGGGTATTCGAATTTTTCGAGCCCGTTGCGTTGCAGCCAATCGACGGACAGCAGGATCGACACGATCGCGCCGATCAGCGTCAGCGCCTTCATGAAGCGCGAAAAGCCGTCGTCGACATAGGCGCCGTCGAAGATGCTGGCGCCAGGCGTGCTCGACAAAGCGATGGTCACCAGCGCGAGGCCCAGGATGCCGACCGCCATTTCGTCGACGAGGCCGAAGCCGCGCTCGCCGCGCCAGGCGCCGATCAGGATGAGAACGATCACGCCGACGGCGAGAATGGTCTCGGGAAGGAAATGATGCGCGAGTTGAACGAAGAAGGGCATCGTCAGCGATCCGTCATTGGCCAGCGGCCGCGAGCTTAACCGCGTCGATGAGCGCCGTATGGGTCTGGATGAGATTGTCGACCGACGCCTGCGTCGCGTTGAGAATGGCCTGCGGCTGCAGGCCATAGTAGATCGTGATCAGCACGAGCGGCGCGAAGATCGCGATCTCGCGCGGCGTCAGATCGGCGATATTCATCAGGCTCGCCTTGTCCAAGACGCCGAAAATCACGCGGCGGTAGAGATAGAGCGCGTAAGCCGCGGAAAAGATCACGCCGCTCGTCGCGATCAGCGCGACCCAGCTGTTCACCTGGAATGTTCCGGCCAGCGACAGGAATTCGCCGATGAAGCCGGTCGTTCCTGGCAGCCCGACATTGGCCATGGTGAACAGCATGAAGACGAAGGCGTAGACCGGCATGCGGTTGACGAGGCCGCCATAGGCCGCGATCTCGCGCGTATGCATTCGGTCATAGATCACGCCGACGCAAAGGAACAAAGCGCCGGAGACGAAGCCGTGGCTGATCATCTGGAAGATCGCGCCCTGCATGCCCTGAGCGTTCAGCGTGAAGAGCCCCATCGTGACATAGCCCATATGCGCCACGGACGAATAGGCGATGAGCTTCTTGATGTCTTCCTGAACGAGCGCGACGAGCGACGTATAGACGATCGCGATCACCGAAAGCGCGTAGATGAGCGACGCGAAGTGTGTCGAGGCGTCCGGAAACATCGGCAGCGAGAAGCGGATGAAGCCGTAGCCGCCCATCTTCAGGAGAATCGCCGCAAGGATGACCGAGCCCGCCGTCGGCGCCTCGACATGGGCGTCGGGCAGCCAGGTGTGCACCGGCCACATCGGCATTTTCACCGCGAATGACGCGAAGAAGGCGAGCCACAGCCAGGTCTGCATCTCCTTGGGGAAGTCGGTGTTCAGCAGCACCGTGATGTCGGTCGTGCCGGCCTTGCCGTACATGGCGAGGATCGCGACCAGCATGAGGAGCGAGCCGACGAGCGTATAGAGAAAGAATTTGAAGCTCGCATAAACGCGCCGCTTGCCGCCCCAGATGCCGATGATGAGGAACATCGGGATAAGGCCGCCCTCGAAGAAAAGATAGAACAGCACGAGGTCGAGCGCACAGAAGACGCCGATCATCAGCGTCTCGAGCACCAGGAAGGCGATCATATATTCCTTGACGCGTTTCTGAACCGAGTCCCATGAGGCGAGAATAGCGAAGGGCATCAGAAAGGTCGTCAGCAGAACGAAGGGCATCGAAAAACCGTCGACGCCCATCTTGTAAACGAGGCCGGAGCCGAGCCAGTTTTTCTGCTCGACGAATTGAAACGCCGCGCTCGTTTGATCGAACCCCGACCAGATGAAAAGCGACAGAGCGAAGGTGGTAAGCGTCGTTGCGAGCGTCGCCCAGCGGATATTGCGCAGGCTCGCGTCATCGTCGCCCTTCTGAGTAAGCAGGAAGGCGACGCCGACGAGCGGCAGGAAGGTGACGCCGGAGAGAATGCCGAAACCGAACATCAGCGCAATCCTCCGGCGATGAAGTAAGTGGCGACCGCCGCGACGCCGATGAGCATGGCGAATGCGTAATGATAGAGGTAGCCAGTCTCCAGACGCACGGCGAACCGCGCCCCGTCGGCGACCCGCGCGGCGACGCCGTCAGGCCCGAGGCGGTCGATGATCGCGCCGTCGCCGCCCTTCCAGAACAACCGGCCGATGGCGAAGGCCGGCCGAACGAACAGGAAGTCGTAGAGTTCGTCGAAATACCATTTGTTGAGGAGGAACTGGTAAAGACGCGGGAAGGTCCGCGCCAGCGCCTGCGCGCTTCCGGGCTTCAGCACATAAAGATACAGAGAAACCAGGAAACCCAGCGCCATGACTACTGTCGGCGCAAGACCCACGCCGAGCGCCACGTCATGAAACTCATGGATAATGTGATTGTCGCGGCCGGTGAATAGCGAACCTTTCCAGAATTCATCGTAATCATGGCCAATGAAGTATTTTCCGAAGACGATGCCTGCGCCCAGAGCGCCGAGCGCGAGCACCGCCAATGGCGCCAGCATGACAATCGGCGACTCGTGAGGCGCATGATGGTCGTGATCATCGTGTCCGTGAGTGTGCGCGACTTCCGCCGCAGGCTCGTCTTCTGCATGAATTTCGGCGACCCGATGCTCGGCGCGATGGCCGAAAAAGGTCATGAACACCAGACGCCATGAATAGAATGAAGTCAGGCCCGCGGCGACGACCGTCGAGACAAAGCCGATCATCGCCGTGGGATGATGTTTGCTCGCGGCATAGGCCGCCTCGATGATCGCGTCCTTGGAATAGAAACCGGCGGTGAAAGGGAAGCCGGTGAGCGCGAGCGTGCCGATGATCATCATCGCGAAGGTGAAGGGAATGTCCTTGCGCAGCCCGCCCATGTTGCGCATGTCCTGCTCGTGATGCATGGCATGGATGACCGAGCCCGCGCCAAGAAACAGCAGCGCCTTGAAGAAGGCGTGGGTGAAAAGATGATAGACGCCGATGCTGTAGGCGCCGACGCCTTCCGCGACGAACATGTAGCCGAGCTGCGAACAGGTCGAATAGGCGATGACGCGCTTGATGTCGTTTTGCACGAGACCGACCGTCGCCGCGAAAAAGGCGGTCACCGCGCCGATGATGGTGACGAAGGCGAGCGCCGCCGGCGCATATTCGAAGATCGGCGACAGACGTGCGACCATGAACACGCCAGCGGTGACCATGGTCGCGGCATGGATGAGCGCCGAGACCGGGGTCGGGCCCTCCATCGCGTCCGGCAGCCAGGTGTGCAGGAAGAATTGCGCCGATTTGCCCATGGCGCCGATAAACAGCAGGAAAGCCGCGAGCGTCAGCGCGTCGACGTTCAGCCCGAAGGCGTGAATCTTCTCGCCTTCGAGGCCCGGCACGGCGGCGAAGACCTCGTCGAAGGTGAGCGACTTCGTCAGTTGAAAAACGAGGAAAATGCCGAGCGCGAAGCCGAAGTCGCCGACGCGGTTGACGACGAAGGCCTTGATCGCCGCGGCGTTCGCCGAAGGCTTTTGATACCAGAAGCCGATCAGAAGATAGGAGGCGAGGCCGACGCCCTCCCAGCCGAAGAACATCTGCACGAGATTGTTGGCCGTCACCAGCATCAGCATCGCGAAGGTGAACAGCGACAAATAGGCGAAGAAGCGCGGACGATGCGGATCCTCGTGCATGTAGCCGACCGAATAGAGATGCACGAGGCTCGACACCGTATTGACGACGACGAGCATTACCGCCGTCAGCGTATCGACCTGCAGCGCCCAGTCGACCTTGAGCGCGCCGACGGTCATCCAGTTGCCGAGGATCGGCGCGTAGCCGTGATCATGGCCGAGCGCGACATTGAAGAAGACGATCCACGACAGGACTGCGCAGATCATCAACAAGCCCGTCGTGACGAACTCGGAAGCGCGTACCCCGATCCAGCGGCCGAACGCGCCTGCGATCAGAAAGCCGACGAGCGGAAGAAAGACGATGGCGTAAATCATTCCGGGTCAGCCCTTCAAGGAATTGATGTCTTCGACCGCGATCGTGCCGCGGTTGCGATAGAAGGCGACGAGGATCGCGAGGCCGATCGCCGCCTCGGCCGCCGCCACGGTGAGCACGAAGAGCGCGAACACCTGGCCGGTCAGATCGGAGAGCGACTGCGAGAAGGCGACGAAGTTGAGATTGACCGAAAGAAGAATCAGCTCGATCGACATGAGGATGACGATGATGTTCTTGCGGTTGAGGATGATTCCGGCGACGCCGAGCGTGAACAGGATCGCCGCGACGACGAGGTAATGCGTAAGGCCGATGGTCAGCATGGATGTCCTCGTTAGACGCCGGTACGGAACGGCACCTTCTTGATCTCGATCACGTTCTCGCGGGTTCGCGCGTTCTGCTCCGCGATTTTCTGGCGCTTGACGCTGGGCTTGTGATGCAGGGTCAGCACGATCGCGCCGATCATCGCGGTGAGCAGCACCAGCGCCGAGGCCTGAAAGAAGATCACATATTTCGTGTAAAGGATCTGGCCGAGCGCCGCGGTATTGCTCATTTGCGGAATGATCGGATTGGCGACGGCCTCGGGCGCCGACGGCGCCGAGCTCCAGCCGATCGCCACCATGCCCAGTTCCGCGAGCACCACGACGCCGACCGCGACGCCGACCGGAAGATATTTGATGAAGCCCTGCTTCAGTTGGGCGAAGTCGACGTCAAGCATCATGACGACGAAGAGGAACAGCACCGCGACCGCGCCGACATAAACGACGATGAGGATCATCGCCAGAAATTCCGCGCCGGCGAGCAGGAACAGTCCCGCGCCATTGCAGAAGGCGAGGATGAGAAACAGCACCGAATGCACCGGATTGCGCGCGAAGATCACGACGCCGGCCGAGGCGATCATGCTCGTCGCGAAGAGGTAGAAAAATACGGCCTGCACGTTCGTCGTCCTTACTGCGCCGATGCGGCGTGTTCGTTCGCGGAGAGCCCCCACCCCAACCCTCCCCCGCTACGCGGGAGAGGGAGCAGATTCGACACGGCCCCAGCGTTACGCGAATGCTGCTCGCGTGCGTCCCCTCTCCCGCGCGGCGGGGGAGGGACAGGGAGGGGGTGAAGCCGCAACGTCATATCTTCCAATTACCTGTATTGCGCGTCCATCGCGATGTTGCGCGCGATCTCGCGCTCCCAGCGGTCGCCGTTCTCGAGCAGGCGCTTCTTGGTGTAGTAAAGCTCCTCGCGCGTCTCGACCGAGAATTCCGCATTGGGCCCCTCGACGATCGCGTCGACCGGGCAGGCTTCCTGGCAGTAGCCGCAATAGATGCATTTCACCATGTCGATGTCGTAGCGCGTCGTGCGGCGGGTGCCGTCGTTGCGGCGCGGTCCGGCTTCGATGGTGATGGCCTGCGCCGGGCAGATCGCCTCGCAGAGCTTGCAGGCGATGCAGCGCTCCTCGCCATTGGGATAGCGGCGCAGCGCATGCTCGCCGCGGTAGCGCGGCGATTGCGGATTCTTCTCATGCGGATAGTTGATCGTCGCCTTCGGCTTGAAGAAGTAGCGCATCGACAGAAGGAATGCGCCGACGAATTCCGAAAGGAAGAGCGACTTGGCGGCTTGATCGAGTTTCATGACGGCCTCAACTGCCTGCCGGTCCCGCCGGCCAGAACTGCAGCACGGCGGCGACGAGGATGACCATGGCGAGGGAGATCGGCAGAAAGATTTTCCAGCCCAGACGCATCAGCTGATCATAGCGATAGCGCGGCACGAAAGCCTTCACCATGGCGAAGAAGAAGAAGAAGAAGCTCACCTTCAGCGTGAACCAGATGACGCCCGGCACATAGGTGAACGGCGCGATGCTGATTGGCGGCAGCCAGCCGCCGAAAAACAGGATCGTCAGCAGCGCGCACATGGTGACGATCGCCACATATTCGGCGAGCATGAACAGCACGTACGGCGTCGCCGAATATTCGATCATGAAGCCGGCGACGAGCTCCGACTCCGCCTCGACGAGATCGAAGGGCGGGCGATTGGTCTCGGCGAGCGCCGAAATGAAGAAGATGACGAACATCGGGAAGAGGCGCAGCCAGTACCAGCCCGCCATGCCGAAGGACGTATCCTGCGCATTGACGATGTCGGTCAGATTGAGCGAACCGGCGCAAAGCAGGACCGTGATGATAACGAAGCCGATCGAGACTTCATAGGAGACCATCTGCGCCGCCGAGCGCAGCGCCGAGAGGAACGGATATTTCGAGTTCGAGGCCCAGCCGCCCATGATGACGCCGTAAACGCCGAGCGAGGACAGTGCGAAAATATAAAGGATGCCGACATTGATGTCGGCGACCGCCCAGCCGTCGGCGACCGGAATGACGGCCCAGGCGGCGATCGACAACGTCGCCATGATGAAGGGCGCGAACAGGAAAACGCCCTTGTTGGCGACGTCCGGAATCACCGGTTCCTTCAACGCGAATTTGAAGAAATCCGCGAAGCTCTGCAGCAGCCCCCAGGGGCCGACGACATTGGGTCCGCGCCGCAGCTGCACCGCCGCCCAGATTTTGCGGTCCGCGAGGATGACATAGGCCACATAGATCAGCAGCGCGACCGCGAGCAGCACGCTCTTCACGAATGCGAGAAGAAGCGGATAGGCGATGAAGAATTCCGAAATGGCGCTCGTCCAACCGTCGCTCACGTCCAAAGCTCCTATTCCGCCGCTTGCGCGAGCCGGCCCTGGGCCAGCGCCGAACATTCCGCCATGACCGCCGACGCGCGGGCGATCGGATTGGTGAAGTAGAAATTCTCGATCGCCGGAGCGAAGGCGTCCTTCATCGCCACCGCCGGATGATTGGCGAGCGCGACGATCTGCGCGGCTTCGCCCGGGGCGATCTCGTCCACCTGCGCGAAGTGGGGATGCGCCTCGACCAGCCGCCGGCGCAGCGCCGCCAGCGAGTCGAAGGGCAGCGGAGCGCCGAGCGCGCCCGACAGCGCGCGCAACACCGCCCAATCTTCGCGCGCCTCTCCGGGCGGAAACACCACGCGGAAGGCCCGCTGCACGCGGCCTTCGGTATTGACGTAAAGGCCGGACTTTTCCGTATAGGCCGCGCCGGGCAGGATCACATCGGCGCGATGCGCGCCGCGATCGCCATGCGCGCCGATGTAAACCACGAAGGCGCCGGGCTCGATCGCGATTTCGTCGGCGCCGAGGTTGAAGATGAGATCGAGCGCGCCGGCCTTGGCCATCGCGCGCGCGTCCAGTCCTCCCGCGCCCGGCGTGAAGTTAAGATCGAGCGCGCCGACGCGCGCGGCCGCCGTATGCAGAACCGAAAAGCCGTTCCAGCCGTCGCCGAGGCCGCCGAGGTTTTGCGCCGCCTGGGCGGCGAGCGTGAGAACCGCCTCGCCGTCGTCGCGCGCCAGAGCGCCCTGTCCGATGATGACGAGCAGCTTTTCCGCGGGCTTCGCGGAGCGGATGAACTGAAACAGCGAATCGGGGCCGGCGCCGAGATAGTCGTAGTCGTAGGTCAGATCTGCCCGCTCGCCGACAAGCGAAATCTTGAAGTCGCCCTTCAGCCAGCGCTTGCGCAGGCGCGCATTGAGAACGGGCGATTCCTTGCGCGGATTGGCGCCGATGATCAGCGCCGCGCCGGCCTGTTCGATGCCGGCGATGGTCGCATTGAAGAGGTAGGAGGCGCGCCCGAACTCCGGATAGAGTTTAGCGCCGTCCTGGCGGCAATCGAGGTTTTGCGTTCCAAGCTGCTCGGCGAGAAGCTTCAGCGCGAATGTCTCTTCGACCGCGGCAAGATCGCCGACCAGCGCGCCGATGCGCGACGCGGACGTCGCTTTCGTCTTGGCGACGACGGCGGCGAGCGCCTCCTGCCAGCTGGCAGGGCGCAGTCTGCCATTCTCGCGGATATAGGGACGATCAAGCCGCTGCGTCTTGAGGCCGTCGACGATCTGGCGCGTCTTGTCGGAGATCCATTCTTCATTCACGAGGTCGTTGATGCGCGGCAGAATGCGCATGACTTCGCGGCCGCGCGAGTCGACGCGGATCGCCGCGCCAAGCGCGTCCATCACGTCGATCGTCTCGGTCTTCTGATATTCCCAAGGCCGGCCGCGGAAGCTCTGCGGCTTGGGCAGCAGCGCGCCGACCGGACAGAGATCGGCGACATTGCCCTGCAGCTCCGAGGTCATCGCGCTTTCAAGATAGGTCGTGATCTCCATATCCTCACCGCGGCCGATCGCGCCCATGTCGCCGGTGCCGGCGACCTCCGCGGTGAAGCGGACGCAGCGCGTGCAATGGATGCAGCGGTTCATCTCGGTCTTGACCAGGACGCCAATATATTTGTCTTCGACCGCGCGCTTGTTTTCGTGATAGCGCGAACTGTCGACGCCGAAGACGAGGGCCTGATCCTGCAGATCGCATTCGCCGCCCTGATCGCAGATCGGACAGTCGAGCGGATGGTTGATAAGCAGAAACTCCATCACCCCTTCGCGCGCCTTCTTCACCATCGGCGATTTGGTGAAGACTTCCGGCGGCGCGCCGTTTGGACCGGGGCGCAAATCCTTCACCGACATGGCGCAGGAGGCCTGGGGCTTGGGCGGCCCGCCCTTCACCTCGACGAGGCACATGCGGCAATTGCCGGCAATGGACAGGCGCTCGTGATAGCAAAAGCGCGGAATCTCGAAGCCGGCCTGCTCGCAGGCTTGCAACAGCGTGAAATCGCTCGGCACGTCCACTTCGACGCCATCGACGAGAATCTTGGTCACTTCGCCTTCTCCAATTTCTCGACGCGTTGGATCAGTTCCGCGAACATTGCTTCCAGCCGCTTTTCTCGTGCGGTCGACTCGATCGCTATGCCTACCGACGTCAGCGTCGCTTCCCGCAGCATTTCGACTCTTTCCGCCAGGAATTCGAATTGAAGGGTATGCTTGTCCTGCACAGTTCGTATCTCGCGAATGTCCTGACGCAACTCAGCTATGTCGCCGCGGATTTCCCGTAACTGCCCCCGCACGCCGCCATCGTCGGGCTCACCAGCCATTTTACCTGCGCGCCTCCAAACGCTCCACGCGTTTTGTCAGCTCGGCGAGCTTGAACTCGAATACGCCCTCGCGATCTTCCCGCAGACTTCCGTGCCCACGCAAAGCCGCCAGCCTTTCTCTATGCTCGCGCATGCGCAGACGCATCGCGTTCATCTCGTCAACATTCTCGACGTCGACCGGTCCGCATGATTCCAGCATTGCGCGAATTTCGCGCAAGATCGCCACATCGTCGTCCTCGCCCTGTTGTCCCATGCTTTTCACTCCGCCGCCACGCGGATCGGATCGGGATGCGGATTGGCCGCATATTGATCGATGCGTTTCTCGATCACGTCGCGGAAATGCGTGATCAGTCCCTGAATCGGCCAGGCCGCGGCGTCGCCGAGCGCACAGATCGTATGGCCTTCGATCTGCTTCGACACGTCGAACAGCATGTCGATCTCTTTTTTGTGCGCGCGGCCCTCGACCATGCGCTGCACGACGCGCCACATCCAGCCGGTGCCCTCGCGGCAGGGCGTGCACTGGCCGCAGCTCTCATGCTTATAGAAATATGACAGACGCGCGATGGCGCGGATGATGTCGGTCGATTTGTCCATGACGATCACCGCCGCCGTGCCAAGGCCAGACTTCAGCGCCACGAGACTGTCGAAATCCATCGGGCAATCGACGATCTCCTTGGAGGGCACGCAACGCACCGAGGAGCCGCCGGGAATGACCGCAAGCAGATTGTCCCAGCCGCCGCGCACGCCGCCGCAATGGGTCTCGATCAATTCGCGAAACGGAATCGACATCGCCTCTTCGACATTGCACGGCCGATTGACGTGGCCCGAGATCGAAAACAGCTTGGTGCCCGTATTATTGGGCCTGCCGATGCCGGCGAACCACGCGGCGCCGCGGCGCAGAATGGTCGGCGCGACGGCGATCGATTCGACATTGTTGACCGTCGTCGGACAGCCATAGAGACCGACATTGGCCGGGAACGGCGGTTTCAGGCGCGGCATGCCCTTCTTGCCCTCGAGGCTTTCGAGCAGCGCGGTCTCCTCGCCGCAGATGTAAGCGCCGGCGCCGTGATGGACATAGAGATCGAAAGGATAGCCGTGGATATTGTCCTTGCCGATCAGACGCGCCTCATAGGCTTCATCGACGGCTTTCTGAAGCGCGATGCGTTCGGCGATGAACTCGCCACGGATATAGATGTAGCAGGCATGCGCGCCCATGGCGTAGCTCGCGACCAGCGCGCCTTCGACCAGCGTATGCGGATCGTTGCGCATGATCTCGCGATCCTTGCAGGTGCCGGGCTCCGATTCGTCGGCGTTGATGACGAGATAATGCGGCCGCCTGGGATCGACCTCCTTGGGCATGAAGGACCATTTGAGGCCGGTCGAGAAGCCGGCGCCGCCGCGCCCGCGCAGGCCAGACGCCTTCACCTCAGTGATGATCGCGTCGCGGCCCTTGTCGAGCAGCGCCTTGGTGTTGTCCCACTGCCCGCGCTTCCTCGCGCCGGCGAGCGAACGGTCGCCGAGGCCGTAAAGATTGGTGAAGATACGATCCGCGTCGGAAAGCATGGTTTTCCTCTTTCCCCCGCTACTTCGCGCCGTCGCCATAGAGCGACGTGAGACTCGTCAGCTTGCCGAGCGGCTCCGAAGAGACGCGCCCGATCTGCGAACCGGTCTTCACCGGACGGCCGGCGGCGAGATTGTCGAGAAGCTTCTCGAAATTCTCGGCCGTCAGATCTTCGTAATAGTCGTCGTTGATCTGCACCATCGGCGCGTTGCAGCAGGCGCCGAGGCACTCGACTTCGAGCCAGGAAAACAGCCCGTCGTCGGTGACGCGGCGCTGGGGGCCGACCCGGCGCTGCAGCACGTCGATGATCTCATCCGAACCGGCGAGCAGGCAGGGCGTCGTGCCGCAAAGCTGGATGAAATATTTGCCGACCGGCGCCAGATTGAACATCGAATAAAAGGTCGCGATTTCGAGCACGCGAATCTTCGCCATGCCGAGCGCGTTGGCGACGTTTTCGATCGCCGCCTGCGGCAGCCAATTGTCATTCTGCTTTTGCGCCTGCCACAGCGCCGGCACGACTGCCGACGCCTGCCGGCCATCGGGATATTTGGCAATCTGCGTGTCGAGCCACGCCCTATTCTCGGGCGTGAACTCGAAACTCTCGGGTTGACCTTCGGCGAGACGGCGGACGGACATTAGCGATCGACCTCCCCGAACACGATGTCGAGCGAACCCAGGATCGCCGAGACGTCGGCGAGCATGTGGTTCTTGCAGAGAAAATCCATGGCGGACAAATGCGCGAAGCCCGGCGCGCGAATCTTGCAGCGATACGGCTTGTCGCCGCCGTCAGACACGAGATAGACGCCGAATTCGCCCTTGGGCGCCTCGACCGCGGCGTAAACTTCGCCCTCCGGCACGTGGAAGCCTTCGGTGAAGAGCTTGAAGTGATGGATGAGCGCCTCCATCGAGCGTTTCATCTCTCCGCGCGAGGGCGGCGTGATCTTGTGGTTGGGCGTCATCACCGGACCACGGTTCTCGGCGCGCATCAGCTTCTCGACGCATTGCTTCATGATCGAGGTCGACTGCCGCATCTCCTCCATGCGGATCACGGCGCGGTCGTAGCAATCGCCATGCTTGCCGACCGGAATGTCGAATTCCATCTCTTCATAACACTCGTAAGGCTGCGCCTTGCGCAAATCCCAGGCGGCGCCCGAGCCGCGCGCCATCACCCCGGAGAAGCCCCATTTCCAGGCGTCTTCAAGCGAAATGACGCCGATGTCGACATTGCGCTGCTTGAAGATGCGGTTGCCGATGAAAAGTTCGTCAAGGTCTTCGACGACCTTCAGGAACGGATCGCAAAAGGCGCCGATGTCTTCGACCAGCTGGTCGGGCAGATCGCGGGCGACGCCGCCGGGCCGGAAATAATTGGCGTGCATGCGCGCGCCCGACGCGCGCTCGTAGAACACCATCAGCTTCTCGCGCTCTTCATAGCCCCACAGCGGCGGGGTGAGCGCGCCGACGTCCATCGCCTGAGCGGTGACGTTGAGCAAATGCGACAAGAGTCGGCCGATTTCGGCGTAAAGCACGCGAATGAGCTGGCCGCGGCGCGGAACCTCGACGCCCAGCAGGCGCTCGATCGCGAGACAGAACGCATGTTCCTGATTCATCGGCGCGCAATAGTCGAGCCGATCGAAATAGGGCACGTTCTGCAGATAGGTCCGCGCCTCCATCAGCTTTTCGGTGCCGCGATGCAGGAAGCCGACATGCGGATCGACGCGCTCGACGACCTCGCCGTCGAGTTCGAGAATCAGGCGCAGCACGCCATGCGCGGCCGGATGCTGCGGACCGAAGTTGATGTTGAAGTTGCGGAGTCCCTGGGAGGCGGGGGCGGGTTGGTCGGTCATTTCTTGCGTCCTTCGACCGCTTGGGCAGTCGGCAGTCGGGCTTCGGCAGTCGGACTAGACGCCCGCTGAATCGATCGGATCAAGCCGCGCAACATCTTTCCTACGGCTTCCGATCGGGAGAGAGGTTTCTCGACCATGTTCGACGTGAGCAAGCCGATCCGCTCCGCCAATGGGAGATGTGTCTCCAATTCCTTCAACGATCCCTGGGTCGTGCGCAGGAAATTGACGTATTGGCCTGCGCTATCACGCCCGTAGCCCTCGGCGACATTGGCCGGAACCGAAGCTGCTGCACGTCTGATCTGCGACGTGAGGCCAAAGATTTCCTCTTTTGGAAATCCCTTGGTCAGAGCGTAGCATTCCACCGCGAGGTCCATCGCTTCCTTCCACACTCTCAGATCGCGATATGATCTGATGCTGTCTTCGTTTGGCCGTACGCCCAGCACGATCGCCTTGGTTCCGATTGCCGACTGCCTACTGCCTACTCACGACTGCCCCTTCGCCTTTTCATCGCCCGGCAGGTCGTAGCTCACGCCCTCCCACGGCGAGAGGAAATCGAAGTTGCGGTATTCCTGACTGAGCCGCACCGGCTCATAAACGACGCGCTTCTGCTCGTCGTCGTAGCGCACTTCGACGAAGCCGGTCATCGGGAAGTCCTTGCGGAGCGGATGGCCGTCGAAGCCGTAATCGGTCATGATGCGGCGCAGGTCGGGATGGCCGGAGAAGATCACGCCGAAGAGGTCATATGTTTCGCGCTCGAACCAGTCCGCGCCGGGATAGAGCGCGGTCAATGAGGCGACGGGCGTCTCTTCCGACGCCGGCGTCTTGATGCGGATGCGGCGGTTGTATTTCGGCGACAGGAGATGCGCGACGACTTCGAAACGCTCGGCGCGCTGAGGATAATCCGCCGCCGTCACGTCGACGAAGCAGGCGAAGAGGCACTCCGGAGCGTCGCGCAGATAAGTCGCGACTTCGAGCCAACGCGGTCGCGCCACGGTCAGCGTGAGTTCGCCATAGGCGAGTTTTACATCCGTGATCGCGCCGGGAAGCGCGCCGCTGATGTTCGCGCCGAGAGTTTCCAGTTCAGCCGACATTCGTCAATCCCATTCGTCAGACCAGACCGCCCGTTTCTTTCCGTCATTGCGAGCGAAGCGATGCAATCCAGAGTCGCAAGGCTCGGCTGGATTGCTTCGCCGCTACGCTCCTCGCAATGACGGCGGGCGTCATTACGCGCTTTGCTAGCGCTCGATCGTGCCCGTGCGCCGGATTTTCTTTTGCAGCAGCAGCATGCCGTAGACGAGCGCCTCCGCCGAAGGCGGGCATCCCGGCACATAGATGTCGACCGGAATGATGCGATCGCAGCCGCGCACCACCGAATAGGAATAGTGGTAGTAGCCGCCGCCATTGGCGCAGGAGCCCATCGAGATCACATAGCGCGGCTCCGGCATCTGGTCGTAGACCTTGCGCATCGCCGGCGCCATTTTGTTGGTCAGCGTGCCGGCGATGATGATGCAGTCGGACTGTCGCGGGCTGGCGCGCGGCGCGAAGCCGAAGCGCTCGAGATCGTAACGCGGCATCGCCGCCTGGATCATCTCGACGGCGCAGCAGGCGAGACCGAAAGTCATCCACATCAGCGAGCCGGTGCGCGCCCAGTTGATGACGTCGTCGGTCGCGGTGACGAAAAACCCCTTGTCGGCGAGTTCGTCGTTGAGATGAAGAAAGAACGGGTCGTCCGAGCCGACCGGCTTGCCGCTGCGCGGATCGATCAGACCTTTAGCCTGCGGCGCGATCAGGGTCTGGCGCGCGCCTTCCTTCTCGATCAATCCCATTCCAGAGCTCCCTTGCGCCACTCATAGACGAAGCCGACGGTGAGAACGCCAAGGAAGACCATCATCGACCAGAAGCCGAAGGCGCCCGCTTCCTTGAAGGCTACGGCCCAGGGAAAGAGAAAGGCCACTTCAAGATCGAAGACGATGAAGAGAAGAGAAACCAGATAGAAGCGCACGTCGAATTTCATGCGCGCGTCGTTGAACGGGTTGAAGCCGCATTCATAGGCGGACATTTTTTCGGGGTCCGGCGCCTTGAAGGCGAGCAGGAAGGGCGCGACGAGCAGCGCGCCAGCGATCACCGCCGAAAGCGCGATGAAAATCACCAGCGGCAGATATTGTTCGAGCAGCGGCATGAGTCTGGTCCGACTTCGGCGGGGCGAGGGCCGGTCGCGGGAGCGTTTCCTTGGCTGTTTCCTTAGAACGACTCCAGGCCGCGCGTTCCGTAACAAAGGCCATTGTGCAAAGCAAGAGAGGAAGCGCCCGGCCAGCAAATTGGCCGCAGCCTTGAACGAAGGCGCCTGAAAATCGGGCGGTCGTTCACTCGGGCGTCGAATGGCGCGACAAAGTCGCCGCAGCCTCAAACTCCTTTAGACGCGCCGCCCGCCGGGCCAGGGCCTCGGCGTCCGCGCCCCAGGCGCGCATCTGCCAGTCTTCATCGACGTTGGCGGCGTCCCAGGCGGCGGCCACATCGATTGCACACAGCGCCGTCGCCAGCGCAATGACCGCAGAACCCGTGAGCGTGGTCAGGACGCTGAGCGCCGCGAGCCTGAGCGGCGCGCCGGCGCCCTCCCCCACATATTCGCGCAACGCACGCGCGAAAGCGTCGAGCGCCGCCTGCGGCTGTTCGATGAACATGACGCCTTCGGCGAGCGCGAGCCTGGCGCCGAGCCTGTCGCGGGCGAAGGCGACGAGCGGGTCCCAGGCCGCCGATTGCGCCGCAGCCAGACTTTCGGGCGCGCCGGCGCGATAGCAGATGAGGTCAGAGCCGGCATATTTGGCGACCTCGGCCTCGACCTCTTCCATCTGCCCCGCGACGCCATCGAGCGCTGTATTCATGAGCTTGGTCAGCGGCATCGTCGCGGGATCGATCGTTTCGCCCTGGCCCGCCCATTCGGCGGCGACCGCCTCCATGAGCGGCCGCGACGGCGCGACCAGCGGACGCCGCGCCGGCGTGTTGACCGGCCGGCCGTCGAGAAAAATCCCGTATCCGCCGTCGGCGGGCGCCGCTACCGCCTCTTTATAGAAGCGCGTCGGCAAGGCGCGCGCCGGTTCGCGCGCGGCCTTCACCGGATCGCGCTCCGACCCTGGGACAAAGAAATCGGCGTCGAGACCGGCGGGTTCTTTTGCCATGTGTCAATCCTTAAGGGGCGCCCAAAGGAAAAGCCTGCCACCTCGTCGTCGCTCGACCTCAAAGACCTCAAGCGTCCGGCGCGTCCTCGATCGGGTCGGGGCGTTTCACGTCGAAGCCGAAAAGCTCCCAGCTCTTCTCCATATGTTCGGGCAAGGGCGCCGTCACGTCGATCACGCCGCCTTTGGGATGCGGCAGCACGAGGCGGCGGGCGAGCAGATGCAACTTGCGCTCGAGCCCGTCGGGCATCGCCCGCAGCGGATCGCGCCTTCGGACCTCGTCCTCGGGCCGATGGCCGTATTTGGGGTCGCCGAAAATCGGATGGCCGATCGCCTCGGCATGGGCGCGGAGCTGATGGGTGCGGCCGGTCAGCGGTTTCATCGACAGCCAGGCGCAGCGCGGCGCGACCTTGTCGACGATCGCGTAATAGGTGAGCGAATGCTGGGCGTCGGCCTCGCCATGCTTGGCGACGCGCATTTTCTCGAGTTCCCGCGCGCCGCCTCTGGATTTCTCCATCCCGGCGCCCTTCGCGAGATAGAGCGAAATCCGTCCCTGCGCCGGTTTCGGCACGCCCTCGACCAGCGCCCAATAAATCTTTTTGGCCTGTCGCGATCTGAAAATCTCGCCGAGATCGGCGGCCATCCGCCGGTTCTTGGCGACGAGCAGCACGCCCGACGTGTCGCGGTCGAGACGATGCACCAGAACGGGGCGCGTATCGCCCTTGGCGAGCGATTCCAGCATCCCGTCAATATGGCGCGTCTGGCCCGATCCGCCCTGAGTCGCCAAGCCATAGGGCTTGTTGAGGACGAGGACGTCCTTGTCCTCGAAGAGAGTCATGTCGGCGAGCGCCCGCGCGTCCTTAGGGTCCGCGCGCTTCACCGCCGGCGCCGCGGGCGACTCGATCCTTAGCGGCGGCACGCGGACCTTCTGTCCTTCTTCGAGCCGGGACGAGGTTTCAACCCGCTTGCCGTCGACCCGGACCTCGCCCTTGCGGCAGATTTTGGCGAGATGCGACAAAGCCAGCGCGGGATAGCGACGCTTGAACCAGCGATCGACGCGCATCCCCGCCTCGTCTTCGGCGACGATGGCGGTGGAAACGCCCGACGCGGCGGCGGGCGCGGAAGAGTTTGGACGAATGGCCATGCCGGCCTTATCGGCCAAAGACGGCTGAGTGTCGATGACAGCCAGGCGATCTCATCCGGGAAAGCGTGGGTGTTACACAAAGCCGCATCGCCTCCCGACCGCGTGAAGCGCTAAGTATCATATGCCTAGGGGTGCAAATCACTAAGCGCGCATCGGCGGCGGAGCGCTTCACGCGTGAACAAAATTACGACGAGTTCAGTCACCGGCGCGCGGATAGAAAACCGACCGCCGCTCAGGCCCCGTTGGCTGCACCCCCTCTCCGCCCTTTCGGTTGTCGCGATCTTCGTCGCCTTCTTCGCTTCGGGCGTTTACTGGCCGCAGTCGCCGGTCGTCGACTTCAGCGCCCTGAACGCGGAGCTCATCCCCGAAGGCGTTTCCCTGGAAGCCGGCGATCCGGCGCCGGAAGGAGATTCGCTGGAGGACGCGCCGCCGATCGAAACGGCGGCTCTTTCAGTCGAGGGAATCGACGAGATGGTCTCTGATTCGCCGCCGCCCCCGTTGATCATGGAGCCCGACGCCGTCCAGGCGCCGGAAAAGAAAGAAAAGGCCGAGAAAAAGGAAAAGGTCGAGAAGCCGAAGAAAGTCGAGAAGAACGTCCGCGAGCGCCGGGAAACGGCAGATGCCGGACGTCGCGCGGCCCAAACGGGCCGGCGCTATGGCCTCCCCGGCGGGACCGGCCAGGGTGCCGGCGCGGCGCGAGTCGCAGGCCGCTTCGGATTGCCGGGGGGCCGGGGCGACGCATCCGCCGCGTCGCAAGCGACTTGTATCGCCCAGGTCGCCGCGTCGATTCGCGGTCGTACGCCGGCGGTGACGAGCCTCGGGCCGGGAACGGTCTCCGTGTCCTTCCATATCAACGCCGGGGGCGGCATTTCGGGCATTTCGGTCTCGGGCGGAAGCCCGGCGCATGCGGCGCTGGCGCGGCGCATTGTCGCCTCGTCGCGCGGGCCGGCCAGTTGCGGGCCGGTGTTCGCGCGCCAGGGCATCACGTTTCAGTAAGGCCTGACCAGGCCTCGGGGGGACTTGCAATGGAATTCGCGCCAATGTCGCCGTTCGGCATGTTTCTTTACGCCGGACCTGTGAGCAAAGTCGTGATGGCGCTTCTTCTCGCCGCGGCGGCCTGGACCTGGGTGCTGATCATCGACGGCGTCTTTGTTCTTGTGCGGCTGTCGAAGGCGCTGGATCGCGCGCGGGCGGGCGGCGACATCGGCGTGCTTTGGCCGATCGCCGAGGCGGCGCAGGAAGCCTCGCACGCGGAACTGCCCGACGAACCCCCTCATCTAAAGCGCGAACGCGTGCTGCAGCAGATGAACCGGGCTGCGGGCGAATTCATGCTCGACGCCGAAGGCGGGCTTCCCGTTCTCGCCATCGTCGCTTCGGCAGGACCTTTCGTCGGCCTTTTCGGCACCGTCTGGGGAATTATGTCGAGCTTCTCGGGAATTGCGCAGACGCAGGACACGAGTCTTGCGGTCGTCGCGCCGGGCATCGCCGACGCTTTGGCCGCGACCGCTTACGGGCTCGCCGCCGCCATCCCGGCGGCGATCGGCTACAACCGGATGGGGATGGCCTTCGGCGACCTGAGAGAGAAATTGAGCCGCTACGTCTTGTCCTTGGCGAATTCGATTGCTTGACGCGCCATCTTGGCCCGCGCAGCCTCCTCGTTTAGAGTTCGCCCGCTTTTGATTTGAGCGAGGCCATGAATGAGCGATCGGTCCAGCGAGCAGGCGTTGCTCAACAGAGCCAATCTCGACGCCAAGATCGCCTTCACGGCCGCGAGCTTCCTCCTCGCTTACGCCTTCGCGGCGCTGCTCGATCGCGTCGGCGCGCCTGAGCGCTTCGTCGGCGCCGCGCCGCCCTATTTCACCATCCTCGGTCTCGCCACGCTCGGCTTTCTTCTGCATTCGATGCGGGTGTCGGTCTATTACACCGCCGGCCGGGCGCTGCCCGCCGCCTATGCCGGCTTCGCCAACGCCGCGATCGTGGTCGCCCTGATGCTGCCCTTCGGCGCGCGTCTCGCCGGAAGCAGCTGGTCGACGGGCGCGATCGCCGGAATCTTCATCGGCCTCGCTTTGGCGGGACTCTATCTGGGACCGCTGCTGCGCAAGACCGGCGTGTTCTCGATTTCGGAGCTTCTCTGCGCGCGTTTCCAGAGCGCGGCGACGCGGGTCGGTTTCATCGGCGCAGTGGCGTTGTCTTCAACGCTGCTCGCCGCCGCCGGCGGCCTGATCGCGGTCAATGCGCTCGTCGAACTCACCGGCGCCAATCGGGCTTTCGCGGCGTTTCTCGTCGCCGCGACGAGCCTCATCATCGCCGGTCCGGGCGGGCTGTCGGGCGTCGTATGGGCGGCGGCCGCCGCCGCGGGCGTCGCGACGCTGGGCTTCGGCTGGCCGATCGCGGCGCTCGGCGTCCGCGACGCTCTCCCGGCCGGCCTGATCTTCGGCGGCGACGCCTGGACGGAGGCGGCGAACCTGCTCGCGAGCTGGAGCGTCACGCCGGCGCAACTTGGCGTTCCGGTGGAGCTTGCCACCACGCTGGCGGCGGCGCTCGGGCTCGCGACGCTTGCGCCCGTGCTCGCGACGTCGCTGACGACCGCCGACAGGCGAAGCGCGCGGCGCGCCGGGCTCGCCGGCCTGTTCTGGACCGTCGTCATCGCGCTGCTGGCGGCGGCGGCGATCGGCGCCTCGGCGCTTTCGCTCGCCCGCGCCACGGCGGGACAGCCGCCGGAACGCCTGCCGCAAGCGGTCTATCAGGCAAGCGAACGCGGACTGATCAGCGTTTGCGGCTATTCCGTGCGCGGACCCTCCGAGGCGCAGCGCGCTTGCGCCGCCAGAGGCTACGCTCCAGGCGCGCCGCTCGCCGCATCGGACATCCGCCCGATCGACGGGGACTTTCTGCTCGGCTTCCTGCCTCAGGCGGCTGAACTCGGCGCGGCGTCGACCGGGCTTCTCGCCTCGGCGCTGGTGGCGCTCGGGCTCGCGCTCGCCACGGCGAGCCTGCAGGCCTGCGCGACCGCCTTCGGCCATGACGCGCTGTATCGGCTGCGCGGCGAGATCGACCTGACGAGCCGGCGTCTCGCGGTCAATCGCGTGACGCTGGTGATCGTCTCGACGCTAGCCTATGTCGCCGCCGTCGCCGGCGTCTTCACGCCCGGCGCGCTCGTCGCCGCGGCGCTGGCGGTGTCCGCCGCCTGCCTCGCGCCCTCGCTTGCCCTCGCCTTTTGGTCCCGCGCCGGCGATCGCGAAGCGCTCGTCGCGCTCTGCGGCGGCGCCGTCGGCCTCTTCGGCGCGCTGGCGATGGCCGAGACGCCCAACCGCATCGAAGTCTATGCGCTGTGCGCGCTTGTGGGCGTAACGCTCGGCGGCGCGCTCGGACTGCTGTCGGGACTGATGTCCAATAGCGAGAAGCCGGCGGCGCGCGCGTTCATCATCCGCATGCTGCGCGGCGACGCCCAGATGCTCGAGCCGGACAAGGGCGCATAGACTGTCGTCTGACCCCCCGCCGTCTGCGCCTGGCGGGAGATCGACCCCCTACCCATCCGCTCAAAACCTGCTATAAGGCCCCCGCACGCCCCGGCTCGCCGGGGCGGCTCCGTTTTCGCGCGACCCTGCTGGACGACATCCCGGCCCTGGCCGCGGAGCGCGGATCACCTTCAAAATCAGGGATGTCCGATGTCGATCACGGCGGAGCGCAAGCAGGCGCTCATCAAGGAATATTCCACCAAGGCGAACGACACGGGCTCGCCCGAAGTGCAGGTCGCGATCCTCACCGAACGGATCTCCAATCTGACCGAGCATTTCAAGACGCATGCGAAGGACAATCATTCGCGTCGTGGACTTTTGAAGCTCGTCTCCCAGCGCCGCCAGCTCCTTGACTATGTGAAGGTGCGCGACGAGCCGCGCTACAAGAGCCTGATCGAGCGGCTCGGCATCCGCCGCTAACACAATAGGACCGCGAGCCTTCGGGCCCGCACATTGGACCGCGGGCCTTAAGGCCCGCTTTTGAGGACTGCGAGCCTGGAGGCTCGCGGTCCATCTACGCCAGAGCCGTCATGGCAGGATCGCCGGACGCTGCGCCGCCTGTTTCTTTCCTCGCAGCTTCCCGCCGTCTTGCTCATGACCAGCCGCTGGCGGCATCAGAGAAAGACAGCACATGTTCCATATTCACCGCGAAGAACTCGACTGGGCCGGGCGCACGCTCGTGCTCGAGACCGGTAAGGTCGCCCGCCAGGCCGACGGCGCCGTGATGGCGAGTTGGGGCGAGACGACAGTGCTCGCCACGGTCGTTTCGGCCAAGACGGCGAAGCCCGGCCAGGACTTTTTCCCGCTTACCGTCAACTATCAGGAAAAGGCCTTCGCCGCAGGCCGCATTCCCGGCGGCTATTTCAAGCGCGAGGGCCGTCCCTCCGAGCGCGAGACGCTGATTTCCCGCCTCATCGACCGCCCGATCCGGCCCCTCTTTCCCGACGGCTACCGCAACGACACGCAGGTGATCGTCACGGTTCTGTCGCATGATCTCGAAAACGATCCCGACATTCTCGCCATGGTCGCGGCGTCGGCGGCGCTGACGCTTTCCGGCGTTCCCTTCATGGGACCTGTCGGCGGCGCGCGGGTCGGCTGCATCAACGGCCAATTGAAGCTCAATCCGACGATCGAGGAGATGAAGACTTCGACGCTCGACCTCATTGTCGCCGGCACGCAGGACGCGGTGCTGATGGTCGAGTCGGAAGCCAAGGAGCTCTCCGAGGAGACGATGCTCGAAGCGGTGATGACCGGCCATCGCGGCTTCCAGCCGATAATCGACGCGATCATCCGCCTTGCCGAACGCGCCGCCAAGGACCCGCGCGACCTCGTGCTCCCCGACACGACGGAAGTCGCCAACGCGGTCGCCCAGATCGCTGAAGCGGACCTTCGCGAAGCCTATAAGCACACGGTCAAGCAGGAGCGCTACGCCGCCGTCGACGCGGTGAAGGCGAAGGTCATCGCGGCGCTCTTTCCGGAAGGCGGCGAGGCGAAGTTCACCAAGGAGCAGGTCTCCGAAATCTTCAAGGAGCTTCAGGCCAAGGTCGTTCGCAACAATATTCTCGACACCGGCCTGCGCATCGACGGCCGCGACGTGAAGACCGTGCGTCCGATCGTCGCCGAGGTCGGCGTTCTGCCGCGCACTCATGGCTCGGCGCTGTTCACCCGCGGCGAGACCCAGGCGCTGGTCGTCGCGACGCTGGGCACCGGCGAAGACGAGCAATATGTCGATTCGCTCGAAGGCACCTATAAGGAGCGCTTCCTGCTCCACTACAACTTCCCGCCCTATAGCGTCGGCGAGACCGGCCGCATGGGTTCGCCCGGCCGCCGCGAGATCGGCCATGGCAAGCTCGCCTGGCGCGCCATACGCCCGATGCTGCCGGCGGCGGCGGAGTTCCCCTATACGCTGCGCGTCGTCTCCGAGATCACCGAGTCGAACGGCTCCTCCTCGATGGCGACGGTCTGCGGCACGTCGCTCGCGCTGATGGACGCCGGCGTGCCGCTCAAGGCGCCGACGGCCGGCATCGCCATGGGCCTCATTCTGGAAGGCGAGCGCTTCGCCGTGCTCTCCGACATTCTCGGCGACGAGGATCATCTCGGCGACATGGACTTCAAGGTCGCGGGCACGTCGAACGGCGTGACCTCGCTGCAGATGGACATCAAGATCGCCGGCATCACCGAGGAGATCATGAAGGTCGCGCTCGCTCAGGCGAAGGACGGCCGCCTGCATATTCTCGGCGAGATGGCCAAGGCGATCGCCAGTTCACGCGCCGAACTCGGGGAATTCGCGCCGCGCATCGAGACGATGAAAATCCCCACCGACAAGATCCGCGACGTGATCGGCTCGGGCGGCAAGGTCATCCGCGAGATCGTCGAGAAGACCGGCGCCAAGATCAACATCGAGGACGACGGCACGGTGAAGGTCGCCTCCGCCGACGGCAATTCGATCAAGGCGGCGATCAACTGGATCAAATCCATCGCCTCCGACCCGGAGGTCGGCATGATCTATGAGGGCACGGTGGTGAAGACCGCCGATTTCGGCGCCTTCGTTAATTTCTTCGGCGCCAAGGATGGCCTCGTTCACATTTCGCAGCTGTCCAAGCAGCGCGTGAACAAGACCACCGACGTGGTGAAGGAAGGCGACCGCGTGAAGGTCAAACTTCTCGGCTTCGACGATCGCGGCAAGGTGCGCCTCTCGATGCGAGTCGTCGATCAGGAGACCGGCGAGGACCTCGAGGCCAAGGAAAAGGCCGAACGCGAAGCCGCCGCGGCGAACGGCGGGGAATAGATCGCTTACCGGGCGGCTCTCCTAGCCGCCCGATTTTTTTGGCGACGCGATGAGTCATACGTCCGCCTGATCCGGTCGCTCGAACGGCGCCATTCCCGGCAGGCCGAAGGCCTGACCGGGAATCCAGAGTCGATTCAGGAATGCTGGCTTTGCTCTGGATTCCCGATCGCGCGCGAAGCGCGCGTCGGGAATGATGGGGTGGACGGCCCCGCCTCAACGGCATCTAAAGTGCCAAGACGTGGTCGCCGGAGCGCCACAGAGAGGGAGGCCGTCCATGAACAAGTTTATCAGAATCGGAGTCGATCTGGGCAAGC
>VGDY01000035.1 GCA_016869555.1 Alphaproteobacteria bacterium | reverse complement strand
AATCACCCGGGCGGGATCATTCCGTCGCAGGGGGGCGGGATCATCTCGGAATCGGGGGGCGCCATCATTCCGTAACGGGTGGGCGCCTTCATCTCGTTTTAGGGGGCGCCATCAAGCGGAATCAGCAGTCCCATGACCCTGCGCACTGGAACATCCCGCTCGGGTAAAATGTATCGATATTACACCTGCTCCACATCGGCTCGGATGGGTAAGACGGCCTGCAAGGGCCGATCCTTTCCGATGGATCGGCTTGACGCGCTTGTCACGGAGCACGTCAAGCGCCGGGTTTTGGAGCCGACCAGACTGGGGGAGTTGCTCCAGTCACTGAAAACCCGTCGGCAAGACGAGGACGCTGAGGTCGAAGCGCGCCTCCAGAAGCTCCGCTCCGAGGCTCTAAAGGCTGATGAAAAAATTGACCGTCTTTATCGCATGGTCGAGGACGGAATAACTGAAATGGACGACCTGCTCGCCGCAAGGCTCTCCAGCCTCAAGGCCGATCGGGAAAGGGCCACAATGGCGCTGGAAAGAGCCCAGTTTCAGACCCGACCAGAGGTCCGCATTCAGGCCGACGACATTCAGCGGTTCGCAAGCTTGATGGCTGAAAAGATTACCTCAGGTGATGCTGGCTTCAGACGCAGCTATCTGCGTTCAATCATCGAAACGGTTGAGGTCGGAGACAACGTGATCCGGATTCGCGGCTCTAAAGCCTCTCTGGAACAAGCCGTTACGAGCGGAGACGGCATGGGAAAAGGTGTTCGTGGTTTTATACGTAAGTGGCGACCCCGGCAGGATTCGAACCTGCGACCTACTGCTTCGAAGGCAGTTGCTCTATCCGGCTGAGCTACGGAGCCGTCGACGGCGCAGCTTGCGCCGCCACCGTATCACCACGGTGAATGCGGCGCCAGACGACGCTCGACAGGGGAGTCATATATGGCGACCCCGGCAGGATTCGAACCTGCGACCTACTGCTTAGAAGGCAGTTGCTCTATCCGGCTGAGCTACGGGGCCGAAGGCGGCTCAATGCGTCCAGAGTCCGATGCGGCTGGTTTTGAAGTTATCTGAATAGGATACGCCGCGCCGCGCGGCGAGATTGGGTCTCGGCTCCTCGACGCGATAGGCGAGGCCGTTGCGCTCGGCATAGGCGATCGCCTCCTCCTTGGTCGCGAAATTGAGCCTGACCTGCTGGCGCATGTCGCCCGAGCTCGTCCAACCCATCAGCGGCTCGATGCTGCGCGGCAGCTCCGGCTCGAAGTCGAGCCGCCACATGTCCGAACCGGGACCGGATTGAGTCGCGCTCGGCGCGGGAAGATAGATACGTGCGGTCATAGGACTCGTCCTTGGAGCGGCGCGCAAAGGCGCTTGGTGACAGTGCGCGGCGGCGCTCGCGCTGGTCGGGGCAGCAGGATTCGAACCTGCGACCTGAAGTACCCAAAACTTCCGCGCTACCAGGCTGCGCCATACCCCGCCGGACCGGCCGGGCCTGTGGCGGCCCTGCCATCGCTGGGATTTCGCTACCACGCAAGCCCGTCCCTAACAAGGGAATGCCATCACCGCGCAAACATGCGGTGCCGCACCTGGTCGCCGGGCGCAAGCGAGATCCGCCGCGCGACGCCGGCGTTGAGCTCCAGCACCGCATAGGCCGGCGCGGGCGAACTGATGATCCTTTCGGACAGTGGCTCGGCGTCGGCGGCGACGCCCACGACCCGCCCGTCGCGGCCGATGAAGACCATATCGAGCGGAATATATGTGTTCTTCATCCACATCGACACCGGCCCCTCGGACCTGAAGTCGAACAGCATCCCGCGATCGCCAGGCATCGACTTGCGAAACATCAGGCCGCGCGCGCGCATCTCGGGCGTATCGGCGACTTCGACCTTGAACAAATGTTCGCCGGTCGACGTTACGATGCGCGCGACTTCGCCGCCCGGCCCCGCATGCGCCGTTGCGAACGCCAGCAGCGCCAGCACAGATAAGATCGTCAGAAGGAAGTTTTGCGCCGCTCTCATTTGGAAGCGCTCCGAAGAATGCTGCGCAGCATGGCGGCCCTCAATGCGACGGGACGCTCTTTGCTTCAAGCGGGCGCACCTCGGTCGCCATCAATCCCTTCGGACCGCCGCCATAACGCACGAGCACGCTATCGCCGGGTTTAAGTTCCGTCATGCCGAAGCGGCGCACCGTCTCCATGTGCAGAAAAATGTCTTCGGTGCCTTCGCCGCGCGTGAGGAAGCCGAATCCCTTCACGCGGTTGAACCATTTGACGATAGCGATCTCATAACCGCTTGTCGGAGCGACCTGGACATGGGTGCGTCCGGCGCCTGATTGCGATGGATGGACGGCGGTCGATTCGTCCATCGCGATAACGCGAAAGACCTGCATGCCCTTGGCGCGCTTCTGCGCCTCGCAAACGACGCGCGCGCCTTCAAAAGCAGTCTGCAGGCCGCTGCGGCGGAGAATCGTGACATGCAGCAGAATGTCGGCGGAGCCATCGTCCGGCACCACAAAGCCATAGCCCTTGGCGACATCGAACCATTTAATCGTTCCCGCAACTTCAACCAATTCAAGACCGGACTCATCCGGTTCAGTCGCGCTCGCCGTCAAATCTTCCTGAAAAGTCATTTTAGCGCCCACCGACTAAACTCCCAAAGCTGATCCAGAGCATTGTCCTGACGCGCGCATTGGCGATCTTCACGAAGACGCGAATCAACCTCGATCGCTCATGAATCACTTTTTACAAGATATCACTCGCGGCGCGCCATCCAACCGGCAATTTTAGTCCCAAACCGCAATGTCTGTGGATATGCGCGGCGTTGGCGCGCGAGTTGGCGAAACCATTGGCGCAGATGCTGAAACTTGCATGCGCGCGCCTCGTCGCCTGCAGCGATATTGCGCAATATGGGGGTAATTCGCTCGCCGATAAGCTCGGCGGCGGCGCACAAATCTTCGCGCCTGTGGCCGGAACGCCACATCGGCGCGATTTGACAAACGCGCCCGCGGCGCGCAATCGGAATGGGCGAGCGTCCGCGCCCTGTCGCCTGCCCCCATTTTCCCGGTTGGAGCGCCGCCAATGACCACTTCGACGACCGCCCCAGCGAGCGCGCCAGCGACGATTCGCGTTCCGGACGGCGATTCTGGCCAGATCGATCCGCGTTACGACCTCTGCCCTCTCATCGCCGCCCGCGAAGGCGAGCGCTTTTCGCTACACGCGAAGCGGCTCAATGAAATGTGGGTCCGCGTTCTCAAGACGATCGGCTATGACGTAGGATTCACGCGCGGGCTCGGCCCCTATCTCTGGGATCGCAAGGGCGACCGCTATCTCGATCTCCTCAGCGGCTGGGGAGTCTTCGCGCTCGGACGCAACCATCCGGCGGTGCGCGACGCGCTGGTAAGCGTGCTCGACGGCGAACTCGCCAATCTCGTGCAACTCGACGTTTCGGTTCTCGCCGGCGTTCTCGCTGAAAAGCTGCTCGCCTATGCGCCATGGCTGGACAAGGCGTTTTTCGCCAATTCCGGCGCCGAGTCCGTCGAAGCGGCGATCAAATTCGCGCGCGCGGCGACGGGCCGTCCCGGAATCCTGCATTGCGCGCATTCCTTTCACGGCCTGACATACGGTTCGTTGTCGATGAACGGCGACGAAATTTTCAAGAAAGGTTTTGGACCGCTATTGCCGAACGCGCATGAGGTCGAATTCGACGATCTCGGCGCCCTCGAACGCGCCCTGGCCGGGCGCGATATCGCCGCCTTCTTCGTCGAGCCGATCCAGGGCAAGGGCGTCAACATTCCGCACGAAGCCTATCTGCTCGGCGCGCAGGCGCTGTGCCGCAAATATGGAACGCTGTTCGTCGCCGACGAAATCCAGACCGGATTGGGCCGCACCGGCCGTTTCTTCGCCATCGATCATTTTCCAGGCGTCGAACCGGACATGATCGTCGTCGCCAAGGCGCTTTCCGGCGGTCATGTGCCGGTTGGCGCGGTTCTGACGCGCAAATGGATTTTCGACAAGGTCTTCGATCGCATGGACCGCGCCGTGGTGCACGGATCGACCTTCAGCAAGAACGATCTCGCCATGGCGGCGGGGATTGCGACGCTCGACGTTCTTGAGAACGAGCGGGTCATCGAAAATGCGGCGAAGAAGGGCGACCGCCTTCTCGCGTCCTTCAAAAGGATGGCCGAAGGATATGAACTTGTCGCCGCCGTGCGCGGCAAGGGTCTCATGATCGGCGTCGAATTCGGACCGCCGAAGTCGCTTAAACTGAAAGCCGCCTGGAATCTGCTGGAAACCGTCAATTCGGGCCTGTTCTGTCAGCTCATTTCGATCCCGTTGTTTCGCGATCACAAAGTGCTCACGCAAGTGGCCGGACATGGCAATCACACGATCAAGCTGCTGCCGCCGCTGACGATTTCCGATGAAGATTGCAACTGGATCGAACAGTCGTTCGACGCCGTCATCGCGGACGCGCATAAGGCGCCGTCCGCGGTCTGGTCGCTCGGCAAAACGCTCGCGGAACACGCGATCAAGGCGCGAATGAGCGGCTGACCCGATTGTCGACGCGCGGCGATCAGTGCGTGGCGCGCTTACGCGGCCGGCGACAGATGCCTCTCCACCTCGAGCGAATAGTCCTCGATCAGCGAGCGCGACAACTCTCCGGGGATAAAGCGATACACGCCGATCTCCGACACCGGCGTCACTTCGGCGCCCGTGCCGCAGATGAAGCACTCGGAGAATGTCGCCATCTCCTCGGGCATGATCCGGCGCTCGATGACCTCGATCCCCCGTCGTCTCGCCAGGTCGATCACCGTGCGCCTCGTGATGCCGTCGAGGAAGCAGTCGGCGATCGGCGTATGCAACGCGCCGTCGCGGACAAAGAAGACGTTGGCGCCGGTGCATTCGGCGATGCGGCCGAGCCAATCATACATCAGCGCGTCGGCGAAGCCGCGCCGCTCCGCGCGATGCTTCGAGATGGTGCAGATCATATAAAGACCGGCCGCTTTCGCCATTGACGGCGCCGTCGCCGGATCGGGCCGCCGATATTCGGCGATGTCGAGCTTGATGCCCTTCATCTTGGTCTCGACGTCAAACATGCTTGGCCAGTCCCAAACGGCGATCGCCACGTTGATCGTCGAATTCTGGGCCGCGACCGCCATCATTTCGCTGCCGCGCCACGCCACCGGCCGAACGTAGCAATTCGACAGGCCGTTGGCTGTCACCGTCTCATGCTTTGCGGCGTCGAGTTGCTCCGCGCTGTAGGGAATCTCGAAATCGAGAATTCGTGCGGAGTTCCGAAGCCTTTCCGAATGCTCGCGCGATTTGAAGATCACGCCGCCGTAGGCCCGCTCGCCTTCGAATACGCAGGAGGCGTAATGCAGACCATGGGAAAGGACGTGAAGCCTTGCTTCCCGCCAGGGAACAAGCCCGCCATTATACCAGATGAATCCGTCGCGCTGATCGAAGGGCGGAAGCGACATGGCGAACTCCGGGAAGACGCGATCGAAGAGGCTAAACAAGGCGCTGCGACGCGCGGTCAGCACTAGCCATCGGTCAGATTTATGTCAATATAGTTGACGTAAATAGCTCGCGCCAAACGTCAGGCAAGAACCAGCGTGAACGAACTCCTAGCGAGAAAAATGGTTGAGCCGGGCTCCGCCGCCGCTTGGCGGCGCGCGGCCGCGCAAGCGGCGGCCTCGAGCGACGAGAATGCGCTCGAACTCGTCGAACTGTTTTTCTTCGCCTATCGCGATTTCGTCGGCGACGCCGATCGGCTGCTCGGCAAATACGGCTTCGGACGGGCGCATCACCGCGTTCTGCATTTCGTCAACCGCCGCCCCGGCCTCACCATTGCGGCGCTGCTGGATATTTTGAGGATCACCAAGCAGAGCCTCAACCGCGTCCTGAAACAGCTTCTCGATGCGGGCTTCGTCGAGGCGCGCGCCGGCGTCGTCGACCGCCGCCAGCGCCTGCTCTACACGACCGCCGAGGGGGCAAGGCTGGCGCGCGATCTCGCAGCGCTGCAATCGGCGCGATTCCTCAAGGTTATGGATGAGCTGCCGCCTGTTGCGCGCGGCGCGGCCTCCGAATTTCTGTTCGCGATGATCGACCCCGAAGAGCGCGAGCGCGTGCGCGCGCATCTTGCTTGCGCGAAAATGGCCGTCGAGGCGCCATGACTTTCGTTCCGCATCATGCCGCCCCCCGGAATGCGAAGGCGGCGCACATATTGGTCGTCGACGACGATCAGCGCATTCGCACCCTGCTGTCGCGCTATCTGACAAAGCAAGGCTATCTGGTCAGCGCCGCGGCGGACACAAGGGAAGCGAGCGCGAGACTGCGCGATTTCACTTTCGATCTCATCGTGCTGGATGGGATGATGCCGGGCGAACGTGGCGCCGACTTCGCGGCGCGGCTCCGCCAAGGCGCAGAACCCTTGCGTTCCGCGCCGATTCTCATGTTGACCGCGTTGACCGAGACGGCGGACCGCGTCGAAGGGCTTGAGGCCGGCGTGGACGACTACCTCGCGAAACCCTTTGATCCCCGTGAATTGTCGCTGCGCATCGCCAGCATCCTGCGCCGCGCTCGGCGCGCGGACCCGGCGAGCGTGAGACGGTTCGGCGACTTCGTCTTCGATCCGTCGCGCGGCGAATTGCTGCGCGGCGGCGCGCCGGTTCGGCTCACCACGCGCGAGCGCGATCTCTTACGGGCGTTGGCGGAAGGCGACGGCGCCATGGTTTCGCGCCAGAATTTGGCGCAACGCGATCCTCAACGAAGCGCCAGCGAGCGCAGCGTCGATGTCGAGATCGCCCGATTGAGGCGCAAGATCGAGACCGATCCGAACGCCCCGCGCTATCTACAAACCGTGCGCGGCCATGGCTACCGCCTTCTCGTCGACCCGCTGCGCGCCAACCGATGAAATGATAGAGTCGCCACGATGACCGCCGTCCTACCGGAAGTTCTCGCCGCGCCCCGCAATCTGTGGCGGCGCTTCGCCAACTGGCTGCACGACCGCATGCCGAAGGGGCTTTACGCCCGCGCGCTGCTGATCGTGATCCTGCCGGTCGTGCTGCTGCAGTCCGCCGTCGCCTATGTCTTCATGGAGCGCTATTGGGAGGTGGTGACCTATCGGCTGTCCGCCGGGATGGCCCGGCAGGTGGCGGCGCTTGTCGATGTCTATCAAACATTTCCGCAAGACCCGGACCACGCACAGCTACGCCGCATCGCCGCCTTCGATCTCAACATGGAGATCATGGTTCTTCCCAAACAGGAGCTGCCCGCGCCGGCGCCGAAAGCGGCCTTGTTCTCGCTGCTCGACAAGGCGCTCACGAGAGAACTCTCGCGCAGACTTAAGCAGCCCTTCTGGATCAACACGGCGCTTCCCGGCGGCCTGATCGAGATCCGCGTCGCTCTCGACGACGCCACGCTGCGAATGTTCGCCACGCGCGCGCATGCTTATGCCTCCAACTCCTATATTTTCTTCATGTGGATGGCGATCGCTTCGGTGATCATCGTCGCCATCGCCACGTCGTTCCTTCGCAACCAGATCAGGCCGATCCTGCGTCTGGCCCGCGCCGCCGAGGAGTTCGGCAAAGGCCGCAATGTCGCTTTCAGCCCGCGCGGCGCCCGCGAGGTGCGGCAGGCGGGGGCGGCCTTCCTCGACATGAAGCGCCGGTTCGAACGCGCCATCGAACAGCGCACGACCATGCTCAACGGCGTCTCGCACGATCTGCGCACCATCATCACGCGATTCAAGCTTTCTCTCGCGCTGATGGGCGACTCGCATGAGGCTGCGGGCATGCGCAAGGACGTCGACGAGATGGAGCGCATGGTCGAGGCCTATCTCGCTTTCGCGCGCGGCGACGGCGACGAACGCTCGTCGCCCACCGACATCGCCGCGATCCTCGATGAGTTGAAGGCGGACACCGAGAAGCGCGGTCTCGCCGCCGCCGTCAAGATCAAGGGCGATCCGAATATCGTCGCGCGGCCGGCGGCGATCAAGCGGCTGCTCGCCAATCTCGTCGGCAATGCGCAGCGCTATGGCAAGCGCATCGAACTCTCGGCGATCAACGACGGCGCGATGATGACCGTCAATATTGACGATGACGGCCCCGGCATTCCTATCGAGCGCCGCGAAGAGGCCTTCCGGCCCTTCTATCGACTGGACGAATCGCGCAACCAGGACGATGGAAACTCGGGTCTGGGCCTCGCCATCGCCCGCGATATCGCGCGGGCGCATGGCGGCGACATCACGCTCGACCGCAGCCCGCTCGGCGGCTTGCGCGCGACCGCCAGCCTGCCGCTTTAACCGCCGCGGCGCCGATCACGCGCGGGCGTGCGGATGGCCGCTGTCGTCGTCGTGATCGCGGCCGCCGCGCCGGGGACGCCAGCCAAACAGGCTTTGCGCGAAGGAATAGAAGGGCCGCGTCAGCCGTGCGAAGTCCTCGGCGCGATCGACATAGCGCTCGCCGCGGGCGAGTTCGCGATCGAGCGTCGACAGGGCGTCATGGATGTCGCCGGAAAACCAATCTTCCAGCACGCGACTCCAGGCCAAGGCCATTCCCTGCAATTTGAGCGAGCCGACCGGGCCCTCGCTATCGACGTCGGCGGCCTCCAGCATGAATCGCATCGAATTTATGGTTTCCCGGTTGAGCGCCGCGGCGGTGAGCGGGTCGCGCGCCGCCCAGCGCCCGACGCTCGCCAGCGCCTCGCGATGCGGCTCGAGCGCGTCGAGCCGACGGCGCAAGACGTCATAGAGCCGCTCGCGCGCCGGTTCGTGCGAGGTTTCCCTTGGCAGCGCGTCGAGCACTTCCCGGTCGATGCGCCGCGAGAACGCGCCGATGATCGCGCCCTTCGAGGGGAAAAGTTCGCGCAGATCGGCGAGCGAAATGCCCGCCTCCTGGGCGATATCGGTGAGCGTCACGTCGCCGAACTCTCGCCGCGTCGCGAGACGAAGCGTCGCATCGATCACTCGGTCGCGGGGGCTGCCGCCGCTGTTCATGTCCGTCTCCGGGTCCCAGGTCCGCAGGAATTCCCAGTCAGTATTCTATTGTCGCCAGGCGGCGGGACAAGGCGTAACCCGCTTTCAACCTGAGAGTTCCTCCGCCCGGCGCTTCGCCGCGGCGACGGCGCGAAGCATCAGCGGAGCGAGACCGTCCGGCGCCTGGAGAACCTCCAGCGCCGCCGCGGTCGTGCCGCCGGGAGAAGTCACGCGCCGGCGCAGTTCGCCAGGACTCGTCTGGGATTGTCGACGCATCAACTCGCCCGCGCCTTCGACGGTCGCGCGCGCCAGTCGGGACGCGAGCGCGGCGGGCAGACCGGCTTCGGCCCCGGCGGCGGCAAGGCATTCCGCAAAATAAAAGACATAGGCGGGGCCTGACCCCGAAACGGCGGTCACCGCGTCAATGAGCGACTCGTCATCGACCCATTCCACGGCGCCGACGGCCCGCAGCAGCGCGTCGGCGAGCCCGCGCTGAGCGGCGCTGGTCGCCGAGCTTGCAAAGGCGCCGGTGATCCCGCGACCGATGGCGGCCGGCGTATTGGGCATCGCCCGCACGACGGCCTGGGCGGGCGCATGCGCGGCGATGTCGGCGATACGCTTGCCGGCGAGGATCGACACGACGACGGTCGCGGGGCCAATGAAAGGCGCAGCCGCGGCGGCGCCGGATTCGAGCGCCTGCGGCTTCACGGCAAGAACGACGGCGTCGCGCCGCGCGGCGTCGCCATTGAGCGCGTAGCCGCGCTCGGCGCATAAACTCTGCAGCCGCTGCGAGGGCTGCGGCTCGATGACCGATACCGGTCCGATGAGATTTTGCGACGCCCAGCCTTCGAGCAGGGCGATACCCATGTTGCCGGCGCCGATCAACGCGACCGAGCCGCCTGGACCGACCCCGTCCGTCACGCCTCGCCTTTCGTCTCGAAATTGGCGGTGGCGAGCGCCTCCTTGGCGCTCTTTCCGGCCCACAGCACGAATTGGAACGCCTGGTAATGCCGCTCGCAGGCCTGAAGCGCATTGTCGAGCAAGGCCGCGCATTGCGTCGCCGAGGGCTGCGCGCCGCCGGTGAGGATCAGCCCGTGACGATGCATCGCCACCCCCTCCTTCGGCCAGAAGTCGAAATGTCCGATCCACATCTGCTCGTTGATGGCGTTGACCAGCGTCATCAGTTCGCCGCGCCTGCGCTCGGGCGCCTTGAGATCGAAGGCGCAGCTGATATGCAGCGTTTCAAGATGCGGCAGCCAGGTGAAGGCGACATGATATTCCGTCCATGCGCCGGCGACGGAAATTGAAATCTCGTCTTCGTCGTCTCGATCGAAGGACCAGTCGTTGGTGGCCGCCAGTTGCTCCACGACATCCACGGGATGTTCGGCGCGTTCCGTTTCATTTTCTGTTGCGATCAGCATGTGCCAACCTTTTTTGGATGTCAGCATGACGCGGCGACTTTAACGACAGGCGACAATGCGTCGTGGAGATTTCCGTGAGGGCGCCTCCTTTTCAAGCGATTGATTCGAAGTCGAATCATCTCTTGCAGTCACTATACTCCACACAAGAACTGTGACGCGAAAAAAGCGACGCTGCGATTTCGTTTCGGCGAAGACTTGCGGGATTCGCCTCTCGGCGTCCATCGTGCAGCGGGAGTCTTCCACAGCGACTCGCAGCATGAAAAAAAGCTTTGGATAAACGATGGAGAAGGCGCGCCGGTGCGGCGGACGTCAAACAAAAGCCTCGCCCGCGCATTGCGGGCGAGGCTTGATTCTCGACGCGCCGCTTATGTTAGCGCGTCATCATCACCGGCGCGCCGACGCTCACCCGGTCGTAAAGATCGGAGACGTCCTCGTTCAGCATGCGAATGCAGCCATAGGAAGCGGCCGTGCCGATCGAGGCGCGCATCCTGTTGGTCGTGCCATGAATCGCCACTTCGCCGTGACTGAGGGTCAGCGCGCGAACGCCCATCGGATTGCGCGCAGAGCCGCCAGGAATGAAGTTCGGCAACTCAGGATGGTCGGCCTTCACCACCGCAGGCGGAATCCAGTCGGGATTCACATATTTTCCCGCGACCGACGTTTCGCCCGACCATTCCTTGCCGCGCTTTGGCACCGCCACCGGATAGCTGATGGCGACGCCGGTATCGACCACATAGAACAGCCGGCGCTGACCGGCGCTGATGACGATCGTGCCGGGCGCGACGCTCGGTGAAAAGGAGACGATGTTGCGGGCCGCCGCGCTCTGCGGAAGCGCGGCCAGAGCCGTTCCGGCGACCGCCGCGAGCAAGAGGAACTTCAATGCTCCCGTCGGCTTGGCGCTGCGGGCTCGACGCGAAAGATCAATGAGGTTACGCATGACGCTTGCACCCTGTTTACTGACGCCTTGGCGGCGAATTCTCGAATGGCCGCATTCTAACTTTCGCCATGATCTTGTCGAAACGTTCCGCGTCTTCAGGTTACGGCTTAACGTTAAGACACGTCGTGAATTTCCGAACTCGCGACCCGTCGCTTCGGACCATGGCGTCGTGATTGCGCCATCCTTTCGTCGAATTTCATGCGCGTTGCGCACTTGCATAGCTAACTGGCGCGGGCGTGGTCGTAAGGCATGAGCGAGACAGTCGGACCGCCGAAAATTTTTGATCGCGCGCTGCTGCGCGGGCGCCTTGCGCGAGCGATGGCGAAAGGCGCGCCCGATTTTCTGATGGCGCGCGCCGCCGACGATCTGCTCGATCGTCTGCTGACCGTGAAGCGCGAATTTCCCCGCGCGCTCGATCTCGGCTCGCCGGGCGCGCATTTCTCGCAAGCGGTCATGGCGACCGGCCGCGCGCGTCCCTTGCGCGCGAGCGGCCATGGCGGCGACGTCATCATCGACGAAGAGGCGCCGCCCTTCGCGCCAGGCTCCTTCGATCTGATCGTCTCCGGCATGGCGCTGCAATGGGTCAATGATCTGCCGGGCGTTCTCGCGCAGGCAAGGCGCATTCTCGCGCCGGACGGGCTGTTTCTCGCCTGCCTCGTTGGCGGCGCCAGTCTCGTCGAGCTTCGCTCCGCGCTCGCGCAGGCCGAAGTCGAAATCGCCGGCGGCGCGAGTCCGCGCGTCTCGCCCTTCGTCGACGTGCGCGACATGGGCGGCCTGCTTCAGCGCGCCGGCTTCGCCCTGCCCGTCGCCGACGTCGACAGTTTCACGCTGCGTTACGATTCGATGTTCGCGCTGATGGATGAGCTGCGCACCATGGGCGCCGCCAATGTTCTTGCAAAGCGCGCGCGCAAACCTCTGCGCCGCGACATTATCGCCCGCGCGGCGCAAATCTACGCCGAGCGTTTTTCCGACGCCGACGGACGCGTGCGCGCCACCTTCGAAATCGTCTGGGCCTCTGGCTGGGCGCCGCATGAGAGTCAACAGAAGCCGGCGCCGCGCGGCTCGGGGACGATGCGGCTCGAAGACGCGATGAAATCTACGCGCAAGAGCGACGCTTAGTTCACGTTGCACGCTATGGCGCGACCTCCACCTCGACGGTGCGGGTTTGAACCGGCGCGGGCTCCCATGGCCGCTGATAGACGAAGACGATTTCGGCCTGACCCGGCTTCAGCGCGCGGATATTCCAATGGCGAACGCTAGGGCTGCCGACCATGCGTCGTCGGCCGACGCTGCGGCCGCTGTCCGATATCGACAGAATGCCGAGATTGCGGCTGGCGCTCTGATCAATGCGCCAGGAATAGCCGGTCGTCACATTCTCCTGCAGTGAAAAATTGGCGCTGCCGCCCGACGCAAGCCTTATGACGTCGCCGGCTTGCGCCGGAAGGGCGAGCAAGAGGCTGAACAGCAGCAGGCGCGGCGTTAGACGCTTCATGACCTGACCCTGATCGGATGAGCGTTCGTCGGATGTGCGGTCGTCCGGTTCCGAATCTCGCAAGTTTACTACACGCCCGCGCGGCCCCCAAAGCGATTGTGACGATGACAAGCGCCGTGCGGGCCGAATCGGCAATGCAGGAGTCGACGCCCCCGCGCCGAAGATCGCCAGCGCGCGATAAAGGCAAATCGATAGCGCCGCGAGGCGCGGATCAGCCGCGAACCAGGTGAGTCCAGGCCAAAAGTGGAAGCTATGCGCCTGCAGGAAACATTGACCGGAACCATCGAACGGTCTAAATGTCCAAATTGGACCATTGATTGGTCCAACGGAGCGCCGCGATGAAAATATCCGTGACCGAAGCCAAGGCGCAGCTCACCGAGCTTGTCCGGCGCGCCGAAGCCGGAGAGGAAATTATCCTCACGCGGCATGATCAGCCGGCTGCGCGTCTCGTGCCGGCAACAGCCGCTTTAGACCGCAAAGCGCGTCGCAAGCTTCTGGAAGCCGTCCGCGTCTCCGGCGCTTCGAAAGCGGCTGCAGGCCCAGACGCCGCGCGCAGCCATGACTTTCTCTATGACGAGAGAGGTCTGCCGACATGATCGCCGTAGATACATCGGCGTTAATGGCGGTCGTCCTCGACGAAGCCGAAGCCGACAAATGCATCAAAGTATTGGAAGCGGAAAAGACGGTGCTGATCTCCGCAGTAACTCTTGCGGAAGCTCTCATCGTCGCGCAGCGACGCAACGTCGGGGAGGAAATGTCGCGGCTGATCGAAGGACTCGGCTTCGAGGTTCTGAGCGTCACGCCCGCCGCCGCGCGCCGAGTCGCCGAGACCTATGCGAGGTGGGGCAAGGGCGCGCATCCGGCGGGACTGAATTTCGGCGACTGCTTCGCCTATGAAGCCGCAAGGGAACATTCCTGTCCCCTTCTCTATGTCGGCGACGATTTTTCGCGGACGGATGTGGTTGCCGTTTAGACTTCAAACCGCGACGACTATTGACACACGCCTGCACAATGACTAGTTATCTGACTAGATTGGAGGTCAGGTGAAAAATTGGCCCGTGCAGGACGCCAAGGCGCGCTTTAGCGAATTGCTGGACACGTGCCTTAAGGATGGACCGCAGATTGTCACCAAGCGCGGCGCCGAGGCAGCCGTGCTTGCGCCCATCGCCGAATGGCGGCGGCTTCAACAATGCGCCCGGCCGAGCCTCAAAGAGTTGCTTCTCGCGCCGGTGCCGCGTGGCGACCTTGTCCTCCCTAAACGTGGCCGACGCCGTCGCCGCAAGCCGACCGAAATTACCTAACGAATGTATCTCCTCGATACGAATGTCGTCTCGGAACTGCGCCGGCTGAAACCCCACGGAGCTGTGTCGGCATGGATCGCCAGCGTCAATGACGCGGACCTGCGCCTCAGCGTCGTGACGATCGGCGAAATCCAGGCGGGGATCGAAATCACCCGCGAGCGCGACGAAGACAAGGCGCGAGAGATCGAAAGCTGGCTGGAGCTCGTGGCGCAATCCTATAATGTACTGCCGATGGACGCCGAAACATTCCGCTGCTGGGCGCGCCTGATGCATCGCCGCTCTGACGATCTGATCGAAGACGCAATGATCGCCGCGACGGCGATCGTGCATGGGCTGACCGTCGTGACGCGGAATGTGCGCGACTTCGGGGTGTTTGGAGTTGCAGCGATCAATCCATTTCAAAGTCACCTGTAAGGAAGTTGCGATCGAGGATTTAATGACAATTTTAGCAACAGGATTCCGAGAATGGCGACGATAAGAAATATCGATCGATTCAAAGCGGATCTCGACGCGCTGGTTGAGCTTGCGGGCAAACTCGAACTGGCTCTGCTCGTGCAGGTTCACGGCAAGGAAGAGGTTTTAAAATTCTTCAAGGACGGCGTGACCAAGGAACAGCTGACAAAGCTCCCCTCGTTTCGGGTCGATTACGAAGCTTGGTATTCTGAGTGTTTGGCGCTCTTGAAACAGTTGCTTCCTGAGCGATTGCAAGATTTCAAGGAGCATTTTGAAGCTCCAAAAAATCGAAAAGAAATCACATATGCGACCTATCGGATTCAGGATGCGTTAAAAGGTCTTCGTGTGACGCGAAGTCCTTATGACGAGGTCGTAGTCAATGACAAGGCTGCAATTCCTCACTTCCAGCAGCAGGCGGCCATCTTGCTGGCTGCAAAAAGAAGATTTGAGAGTTCCCTATTCGAGATAAGGCAGCTCGTACAAGCCGACTTATTTGACAGCGAGATTGGGACGGCGCGCGAACTGTTGAAAAACAAATTCATGCGGGCGGCTGGCGCAATCGCAGGCGTCGTTGTCGAAAAGCATCTTCGTCAGGTATGCGATGATCATGGCCTCAAAATTCCGAAGAAAAATCCGACAATCAACGATCTGAACGAATTGCTGAAATCAAATTGCGTAATCGACGTGCCTCAATGGCGCTTCATATCTATGTTGGGTGATATTCGAAACATCTGTGACCATCATAAGCAAAAGGAGCCAACAACAGAGCAGGTAAACGACCTCGTTGAAGGCGCCGACAAAGTCTTGAAAACGATTTTCTGATCCGGCTTCTCACTCCCACTCGATCGTCCCCGGCGCCTTGCTCGTCACATCATACACCACGCGGTTCACGCCCTTCACTTCATTGATGATGCGCGTCGCGGCGCGGCCCAGAAAACTCATGTCGAAGGAAAAGAAATTACCGCCCGGCCCCAAGCCCCGCAGGCCCGATCAGGCTGCCCGCGGCGGTTATTCAGGTCTGAAGGACGCTCGCAATCAGCCGTTCGGCCGAAGCAAGGTTGGGCTCCAGCTCGGCGGGAAGCCCGTGCCGCTCGATGATGTAAGCCGCTGCGTTGAAGCAGACGGTCACTTGTCCAGGGCTTGATTCGGACACCAGTACCTTGAGCGGAAGATCAAGGCCTGATCGAGGACGCGCCAGCATCAGAGGCGTGCCGGCCTTCGGATTGCCGAAGAGGATCAACGTGGTCGGCGGCATCGCAAGACCCGCTGTCAAAGCTTCGGCCTGCTGATCGATCACGGCGAAGACCTTGATGTGCGATCGGGCAAATGCGTCACGCAATCGACGAACGGTGTCGAGGAATGAATGGGCGCTCGCGATGCTGACCACCCCCGGCCCAGGCCCATTGTCCTGATGCGCCAGCGCCTCAGTCGCCACGGCGCAGGCCCTCGGCAAACCTGGCTTCCACCTCGGCCATCTTCCTTGCCAGCTCATCTGGAACCAGGATCTGCTTTTGGAACAGGATGACGGAGAACGCGGCGATCCAGCGTTCGTAATAGGTGAGGCTGTTCATCATTTCGGCGCCAAGAGCCTCAACGCCGCGACGCTTTTCCTCGGTATTGATGATCTTGTGATAGTCCAGCACATCGGCCAACGCATGGCAGCGCTTCTCCCACGGCGACAGCGCATGGTCGGTTTGCTCGATCCGACCGGCCGCCTGCCCGCCGATGTCGTTGGGAAGTCGCTTCAACAAATCTTCGCTGTGGTTCATGGCCTGTCCGTTCCCGGGTTCTGTACACGAACGACGCCAATCATCGCATCGCGCGTGACCAGCGCTGCGAGCTGCTCCTCGGTGAGGTCTTCGGCGCCCGCCGGTCGCTGCGGCAGGACGAGATAACGCACCATCGCTGTCGAATCGCTGACGCGGACTTCGACATCATCGGGAATGTGCGTGCCAAACTCCTGCAGGACCGCCCTGGGCTCCTTCACCGCGCGCGCCCGATACGCCTTGGCTTTGTACCAGTCGGGCGGCAACCCCAGCACCGCGCGCGGATAACAGGAACAGAGCGTGCAGACGATGAGGTTGTGGACCTTGTCGGTGTTTTCGAGCACGACCAACTGGGTGTCGTCGTAGATGCTGATCCCAAGTTCTTCACAGGCGGCGCGGCCATTGTCCAGCAGACGCGCGCGGAATGCCGGATCAACCCAGGCTCGCGCCACCACCTTCGCGCCCAGGGCTGGGGTGCGTGAGTCCAGCACTTCGATTTGGCGGCGAATCTCGTCCGGCTCGATCAGCTTCTTCTCGACGAGCAGCTCTCGCACGGCGATCTCCATGATCTCGTAGTACCCGGGCGGCGCTTCGTCCGGCGCCTTCGGATGGGCGTGCTCATGCTCATGGTGATGGTCGTGTGTCGCCATGCATCACATCCTTTCCAGCCAGGTTTCGAACACTTCGATGTCCAACCGGTCTTGCGGCGGCCCAGCATACCCTGGCCACAGGTCCGCAAGCAGGATACTCACGCGGTAGTAGTAGCTCTTGATCCCGGCATTGCGACCATAGGCTTCGTCTTCATTATTTACGGCCGCCGGTTTCAGGACCATTCTGATCACTCCGTGCTTGCCGCGCACATAGAACGGCACGCGGTAGTGGCCGATCGGAAAGCGCACCGAAATCCGGACCTGATCCCCGACGTCGAAGGCGGGTTCTTGACCGAGCGCTTTGACCACCGGAAAACTCAATGGTTTTGTCACTGCTGGAACTGTTGTGGTCATGTCGAATGTTCCCAATCTGGCGATGTGGCTGCGCCCCTCTCACTCCCACTCAATCGTCCCAGGCGGCTTCGACGTGACGTCATAAACCACACGGTTGACGCCCTTCACTTCATTGATGATCCGCGTCGCGGCGCGGCCGAGGAAACTCATGTCGAAGGGAAAAAAATCCGCCGTCATGCCGTCGCTCGACGTGACCGCGCGCAGCGCGATGACATAATCGTAAGTGCGGCCATCGCCCATCACGCCGACGCTGCGCACCGGCAGCAGCGCCGCGAAGGCCTGCCAGATCTCGTCGTACAAACCCACCTTGCGGATTTCGTCGAGATAGACGGCGTCGGCCTTGCGCAGAATCGCGAGCTTCTCGCGCGTGACGATTCCGGGACAGCGGATCGCGAGCCCCGGCCCCGGAAAGGGATGGCGCCCGACGAAGGCTTCGGGCAGACCGAGTTCGCGGCCCAAAGCGCGCACTTCGTCCTTGAAGAGTTCGCGTAACGGTTCGACGAGCCGCATGTTCATGCGCTCGGGCAGGCCGCCGACATTGTGATGCGATTTGATCGTCACCGACGGGCCGCCGGTAAACGACACGCTCTCGATCACATCCGGATAAAGCGTGCCCTGCGCGAGAAACCGCGGCGCGCCGCGCCCATCCTGCGCAATTTTCTTCGCCTCCGCCTCGAACGTCTCGATGAACAGCCGGCCGATCGTCTTGCGCTTCGTCTCCGGATCGTCGACGCCCTCTAACGCTCCGAGAAACAGGTCCGCGGCTTCGACGTGATGCAGCGGAATATTGTAGTGATCGCGAAACAGCCGCACGACCTCTTCCGCCTCGCCCTGCCGCAGCAGGCCGTGATCGACGAAGACGCAGGTCAGCGCATCGCCGATCGCTTCGTGGATGAGCACCGCCGCCACCGCGCTGTCGACGCCGCCGGAGAGTCCGCAGAGCACGCGCCCGTCGCCGACCTGGCGCCTTATCGCCGCGATCGCCTCGCCGCGAAACGCCGCCATCGTCCAGTCGGACTTCAGCCCCGCGACCTTGTGCACGAAATTGGCGAGGAGTCTGGCGCCATCCGGCGTATGCGCGACTTCAAGATGAAACTGTACGCCGTAATAGCGGCGCGCTTCATCGGCGATCGCGGCGAAGGGCGCGTTCTCCGACGCCGCGATGACTCGGAAACCTTCCGGCAGCTTCGTCACCCGGTCGCCATGGCTCATCCAGACGGGAAAGCTGCCGCCCTTCTCCCAGACGCCGTCGAAAAGCGCGCTTTGCGCCAGCGCCGACACCTCGGCGCGGCCGAATTCGCGATGATGGCCGGCCTCGACTTTGCCGCCGAGCTGCGCCGCCATCGTCTGCTCGCCGTAGCAGATGCCGAGCACCGGCACGCCGGAATCGAAGATGCTATGCGGCGCGCGCGGCGAGCCTTCGTCGGTGACCGAGCACGGCCCGCCGGAGAGGATCACCGCCTTGGGCCGGATGTCGGCGAAGGCGCGCTCGGCGTTCTGAAACGGCGCGATCTCGCAATAGACGCCCGCCTCGCGTACCCGCCGGGCGATGAGCTGTGTCACTTGCGAGCCGAAGTCGACGATCAGCGCCTTGTCATGGCGGTCGGCGATGTCGTGATGGAAGGCGTCGGGCGCAGTGTCAGTCATGGGTTCTCTTGTTGCGCCCCCTCCCTGTCCCTCCCCCGCTTCGCGGGAGAGGGGACCCTAACGATCGACGTCACGCGTTTCGATGTCGCGACCCGGGTCGGACTCCCTCTCCCGCGCAGCGGGGGAGGGCTGGGGTGGGGGCAATTTCTCCTCAGCGCGCAGGCGGATCATCTCCAGCACGCCGTCAAATTCTGCGTAGACCGCAGCATTGGTCAAGCGCAAGACCGAAAAGCCGTTGGCCTCGAACCACGCGTCACGCCGGCGGTCGCGGGCGCATTCGGCGTCGGTGGAATGCGTCGCGCCATCGACCTCGACGATGAGTCGGGCAGCGTGACAGAGAAAATCCGCGATATAGGGTCCGCAAGGCGCTCGGCGGCGGAATTGCAGACCATGAAAGCGGTGGCCGCGCAACGCCGACCACAATTTGCGCTCGGCATTCGACATGTCGCGGCGCAGATTGCGGGCGAAGGCGATTTTTGGAAGCTTCCTGTCCGTCACGCCCCCTCCCTGTCCCTCCCCGCTTCGCGGGAGAGGGAACCCTAATGATCAGCGCCGCGCCATCACGCACACATAAAACCCGTCCGTGCCGCTCGTCGCCGGCGAGAGGCGAAAGCCCGGCCCATGGGGCGAGGCGAAGCGGGCGAGGTCGGGAAGGCCGGAATTTTCCGCTGTCGCCACGGCCGAAAGCACGGCGAACTCTGGATGGATATCGAGAAAAGCCGCAACCTGGTCCTCGTTTTCCTCGTGCAGCACCGAACAGGTGACATAAGCGAGCCGCCCGCCGGGCTTCACGAAGCGCGCGGCTTTTTCCAAGAGCCCGCCCTGCTCCTTCAGCCTCAAGTCGAGCGCGCCGGGCGCGAGGCGCCATTTGGCGTCGGGGTGGCGCCGCCAGGCGCCGGTCCCCGTGCAGGGCGCGTCGATCAGCACGAGATCGCAGCGCGCCTCAAGATCGGCGAGCACGTCGGCCTGGCCGCGCGGCGCGCGCGCCTGAATATTGCGCGCCCCCGCCCGCTCCAGCCGCTCGTGGATCGGCGCGAGCCGGCGTCCGTCGGAGTCATGGGCGTAAATCTGCCCGCGGTTGTGCATCTGCGCCGCGAGCGCCAGCGCCTTGCCGCCGCCGCCGGCGCAAAGATCGAGAACCTGCTCGCCGGGGGCGGCGGCGCAAAGCAGCGCGGCGAGCTGCGAGGCTTCGTCCTGAAGCTCGACGAGGCCCTTCACATAGGCGGTTTCGCCGGTCAGCGCCGGCCCCCTTCCCTGCCCGGCGTCGATGCGCAGGCCGATCGGCGACAGCGGCGTCGGCGCCGGCGAAAGATGCGCGAGCCTTTCCAACGCCTGTTCACGCGAGCATTTCAGAAGATTGACCCGCAGATCGACCGGCGCGCGGGCGGCGAGCGCCGCGCCCTCTTCCGCCGCGCGCGCGCCGAAGGCCGCTTCGAAGCGCGCGGCGAGCCATTCGGGATAGTCGCCGCGCACATGGTCCGGCGCTCCGTCGAGCGCCGCCGTCTCCAGACGGGCGCGCTCATTGTCGGACAGCGGCGCCGGCGCATGGCGCTCGCCCGAGCAAAGCGCCGCGATCGCCTCGGCGGGAAGGCCCCGAGCTTCGCGCAGCGAACCGAGCATGATCGCACGGGGCGCGTCGTCCCCCATCACGAAGGCCGCCGACGCGCGCTTTCTCAACGCGTCAAAGACGAGGCTGGCGATCGCGGCGCGATCCTTCGAGCCGGCGAAGCGATGGGCGATGCCCCAGTCCTTCAGGGCGTCGGCGGCCGGCCGCCGGCGCTTTAGGAGGTCGTCAAGAACTTCGATCGCGGCGGAGACATGGGCTGCGGGAGTCATTGACGCGACCTTCCTGCCGCTCGCAAGCACACCCGTTTCAGCTGACACGCAGCGCTCTTACCAAGCGATCGAGCGCAGACATTCAATCGAACTTCCCCACCGCCCGATGCGTGGCGTGGATGCGGCGGATGGTGCCGGTCGCCGAGCGATAGACGATCGTCTCGGTGTCGATCGTCGTCTTGCCGAGCGACACGCCGCCGACCAGCGGCCCGGCGGTGACCCCGGTCACGCAGACGACGACGTCGCCGGCCGCCATGTCGCCGACCGAATATTTGCGGCGCGGATCGATCGGGCCGAGACGCTGCGCCTTGGCGATCTGATCGCGCGTTTCGAACGCGAGCCGACCCTGCATCTGTCCGCCGGCGCAGCGCAACACACACGCGGCGAGCACGCCCTCCGGGGCGCCGCCGCGGCCAAGATACATGTCGACGCCCGTCTCGGAAGGATGCGTCGTGAGAATGATCGCGGCGACGTCGCCGTCGGCGATGAGGCGCACGCAGGCGCCGGCGTTGCGGCAGGCGCGGATGATGTCGGCATGGCGCGGCCGATCGAGAATGCTCACGGTGATTTCGCTCGGCCGCACGCCCTTGGCGATGGCGAGCGCCCTGACATTGTCGCCCGGATCGTGGTCGAGATCGATCGTGCCTTCGGGATACCCCGGACCAATGGCGATCTTATCCATGTAAACGTCGGGCGCATGCAGGAGCGATCCGGCCGGCGCCATGGCGACGACGGCGATCGAGCCCGGCATGTCCTTGGCGCAGAGCGTCGATCCTTCGAGCGCCGCGACGCCGAGATCGACGCGGGGACCGACGCCCGCGCCGATTTCCTCGCCCATGTAGAGCAGCGGCGCGGCGCCTTCGTCGCCCTCGCCGATCACGATGCGTCCGCGCACCGGAAGCCGCGACAGCTCCTCGCGCATCGCCTCGGCCGCCGCGAGATCGGCCGCCATTTCGTCGCCCCGTCCGCGCAATCTGGCGGCGGCGACAGCGGCGCGTTCCGAAGCGCGCGCCAGCTCCAGCGTCAGATAGCGGTCGATCCGCGACGCGTCGGGTTCGGGCTGTTGCGTCATGTCGCGCTACTCGCGTTCGATGCGGATGACCTGCGCGCGCGAGACGATGACGCCGTCCTGATCGATCAGGTCCAGCGCCTCGCGCACGAGATGTTCGCTCGTCGCATGGGTGATGAGGATCACGTCGACGCAATCTCCCGGCGCGCCGCGCTTGCCGCGCTGCACGATGCTTTCGAGCGAAATCCGCCGCTCGGCCATGCGCGTCGCGATCTTGGCGAAGGCGCCGGCGACGTCGCGCACCGACAGGCGGATATAATAGCCGCCCTCGTGGCGGCGCATCGGCGTGCGCGTGAGTTCGGCGAGCTTTACCGACGGCAGGCCGAAGGGCGCCGAGCGGACGCCCTTGGCGATGTCGGCGATATCGGCGACGACCGCCGAGGCGGTGGCGTCGCCGCCTGCCCCAGGCCCGACGAGCGTCAGCTCATGCACCGCGTCGGCGTCGATGGTGACCGCGTTCGAGACGCCCATCACCTGGGCGATGGCGGAGTTCTTGCTGACCATGGTCGGATGCACGCGCTGCTCGACGCCGTCGGCGGTGCGCTGCGCGACGCCGAGCAGCTTGATGCGGTAGCCAAGTTCAGCCGCCGCGTCGATGTCGGCGAGACTCACATGCTCGATGCCTTCGATGTCGATGGCCTCGGCGGCGATGCGCGTGCCGAAGGCGAGCGAAGTGAGGATCGCAAGCTTATGGGCGGTGTCGAAGCCGCCGATATCGAAGGTCGGATCGGCCTCGGCGTAGCCCAGCCGTTGCGCCTCGCTCAGACATTCCTCGAAAGACAACTGCTCCTGCTCCATCCGCGAGAGGATATAATTGCAGGTGCCGTTGAGAATGCCGTAGACGCGCTCGATCGAATTGCCGGCGAGGCCCTCGCGCAGCGTCTTGACGATCGGAATGCCGCCGGCGACCGACGCCTCGAAGGCGAGCGCGGCGCGTTTCTCCTCGGCGAGCGCCGCGAGATGCAGGCCGTGCGAGGCGAGCAGCGCCTTGTTGGCGGTGACCACCGGCTTGCCATGGGCGAGCGCCGTTTCGACGCAGGCGCGCGCCGGGCCTTCCGAGCCGCCGATCAATTCGACGAACAGGTCGATCGATGGTGAGGCCGCAAGCTTGACCGGATCGTGGAAAAATTCCGCGCCGGAAAGGTCGGCGTCGCGCTCCTTCGCCGCGTCGCGAGCCGAAACGCCCACCAGGACGATGCGCCGTCCGGTACGTGCGGTCAGCGCCTCGGCCTGCCGGCGGAGCAGTCGCGCCACCGCCGCGCCGACGGTGCCGAGCCCCGCGATACCGACGCGCATGATCTCCGACATTGCAACCTTTCCGGGAAAAGCGGCGAGCGATCAACGCCCGAAGACGGTAGCGCCTTGTGCCCGATTTGGCGGCTTCGATCAAGAAATCGCGGACGCGTTCCGGGCGCCAACCGTACGCCGGAGCGGGACTGCAGCGCCGGCCTAATGCGGCACGTCCGTCCAGATTTTGCGCTTCGTGTAGTAGAGCAGGCCGACGAAGACGAGCAGAAAGGCGATGACCCCGAGCCCGACGCGCTTGCGGGATTCGAGATGAGGCTCGGCGACCCACATCATGAATGCCGAAACGTCCTTGGCGTATTGATCGATCGTCTGCGGCGCGCCGTCGTCGTAAGTCACGACCCCGTCCGACAGCGGCGGCGGCATGCCGATACGCCGGCCCGGCATATAGGGATCGTAGAACTGTCCGTCCGGCAATTTGACGTCCGGCGGCGTGTCCTCATACCCCTCCATCAGCGAGACGATGTAATCGACGCCGTGCTCCTGATAGGAGAATCCCGGAAGCACGTCGAAGAGGAACAGCGGAAACCCCCGCGAATAACCGCGCGCCTTGGCGAGAACCGACATGTCCGGCGGATAATTGCCGGCGAGCGCGGCGCGCGCCGCCTGTTCATTGGCGAAGGGCGGCGGAAAGCGATCGCTCGGACGCGCCGGCCGATCGAAATATTCGCCCGCCTGATTCGGGCCATCCTTCACCTTGTAGCTCGCGGCGAGCGCCTCGACCTCTTTTTCGGAAAACTCAGGCCCGCCGGGCTGTGACAGATTACGGAAGGCAAGCATTTTTATCGAATGGCAGGAGGAGCAGACCTCCTTGTAAACCTTGAAGCCTCTGCGCAACTGCGCCTTGTCGTAGCGGCCGAACGCGCCCGCGAAGCTCCAATCGAAGCGCTTGGGCTTCTGCTCATGCCTGGCGCTCTCATGGGCCGTCTCCTTCTCCGTCGAGGGAGGCGCGGCGAGTGTCTCGGCTTCCTTAGGCGGCGGCGCGGCGGCGTTATCGCCCTCCTTCGCGGATGGCTCGGCGGCCTTATCGGCAGGCTCGGCCCCCTGATCGGTCACGGACGGTGGGGTCTCCTCCTGCGCCCAGGCAGGCGCGAGCAGCAGCATCGTCGCGGCGATCGCGACGGGAATGAGCGCCCGGCGCTTCATCGAAGCGATGAGCAGACGCGATATTCTTTGCGCCTCAGACATGGGAGGTTTCCCCTCGCACGATCGAGGCCTCGATCGACTCTGGAACCGGCTCCGGTTTCTCGATCTTGCCGAGTAGCGGCAAAATCACCAGGAAGTGCAGGAAATAATAGGCCGAAAACACCCGCGCGAACCACAGATAGGCGCCTTCGGCGGGCTGTGCGCCGAGATAGCCGAGCCCGACGCACACCGCGAGAAACAGCCAGAATTCCTTGCGAAACATCGGCCGATACGACGCCGACTTCACCTTCGACGTGTCGAGCCAGGGCAAGGCCGCGGTGATCAGAATCGACAAAAAGAGCGCGATGACGCCAAGGAGCTTGTTCGGGATCGCGCGCAGGATGGCGTAGAAGGGCAGGAAATACCATTCCGGCACGATATGCGGAGGCGTCACCAGCGGATTGGCTTCGATGTAATTGTCCGGGTGGCCGAGATAGTTCGGCACGAAAAACGTCAGCCAAGAATAGACGACCAGGAAAGCGACGATGCCCACCGAATCTTTCAGCGTCGCATAGGGCGTGAAAGGAACGGTTTCCTTCTTGATGTTCTTCACCTCGACGCCGGACGGATTGTTCTGCCCCGTCACATGCAGCGCCCAAACGTGAAGGATCACGATCGCGACGATGATGAACGGCACGAGATAGTGCAGAGCGTAAAAGCGGTTGAGGGTCGGATTGTCGACCGAATAGCCGCCGAGCAGCCAGGTGGTGATCGACGTGCCGACGACGGGAATGGCGGAGAAGAGATTGGTGATGACGGTCGCGGCCCAGAAGGACATCTGGCCCCAGGGCAGGACATAGCCGAGGAATCCTGTCGCCATCATCAGCATGAAAATGATGACGCCGAGAATCCACAAGACTTCGCGCGGCTCCTTGTAGGAGCCGTAATACATGCCGCGGAAGATATGGATGTAGACGGCGAGGAAGAACATCGACGCGCCATTGGCGTGCGCATAGCGCAAAATGGGTCCCCAATTCACGTCGCGCATGATCTTTTCGACGGAATCGAAAGCAAGCGTCGTCTCCGGCGTGTAATGCATGGCGAGAACGACGCCGGTCACAATCTGGGCGACGAGCATAAAACTCAAAATCGCGCCGAACACCCACATATAGTTGAGGTTCTTCGGAGTCGGATAGGCGACAAAGGAATCATGCATGAAGCTCAAAATCGGCAGGCGACGCTCCAACCAGCGCGCGAAGCCGCTTTTGGGCGTGTATTGGGAATGTCCTTCCATGGGCCTGATGCTCTCGGAATTTCGCGCAAAAAACGAATAGGCGCTTGGCCTGGCTAGCCGATCTTGATCTTGGTTTCGGTGATGAAGGCATAGGGCGGCACTTCCAGATTCGTCGGCGCCGGGCCGCTGCGAATCCTTCCCGAAAGGTCGTAGACCGAACCATGGCAGGGACAGAACCAGCCGTTAAACTCGCCCTCCTTGCCGGTCGGTATGCAGCCGAGATGCGTGCAGACGCCGACGACGACGAGCCACTGAGGCTTATGGACGCGTTTGGCGTCAGGCTCCGGATCCGGCAGTTCCGACAAGGGAACGTTTTCCGCCGCCTTGATTTCGGCTGGCGTGCGGTGACGCACGAAAACCGGCTTGCCGCGCCATTTCACGGTGACGATCTGGCCTTCCGGAACCGCCGACAGGTCGACTTCGGTCGAGGCCAAGGCCAGCGTGGACGCGTCGGGATTCATTTGCGCGATCAGCGGCCACGCCACGCCGGCGACGGCTCCCGCGGCGGCGGCGCCCGATGCGACATAGAGTATGTCGCGCCGGCTCGGCTCCGCCGGTTTCACGGCGGCGTCTTTGCTTGTCACGCTCGAACCTCTCCCAACGCTCTCAAGACTTCGCGGCCGAGGCGGCGGCTTCGCCCAAGCCGAGTGTTTTACGCGAATCTCCGCCACTGTCCACAAGCCGCGCCAGGGAAATTTGGCTATTCCCCCGGGCGCACAAGGGCGAGGCGCCGTTCGCGGCGATATGCCGCAAATTCGACCATTTCAACCGTCGGAACGCAGACATGGCTCCTCTTATGCTTGCTTTGTACCAGCCCGACATTCCTCAAAACGCCGGGACCATGCTGCGAAGCTGCGCCTGCCTTGGCGTCGCTGCTGCGATTATCGGGCCGGCAGGTTTTCCCACAAGCGACCGTGACTTCCGGCGCGCCGGCATGGATTACCTCGACCACGTGACGATTGACCGACATGCGTCCTTCGCCGCCTTTCAAGCGTGGCGCGCCGCTCGCGGCCAGGCGGGCGAAACGCGCCGCCTGCTACTGCTGTCCACGCGCGCGACGGTCTCCTATCTCGACTGCGCCTTCCGCGAAGGCGATATTCTGCTTGTCGGCCGGGAATCCGCCGGCGCGCCGCAGGAGGTGCACGCCGCCGCCGATCTGGCGCTCCGCATTCCCATGCGCCAGGACGTACGCTCGCTCAACGTCGCCGTAGCCGCGGCGATGGCCCTGGGCGAGGCGCTGCGGCAATTGCGCGCTATTTGATCAGGTGCGCCGCCGCACAGCGCGCGACGAAAGGACCCATCAATTTGGAATTCATCGCCGGTCGTTAAGGCGATGTTAATGAATTTTAGGAGGGCGGTATGACTCATCAAGCTATTCGTATCTCGCTCGCGCTTTGGGACCGGCTGCTCAAAGCGCTTAATGCGGCGCTGTTCACCGTCGTTCTCTGCATCGGGCTCTATGCGCTCCTGACCAATTTTTCGGAGGCGCGAAGCGCGGTCAGCAAGCTCTTCGCCAGGGGATGTCCCGATCATTGTTGAAAAAGGAGGAGCGGCGTTGCTCGCCTTGAGCCGTTAGGCTCGGGGTGCTGATTCCACGAAAGGAAGCAACGCCATGCAGGAACATACCACATCGACCGCGAT
>VGDY01000034.1 GCA_016869555.1 Alphaproteobacteria bacterium | reverse complement strand
AATCGCGGTCGATGTGGTATGTTCCTGCATGGCGTTGCTTCCTTTCGTGGAATCAGCACCCCGAGCCTAACGGCTCAAGGCGAGCAACGCCGCTCCTCCTTTTTCAACAATGATCGGGACATCCCCTTGCATTATTGTGATTCCAGTTTGCGCACTGTTTCTTAGCTATTTTCATCAATTCGCGCGCTACATGGAAGACGCCAATTGAATGTGCGAAGCGCGTATGAGTTGCGCCTGGGAATGTGAATTCCGAAACTCCCAATTGCTTCACGCGTCGCAGACGCTGAAACTCGGGAACATTAATCAGCCGCCAAGCTGCTTTATCAACTTCGCTGTCCCTGTCTTCCAGATCGAAAATGATGAGGCCGTGGACTGGGTCACGTATTCGCTTGAAATGAGCCATTTGAAAGTCCGCTCGGCAACCTCGTGGAAAATGGACTCAACGTGAATCCATTATGTCTCGAAATGGAAGAAAGGCCTACCTCTTCCCCTCCCACGCCCACGCCGCCACAACAGCGCCGACCAGCGCCAGCATCGCCCATAGTCCCAAGCCCAGCGGCGCGATTTCGACGCCGACGAGCGTCGAGGCGCCGGTCTGTCTGACGCCGATCCAGTCCGAGCCGCCGTAGCGGTTGGCGTCGCGCAATTCGACGACGCGCGGCATGGAGACCGTATCGCCCCCGCCGTTCGATAGGCGCCGCGTCGTGCCGCCGGTCGCCTCCGCCAGCGGCTGCAGCTTCTCCGTCGTCGAGGCGACTTCGCGGAACTCGCGCGGATTGGGCGGGCCGACATTGACCAGCGCCGCCAATCCTTCGCTCTCGAAGCGCCACAGGCCCATTTCCTTGGCGTCGAAACGCGCCCGCCACAGTCCCGGCTCGCTTTGCGCGACCGCGATTTCGTCGCGCGCGCCCGACGGCGCCGTCGCCATCACCGGCGCCGGCTGCTCCTTCATCGTCTGGCGCTCGACGCTCACTTCGCGGCCATGCGCGAAGGCGCGCAGCGCCTCCTCCTCAAGATCGGGCTCCTTCATCAGCCAATGGGCGAGACGGCGCATGAGATCGACATGCGGTCCCCCGCCCTCGAAGCCGCGCGCCCAAAGCCAGATCTGGTCGGAAAGCAGCAGCGCCACCCTGCCCTTGCCTTCGTGCGACAGCACCAGCAGCGGCTTGTCGCGCACGCCGGACATGATCGAATCGCCCTTCACCACATTGGCGTCGACCTGCCGGAACCATTCGCCCCAATTCGGCGGCTCGGCATTGGCGCCGGCGAGGCCCCGCGTCACCGGATGCTTCTCGCCCTCCTTGCTGACGCGGGCGCGGAACGCCTGTTCGACAAGCGCGCCGTCGGGGCGCGCCGGAAGAATGTTTTCGAGCGGCGAGTAATAGAGCCCGCGCAGCGTCGCATAATCGGGGCCGACCGCCGCGAGAAAGGCGCCGCCGTTCTCGACGTAATTGGCGATATTCTCGAAATAGATCGAGGGCAGAGTCGTCTGGCTCGAATAGCGGTCGAAGATGATGAGGTCGAATTCGTTGATCTTGCGGCCGAAGAGATCGGCGGTGGGAAAGGCGATCAGCGACAATTCGCTCGCCGGGGTGATGTCGAGCTTTTCCGGCGGCCGCAAAATGGTGAAATGCACCAGCTCGACATTGGCGTCGGCGCGCAGCAGATTGCGCCAGCTTCGCTCGCCGGGATGCGGCTCGCCCGACACAAGCAACACCTTGAGTCGGTCGCGCACGCCTTCGATCGACAGCACGGCCTTATTGTCGAGCGGCGTCAGCTCGCCGGGCGCCGATGGAATTTCGAGTTCGACGACGTTTTGGCCGCCATGTTCGATCCGCACCGGAATGCTGACGATGTCGCCGGGAACGGGGCTGAAGGTCGGCAGCGCCTCGCCGTCGCGGCGCACGGAAATCGGGATGCGCGCGCCGTCGCCGCCGAGATCGACGACGCGCGCGCGGATGATCTGATCCTTGCCGACGATACCGAAACGCGGCGCCTCGACAAGTTCGATGCGGCGATCGCGTTCGCCCTGATGTCCGGTCACCAGCGCATGGATCGGCGCCTTGAAGCCGAGCGCCTCGGCTTTGGCGGGAATGTCGTGGACGACGCCGTCGGTGAGAAGAATCGCGCCGCCGACCCGCTCCGGCGGCGCGTCTTTCAAGACTTCGGCGAGCGCGCCGAAGAGCTTGGTGCCGTCATTGCCGGAAGAGTCGTTGGCGACGCTGATCGCGCGCGTTTCGACGTCGCCGAATTTTGAAAGCGCCGATTCGAGCGCCTTGCGCGCCTCTTCGGTCTGCGCGTCTCTCGCGCCAAATTTCTGACTGTCGCTCTTGTCGATCACGACGGCGACGACGCTTTTCTGCGGATCGCGCTTTTCGCGCACGAGCGATGGATCGGCGAGCGCGGCGATCAGCAAGGCGAAGGCGATGGCGCGGACCGCCGCGCCGCGCTGGCCCCTCGCCGCCAGCAGCGCCAGCGCGCCGGCGCCAAGAAGGCAAAGGGCGATCAGCGCGGACCACGGCACGAGCGGCGAAAAGGCGAGCGTGAGGTCGCTCATGTCGCCATGCTCCACCCCGCGCCGTCATGCCCGCGCTTGTCGCGGGCATCCACGCCGCGTCGCTTGAGCGTGGACGGCCGGGACATGCGCGGCCATGACGCGGCTGAAGGCGGTCGCGAAATCTCGACGCCGCTCACTGGCCCAGCCTTTCCAGCAGATCGCGCACATGGACCTGGTCGGACTTGTAGTTTCCGGTCAGCGTATACATCACCAGATTGACGCCGCCGCGGATCGCGAATTCGCGCTGGCGCGCGCCGCCCGGCGTCAACGGAAACAGCGGCTGACCGCGCTTGTCATGCGCCCAGGCGCTGGCGAGGTCGTTGGATGTGATGATGATCGCCGAGACGCTGTCCGTCGCCCGCACCGGACGCGCCGCCTGATCCTTGGGCTCCGGCGGCAGCGCCTCGACCCAGGTCTCGCCATTGGCGTAGCGGCCGACGAAGCCGTCGAGCAGGTAAAAGGTCTTGGTGATGACGTGATCGCGCGGCGTCACCTCCAGCGGCGGAATGTCGAGACTCTTCGTCAGATCGCGCAGCCATAGCGTCTCCGGCGTCGGCGCGCCGCCGACGCGCTGCGAGAGCGCGTCGCGCGTATCGAAGACGACCGTGCCGCCCTGTTTCATATAGGCCGCGACTCTCGCCGCCGTCTTGGCGGAAGGCTGCGACGCGCTGGCGACGATCGGCCAGTAGAGCATAGGATAAAAGGCGAGTTCGTCCTTCGCCGGATCGACGCCGACCGGCTCTCCCGGCGAGAAGGAGGTGCGCGAGTTCAGCGCCTGCGTGAGCGCCTCCAGCCCCAACCGCGATGTTTCGTCGATGCGGGCGTCGCCCGAGATCACATAGGCGAGCCGCGTCGTCAGCGCGGCGTCTTTCTCTCGCTGAGTGGCGGCTGATTTCGGCGCGGGCTCGGCGCGCGTTTCATCCATCGTCGCCGATACGCAGAGCAGCGCCAGCAGCGCCGCCGTCGCGGCGCCGAACGGCCGCAGGCGAAGCTTGCCGCCGAGCGCCATGGCGATCAGCGCGTCGGCGATGAAGGCGATAAGCGCGAGGAGAAGCAGCGGCCCGCGCAGATCGAGCTGCGCGCCCGATCGCAAAGCGCTCGCGGTCAGCCCGGCGCCGGCGAAATCGAAAGCGCTGACGTCATCGGCGGGACGCAACGTCTGCACGGCGACGAAGGCTTCCCCCGCGCCGTAAAGCCCTGGCGGATGTTCGGCGCTCGCCGGACCCTCGAAGCTCGGCGGAATGCTTTGCGCGGTGGGGCCGGGCGCGCCGAGCGCGCCAAATCCGTCGAGAACGCGCATCGGCGCCAGGGCCGACTGATCGGCGACGGCGTCAGTTCGTTCGCCGCCCGCGGGCGCCGATGATTCTCCCGCCATGGCGCTGATCCGTTTCAGCATATCGACGAACAGTCCCGCGATCGGCAGATTCGACCAATTGGCGTCGGCGTTGACGTGAAACAGCACGATCAGTCCCTTGCCGCGCCGCTCCGCCGTGACCAGCGGCGTGCCGTCGGAAAGACGCGCCCAGGTCTTGTCCGCCAGTCCGGGATCAGGCTCGGCGAGCACCTGCCGCTGCACCGTGACGTCTTTTGATGCGGTCAAGCCGAAGAAGGGACTCGTCGCGTCGAACTCGGCCAAAGCTTTCGGCTCCTCCCAGGACATGGCGCCGCCCAGCACGCGGCCGTTGCGGCGCAGACGGACCGGCAGGAGATCATCGTCGGCGTTGGCGAGGCGCGGCCCGGCGAAACGCACCAGCGTCCCGCCTTCTTCGACGAAGCGCGACAGAGCGTCGAAGGTCTCTCCGGGCGCGAGGCCGACATCGGCGAGCGCCATGATGTTGGGATTTTCGGCGAGCAGCGCCTGCACAGGATCGACGGCGCCCGGACGCGCGGTTCGGATCTGGGCGAAAGGCGCGAGCGCCTTCTCGAGATAATAGAGCGGCGAGAGCAGCGGCTGCGCCATGTCGGCGCCGTCGCCGCTGACCAGCGCCACGCGCCTTACCTTCGAGCGCGCGTCGAGAAGCGCGACCGCGCCGGCGGAATTCTCGCCCTCGATGCGCAGATGGCTCACTTCGTTGCGCAGTTCGACCGGCAGTTCGATTTTCGCCCGAACCCGCGGCGCCGCCCCGAAATCCACGGCGGCGCGGCCGATCGTGCGCCCTTTGGCGTCGAGCGCGTCGACCGCCGTCGACTCTTCCGCGCCGGCGCGCAGCACGTCGACGCTGAGCGCAGCGGCGTCATTGGTCGGCGCGGCGAGCGCGCGCGGCGCATGATGTTCGACATAGACCTCGACGCCGCCCGCTCCGGACTGCTTCAACATGCGCGCGAAACCCGCCGCGTCGCCCTGCGCGACGCCGTCGCTGATCCAGACCAGCCGCGCGGCAGGATGCGCGCGGACGAAGGCCAGAACCTGCTCGCCGATCGGTTTGCGCTCCGGCAGAAACGGCTTGGGGCGCACGGAGCGCAATTTCTCCATCGCGCGCGATCCGTCTCCTGGAACTGGCGCGGCGGCCTCGGAGGCGAACGCAACGGCCACCGGACCGCCGGCGCGCGCGGCCGACTCGATGATGGATGCGGCGCCCTCGACGCGTCGCTCCCACGTCGGCGCCGCCGGCCAGCCGTCATCGATGACGATCAGCGTCGGCGCCGAGGACGCGACGATACCGCTCGGCGCCCAGACGGGCCCCGCCATTGCGATAATCAACGCCGCGGAGAGCGCCAGCCGCAGCGCCATCAGCCACCACGGGGTTTTCGCCGGAGTCTCTTCATTCGGCTTCAGCTCGCGCAGGATTTTTGTTGGCGGAAAGACGATCTCGCGCGGGCGCGGCGGCGTCACCCGCAACAGCCAATAAATGAGCGGCAGAGCGAGGAGGCCGAACAGAGCAAGCGGCGCCGCGAAGGAAAACATCAGCGCCGCCCCTCGAAGCCGACGCCATCCGCCGCGAGCAATCCCATCGCCATCGCCAGCGCCGCTTCGGCGGCGGGCCGGTCGGTGCGATGCTGCAGGAAGATAAAGCCGACGCGCTGCGCCGCGCGGCGCACCGCGTCGCGATGCGCCTCAAAGCGGCGCGCATAGGCGGCGCGCAAGCTCCGCGCGTCGCCGGCGTAATAGGCGGGTCCGCCGTCAGTGTCGACAAATACCGTCTCGCCGGAGAAGGGCAGCGTCTCTTCGCTGGGATCGGTCACCATCAGGACCGCCCCGGAGGCGCCGGCGTCGGCGAAGCGCCGCAGACGCGCGGCAAGCGCGTCCGGTTCAATCAGAAAGTCCGAGATCAGCACGACCCTGGCGCGCGGGCGCATCGGCGCCTGCGGCGGAAGGTCGTCGCGCGCCGCCGCCATCGCGTTGTCAGCCAGCGCGCGCGCGAGTCGGTCGATGACGTCACGGGCCGAGACCGGCGCCGTCAGGCCCAGCGCCGCCGCCCGCTCGCCGCCGCGAACGAGCACGTCGGCGAGCGCCAACCCGAGGGTCACCGCGCGCGAAAGCTTGTCGTCGGCGGCGAGCGACGAGCCATAGGCCATGGAGGGCGAGCAATCCATCCACAGGAAATAGTCATGCGCGGCCTCCCATTCACGCTCGCGCACATAGAGCTGATCGCCGCGCGCCGAGCGGCGCCAGTCGATGCGATGCGCCGCCTCGCCGGACGTAAACGGCCGATACTGCCAGAAGGTCTCGCCGACTCCCGCGCGCTTGCGGCCGTGAACGCCATAGGCGAGGCTCGCCGCGATCTCGCGGGCGCGGGCGACGAGTCGAGGCATGCGGCTGGCGAGATCGGCCGCCGCGGCGCCGTCCGCAGGCTTGCGCCGCGCCGGGTCATAGGCGCGCGTGGCGACGTCAGCGAACATCGTCAGCCCTCTCGCAGATGGCGCGGCGGTCTCGCGATGACGGCGAAGGAGGACGCATGCGGGATGCGTCACCCAATCCGTGTCACGAGCGTTTCGATCACGTCGGAAACTGTCATCTCGCGGCGCGCGGCGAAATTGAGCGCCATGCGGTGGCGCAGCACCGGCGCGGCGAGTTTCGCCACGTCGTCGATCGAGGGCGCGAGGCGGCCGGTGACGAGCGCTCTGGCCCGCGTCGCCAGCATCAGCGCCTGCGCGGCGCGCGGTCCCGGACCCCAGGCCACATGCGGCGCGATGTCCGGATCGCCCTCGTCGGGGCGGGCGGCGCGAACAAGATCGAGAATCGCGTCGACGACCTTCTCGCCGATCGGCAGCCGGCGCACCAGCCGCTGCGTCGCCATCAGCTCCTCGGCGTCGAGCGCCCGGCTGGCTTCGGCGACAGTCTCGCCGGTCGTCTCCAGAAGAACCCGACGCTCGCTGGCGCGGTCGGGATAATGCACGTCGATCTGCATCAGAAAGCGGTCGAGCTGCGCCTCGGGCAGCGGATAGGTGCCCTCCTGCTCCAGCGGATTCTGCGTCGCCAGGACATGGAAGGGCCGCGGCAGGTCATGGCGCTTGCCGGCGACGCTGACGTGGTGCTCCTGCATCGCCTGAAGCAGCGCCGATTGCGTGCGCGGCGAGGCGCGGTTGATTTCGTCGGCCATCAGCAGCTGAGTGAAGATCGGGCCCCTGATGAAGCGGAACGAGCGCGAACGGTCCGCGCCCTCCTCCAGCACTTCGGAGCCGAGAATGTCGGCGGGCAGCAGGTCGGGCGTGAACTGCACCCGCTGCTCGGCGAGGCCGAGCACCCGGCCCAGCGTCTCGACAAGCTTGGTCTTGGCGAGTCCGGGCACGCCGACGAGCAATCCATGGCCGCCGGCCAGTATCGTCACCAGCGCCTGCTCGACGACCTCGTCCTGACCGAAGATGACGGCGCCGATCGCGGCGCGGGCGCGTCCGATATGGTCAAGCGCGCGTTCGGCGGATTGGACGACGGCTGATTCGAGCGAGGTCGTCTTGGTGTCGAGTGAGGTCATTTCAGCCTTGCTCTGGCAGCCTGTCGATGAGGAGATCGGGCGCGTCGACGGCGGAGCTGCCCAGTTCCGCCGGGTGTCGATCCGAAACCCCGCGGGGCTTCGCGCGGATTTTCAAGGCGAAGCGACGGGATGGATGGCCACCTGCAATCTTGATCGCTCCGTCCCCGCAATTCAAGCGCAACCGGCGCGATGGGGGCATTTTGTCGCTTGGGCGCCGATTTGCACGTGACAGTTTGTTCATGCGTTCCGCATTAAACCCCCGACTGTCCCACGCCATGTATATGACTGCATGTATAGTTGGCCGCCGGCTCTCATTTTGAAAGGCGTTCCCGCCCATGTGGCGCGCAATCGTCGAAACCGCCCTGCTCTTTCTCACGCCTTTCGTCGCCTATGCGCTGTTCCACTCGCTGCAGCGGCGTTGGCCTTTCGTTCGCGAACTCTGGCATGGCAGGATCGTCTCGCTGCTGACGATCGCGGGCCTCCTCATCGCCATCGTCGGCGTCGTGACGCTCGGCCTCACCCGCCTCAACCAGGGCGCCTATGTGCCGGCCCATGTCGAGGATGGAAAATTGAAGCCGGGCCGTTTCGAATGAAGGCGGCGCAGGGTCTGCTCGACGATCCGCGTTTGACGACGCTCTTTGCGGCGCTCGCCAAGACCGGCGCCGAGACGCGGGTCGTCGGCGGCGCGGTGCGCGACGCTTTGCTCGGCCTGCCGCCTCACGAGGTCGACCTCGCCACGACGGCCTTGCCGGAATCTGTCCTGAGCGCCGCCCGCGACGCCGGTTTGAAAGGCGTGCCGACGGGGATCGAACACGGCACCGTGACGATCGTCGTCGCCGGCGCGCCCTATGAAGTCACGACGCTGCGCGAAGACGTCGAGACCGACGGGCGCTTCGCCAAGGTGCGATTCGGCGGCGATTTCGAGCAGGACGCGAAGCGCCGCGACTTCACGATCAATGCGCTGTCGCTCTCCCCCGACGGGAAGATTTACGATTACACGGGCGGACTTGCCGATATCGAGGCGCGGCGCGTCCGTTTCATCGGCGACGCCGCGACGCGCATTCGCGAGGACTATCTGCGCATATTGCGCTTCTTTCGCTTCAACGCCTCGCATGGCGAAGGGCCTTTCGACCGCGAAGGCCTGCACGAATCGATCGTCGCGCGGGAAAACCTGTCGCGCCTGTCGCGCGAACGCATCCGCGCCGAATTGATGAAACTGATGCTTGCGCGGCGGGCGCCGGAAGTGCTGCGCGCCATGTCGCACGCCGGCGTGATCGAGGTGATCCTCGGCATCGGCTATCCCGCGCGCCTGCAGCGGCTGGCCGAGCGTGAGGCCGCGATGGGCAGGCCGGCGGATGCGGTCTTGCGGCTGGCGGCTTTCTCGGCGCTGACGGTCGAAGATTCCGAGCGGCTGCGCGACCGCCTGCGGCTTTCCAACGACGAATTCGCGCGGCTGGCGGCGGCGGCGCGCGCGCTCGCGCCTCTGCACGGACGCGATCGCCCGCCGCCCGCGTCGCATCTGCGCGAAATGCTGTTCCTGTGCGGCGCGCGCGCCGCGGCCGACGCGCTGGCGCTGGCCCATGCCGAAAGCGCGGCGGCGGCGGACGACGCCGACTGGATCGAGGCGGCGCGCTATCTCGAAGAAACGCCGACGCCCGCTTTCCCGATAAAGGGCGCGGACCTCATCGCCCGCGGCGTCGCGCCCGGCAAGGCATTGGGCGAGGCGCTCAAAGCGCTGCAGGCCGAATGGATTCGCGCCGGCTTCCCGCGCGATCCGGCGGTGGTGCAGCAGCTTGTTGAAGACGCCCTTGCGAACGGCGGCCGCGAGGCCGGTTAGCGCCCGAACACTCAGCCGCCCTCCGCCCGCGCCAACCTCTCAAAAACCCCAAGCACCAGCGCGCGCTTGTCGAAATTGAAGACTTCGGTCTCGCGCGCTGCGTTACGAATCTCCTCCCAAGCGCGCGCAAAGCCCACAAGCCGCGCCGGCGGCGCGCCGCTTCCCGCAAGCTCCCGCACCCGACCGTCGAGGTGCCTTTGCATCGCTCGCATGAAGGTCTCATAGGCGGCTTCATTGTCTCGGCCGGTGAGCTTGTCGGCCAGCATGTGGGCGCCGAGCCAATCGACCTGCGGCAGCCGCTCGAACAGCTTTCGCACAGCGGCGTCGAAGGCGACGCCGTCATCGCCGAGCAGCCGCAGCGCCTCGCGCACCGAGCCGTCGGCGCGCGCCGCGGCGACGATGAGCTCCGCCTCCGGCGCCGCCGACCACGGCGGCCCGGCATTTTTCACCGCCGCGATCGTGTCTTCCGGCGACAGGGGGCCAAGCATCAGTCTGCGGCAGCGCGAGCGGATCGTCGGCAGGATGCGTCCCGGCTGATGCGCGACGAGCAGGAACAGCGAACGTTCGGGCGGCTCCTCGATGAGCTTTAAGAGCGCATTGGCGCTGGCCCGATTGAGATCGTCGGCGCAGTCGACGATGGCGATGCGCCAGCCGCCGGTTCCCGAAGCCTGATGGAAGGACTGGATGACCTTGCGCACCTCTTCGATGCGAATTTCGGTGAAATGCTTCTTGGTCTTGTCATTCCAGGCGCGGCGCAGGAGAAAAATGTCGGCGAGCGCCAGCGAGGCGATGCGGCGCGCCGCCGGGTGGTCCTTTGCGACCGCGAGGCTTTCGGCGGTCAGAACCGCCGCGGCGCCGGGATCGGGATGGGCGAGGAGAAATCGCGCCAGCCGCCAGGCGAGCGTCGCCTTGCCGACGCCCTCCGGCCCGCCCACGATCCAGGCCTGCGCCATTTTGTTGCGACGGTAGGCGTCGAGGAATTCGCGCTCCGCCTCGACATGCCCGAACAGGGCGAGAATCTCCCGCGGATGCGGGGCGTCGTCGTAGCGGTCGCTTTCGGGGTTCGCTTCGTCGCGGCTCATTGCGCGGCTTGCGCGGCATGCGCAAGAAAGCGGTCGTGAACGACGGCGCGGATCGCGCCCGCGACGTCGTCGACCGATCTCGCCGCGTCGATGACGCAGCAACGATCAGCTTCGCTCTCGGCGATGTCGAGAAAGGCCTGACGAAGCCTCTCATGGAAGGAGAGGCCCTCGTTTTCGAAGCGGTCGGCCGTCTCGCCGCCGTCCCGCCGCGTGGCCGCCCGCGCCAACCCATCGCGCGCCGGCAGGTCGAGCACGATGGTCAAATCCGGCCGCGTTTCGCCTGCCGCCGCCCTTTCGAGCAAGGCTAGAGTCCTGGCGTCCACGCCGCCGCACGCGCCCTGGTAAGCGCGCGTCGAATCGGCGAAGCGATCGCACAGCACCCAGGCGCCGCGCTTGAGCGCCGGCCCGATCAGCGCCTGGACATGGTCGGCGCGCGCCGCCGAAAACAACGCCGCCTCGGCGAGAGGACCAAGCGGCGCGGCGCCGCCCGACAGCAGGAAGTCGCGCAGCTTCTCGGCTTTTTCCGTGCCGCCCGGCTCGCGCGTCGTCACCACCTCAAAGCCGCACTCGCGCAGATGATCGGCGAGGCGCGCCAGCTGCGTCGACTTGCCGACGCCCTCGCCGCCCTCGAAGGTGACGAAACGGCCTCTTTCAGGCGTCATTTGGAAGGTCATTTCTTGCCGGACAGTTTCTGGTGGATGGCGGCGGCGGCGGATTCGTAAATGGCGTCAAAGGCGCGCCGCGGCAGCGATCCCTGTTCCACCGATTCGGCGGTCTGCAGCGGCTGCTCCAGCACCACGGCGTTGCCGCGCTTGATCTCGAGGCGGCCGACGACCGTCCCCGCTTCGACCGGGGCCAGCACCGGACCTTCGTAGACGATCTTGCCCATCAGCCTCTCATTCGCGCCGCGCGGCAATAGCACCTTGATGTCTTCCTTGGCGGTCAGCCCCACCGAGCCCTGCGTGCCGCCATAGACCTGGGCCGGTCCGATCGGCTCGCCGGCCTTGAACAGTTCCTTCTCTTCGAAGTTGCGGAATCCCCATTGGAGCAATTTCCGCGCTTCTTCGGCCCGCTCCTTTGCAGATTTCGCGCCATAAATGGCGACGATGAGGCGCCGGCCGTCCTGCGTCGCGGAACCGACCAGACCATAGCCGCTTTCCTTGTCGATATTGCCGGTCTTCAGCCCGTCGGCGCCGATGCTCATGGTGAGCAGCGGATTGCGATTCTGCTGGCGGATCTTGTTCCAGGTGAATTCCTTCTCGCCGAAATAGCCATAAAATTGCGGGTAGGTCTTGATGATATGCGCGGCGAGCTTCGCCATCTCGCGGGCGGTCACCTTCTGGTCGGGACCGTCCATGCCCCAGGGATTGCCGAATCGCGATTTGACAAGGCCGAGCTCAGCGCCGCGCTTGTTCATACGGGTCACGAAGGATTCTTCGGAACCCGCCAGACCTTCCGCAAGGGTGATCGCGGCGTCGTTGCCGGACTGAATCACCAGGCCGCGAACGAGGTCTTCGACGCGGGCGCGGCTGTTGAGGGCGAGGAACATCGCCGATCCGCCCGCCGGGGCGCCGCCAGTGCGCCAGGCGTGCTCGGAGACGGTGAATTCGTCGTCCGGCTTCAGCTTGCCCTCGGCGAGGGCCTGAAAGATCAATTCCGCCGTGAGAATTTTGACGGTCGAGGCGGGCTTGGCGAAGTCGTCAGCGCCTTTCTCGAACAAAACCGTGTTGGTGCCGGCGTCGATCAGAATCGCGCTCGGGACGCTCGTCGTAAAACCTTGGGCGAAGGCGACATCGGCCCCCAGTCCCGCCCATGCAAGAAAGGCCAGGATCAGGCATCGCACCGGAAGTTTCGGCAAGGGCGCGCTCCCCCTGTTGACGCCGCAGCGCGGCCGAGCGCGGAGAAGATGGCGCGCGGCGTCAAAAATTGCAATCTCGATATGTTCCGATCAGTTGGTCTTGATCGAGGCGTTCAGCGCCTGCCGGATAGCGCCTTGGGACGAAGCCTGACGGGCGCCCAGATGCGCAGGCCGCGTTGGCGGCAGCGGCGCGACGACCGTCCGCGCCTTTCGGGTCGAAGCGACCGGCTCCTCGTCGACGCCGGCTTCCTCGCGCGAGGGAGGAAGCGGCGCGTCTTTTTCCTGGGCCGTGTAGGCGAGAGTCTGTTCGCGGGCGGCCTGAGCGTTCTCATAGTCGATGCGCGCCGAGAGTTCGGCGGCCTCCGCTCTATCGTCGTAACGCGCGGTTTGCGCTGGCGCTTCGCTCGCCGAGGCCAGCATCGTCCAGGGCGAGGCGTCGAGCTGGGCGGGCGCGCCGTCGTCGCGTAGCGTGGCGAGCAGCATGGCGTCGTCATCTCCTTCGAGATTGGCGCGTCCGATCCAATCCACCTTGACGCGCGTCGTCCCGACGCCATGGAAATCGAGCGCGTGGGCCACCCGCTGCGACACGTCCATCACGCGTCCGCCATGGTAAGGCCCGCGATCATTGACGCGCACCACTATCGAACGGTCGTTGCGCAGATTGGTGACCCGCGCATAGCTCGGGAGCGGCATGGTCGGGTGAGCGGCGGAAATCGACGCCCTGTCGAATATTTCGCCGTTGGCGGTGCGGCGGCCATGAAAATCCGAGCCGTACCAGGAGGCGGTTCCGGTCGCCGAATAGGGCTTTTCGCTTGGATAATAGGTCCGGCCCGCGATCTTATAAGGCTTGCCGACCATATAGGCGCCGCCGCCTTTCGGCACCTCTTCGCCGTCCGCAATTACCCGCGGACTGGGACGCACGCCGTAGCGCGGGTCGATCTGGCCCAGACCGCCGAGCCCCGCTGTCCGATGCGATCCAGTCGACGAGCATCCGGCGAGCGCGCCGAGACAGACAAGAGGCAGCAGTTTGGCGAGGATTTTCGTGTTGAGTTTGCGATGCTGCGCGCAGTTAAAATTCTTGAAGACGACAGATCGCATCCCGACGGTCCTTGTCATCATGTCTTGAACCTGCCGCCGGTCTGCAATGAAGGACGCGTCGCATGGCCGCGCCTCTCCAAATTTTTGGGCGCGACGTAGATCCGTCGCGCGAGTGCGACCCGCGGAGTTTCTCGCTGATGTGTGAAGTTGCCGTTAAACGCAGTTACGCTCGCGTCAGGAGGCGGTCCAATTGGGACCAAAATGCGACAGTCGCGGCCTAACTCCGTTGGCAAGAGCAGATTGGAAGCACCTGTGGCTCGGGCGCCACAGTCCTTCCCTGCTTCATTGAACGCGCGCGAGATCGATGATTCGAGTTTCGACGCGCTCGATCCCGCGAAAAACGCTGGAGGACAGTTTCGCCGCGACATGAAACGGCGCGCCGTCCGCTTTGAGAAGCGCCTCGCCGAGCGGCGAACTCGCGGCGCGGAAGGCGATGGCGTCGACCGTCGCGCCGTCGCGCGAGCGCAAGCGGGCGCGAACATGATCGGCGCCGACAGTCTGAGCGAATGCGACCTGCTGTTCGGGCAGGGCAAACAAGGGCTCCGGATTGCCCTGGCCGAATGGCCCCGCCCGTTCGACTCGCCGCAGCAGATCGAGACTGACTCCTCGCCCGGAAAGGGCGGCGTCGACGACAAGCGCGTCGTCAAGCCGAGCGACCTCGACGGCTCCTTCGAGGGACTCGTTGAGAAAGACGCGAAAGTCGTCGAGCCGATCGCGAGCCAGCGTAACGCCGGCGGCCATGGCGTGCCCGCCGCCCTTAACGGCGAACCCCAGATCGACGGCGCGCCGGACCGCCGAACCTAGATCGACGCCACTTAAACTTCTGCCTGAACCTGTTCCATATTCTCCATTAAATGCAATAACAAATGCAGGAATATTAAAGCGTTCCTTTAAGCGTGACGCAATCAGTCCGACGACGCCAGGATGCCAGTCCGCGCCATCGAGGACGAGGCAGGACACTCGATTTGATCTCGTCAACTGCGCTTCGGCCTGGGCGATCGCCTGCTCCAATGTCGCCCGCTCGACGAGCTGACGCTCGCTGTTCAACCGATCGAGCTCCAGGGCGATGCGATGCGCTTCCGCGCCGTCTCCTAGGGTCAAGAGACGCGCGCCGAGGCCGGCGTCGCCGATCCGACCCCCGGCGTTAATGCGCGGACCGAGCGCGAACCCCAGATCGCGGGCGCGGGGCGGTCCGTCCAATCGGGCCGCGTCCATGAGCGCGGCGAGGCCGAGGCGCGATCGCGCCGCCATCACCATGAGGCCCTTGGCGACCAGCGCCCGGTTGAGCCTCGCCAGCGGCGCCACGTCGGCGATGGTCGCCAGCGCGACGAGATCAAGCGCGGCGAGAAGATCGGGCGCGGGCCGATCCTCGCGCCACCAGCCGCGCGCCCGCAGCGTCCGCGAGAGGCCGGCGAGCGCGATAAAGACGACTCCCGCGGCGCAGAGCGCGCCCTGCCCCGAAAGGTCGTCGAGCCGGTTGGGATTGACGACGAGCGCTTCGGGCAGGACCTCCGGGGCCTGATGATGGTCGAGAACGATCACATCGAGGCCGAGCCCGTGCGCGATGGCGAAGGCCTCATGGCTCGTCGTTCCGCAGTCGACGGCGGCCAGAAGCGTCGCGCCGCGGGCCGCAAGATCGTGGATCGCCTCGACATTTGGCCCATAGCCTTCGGTGATCCGGTCGGGAATATGCAGAAGCGGCTCCGGCGCGCCGGCGGCGCGCCAAAAGTCGACGAGCAGCGCCGCGGAACAGGCGCCGTCGACGTCATAGTCGCCGAAAATGGCGATCCGCTCGCCGGTTTCGATCGCATGCGCCAGCCTTTCGGTCGCGGCGTCCATATCGCGCAGCGATGACGGGTCAGGCATGAGGTCGCGCAGCTTGGGATCGAGATAGGCGGCGGCGTCGGCGACCGTAACGCCGCGCCCGGCGATCACCCGCGCAAGAAAATCGTCGATCCCATGCGCTTGGGTCAGCGCCAGCGACTGCGCCTCGCCTCTGGCGTCGAGCCGCCCGCGCCACCGTCGGCCAAGCACGGAGCGCTCGACCCCAAGAAAGGCCGGAAACACCGAATCGGACATTGCAGCCTCTTAGAGCAGGTTCCGAAAAAGTTGACAGACTTTTTCGATGAGAACCTGCTCCAACATTTTGATTTTGAGCGATTCCTTATCGATCACATGATTCCATGTGATCGGGAAGCGCTCTAGACAGTGGCTACGCATTGCCCGCGACGGACGCAAGCGTCATCGACTGCCGGAAATTCACTCGCTGTCGCTTTCAATTGGCCGCGTCGTCAAACTGGTGGAAGATTTTCTCATCCCATCCGTTTTGATGAGGCATTTGACCGTGCAACGTCTGTAAAATTTTCTCGCGGCGCGATGCCCTAGAGATGTTCGACGGCAAGGCGATTTACCCGCGCGGCGCGCCTCTTGCGCCGCCGAAGCGTTATTATTTTTGTCGATGTCGGACCGGCGAATGGCGCTCAAATCCACGCATATTGTCTTCGTCCATGATTTCTTCGGCTGGGGGCCCCAAGAGTTGGGACTTCCCTATTGGGGCGACGCGCTCGATCAGATCGGCGAACCCTTCATGGTCCACGAAGCTAAGGTGGGTCCGGTCAGTTCGTTTCACGACCGGGCCTGTGAGCTTTTCGCCCAGATCGGCGGCGGACGGGTCGATTATGGCGAGCGGCATAGCAATGAAGCGCGCCATGCCCGCTATTCGCGGGAATATATGAATCCCTTCGCGCCCGACTGGTCGGATAAGAACCCCGTGATCCTCGTCGGTCATGGCGCCGGCGCCCAGACCGCCATGCAACTGCAGGCGCTGCTCGCCGACGACTTTTGGAAGCGAGGATCAAGCGCGGACTGGATCGAAGGCGTCGTCAGCGTCGCCGGCGCCATTAACGGATCCTTGCTGCCCTATGGCTTTGGATGCGACCACGCGGATGGCCGTTTCAGGCGCAGACCGAGCCGGCTGATCGCCGAATCATTCAAATTCCTCGGCATGGCCGCCGGCGTTCCGAGCGCCATGCGCAAGCCGTTCGATCTCCATCTCGATCATTGGACGGAAGGAGAATCGGACTCTTACGAGGCGATGGCGCGTCTCGACGCAGGCGCCTTTGTCGAGGGCCACGACAATCTCGCCTTTGACCTGACGCTCCAGGGCTGCCGTAACGCCAACGCCCGGTTCAGATCGCATCCGGACTCTTTCTATCTCGCGCTTGTGACCAACGCCACGCATGCGCGCCCTTCGGGCTTCTTCCGCAAAACCTGGCGGCCCGATTCGACCATCCATCCTGTTCTCTGGCAGCCGGCGCTTTACCAGGCGCGAGAGGCGAATTTCGCCAAGGCGCCGATCGTTGGCTGGGGCGGCGGCGACCTCTCGCTGCCGCAATGGCGCCCGAACGATGGCGCGGTGAGCGTCATCTCGCAGCGCTATCCGTTTACGGCGCGGCAGGAGCCGGTTGGAGGCGAAGGCGTCTTCGAACGCCACAGACTTAAGCCGGGGCGCTGGTATTACGAATATCTCGACAAGGCGATCGGCCACCGCTTCGACCACTTCGACGCCGTCGTCGGCGCGCAGCTCAAACCCTGGGTGCCCGGCCTGCGCGACGCGCATCGCGAGATATATCTGAGGCTCGGCGAGACCTTGCGCGGCCTTTGACCCCACGGACTGACGGTCCCGGTCGGCTAATGCAATCCGCTCAGACCGTGCGACTGCAGCGCGTCGATCACGCCGCTGAACACCAGCGACACCCCCATCGCCGAGACGAAAAAGCCGACAATTCTGGTCGCCGCGTCGATTCCGTGCGGCCCAAGCGTCTTGGTTAATCGCGTGGCGAACAGAAGACAGGCGTATGTAACTCCGACCGCGAGAAGAATCGCGGCGAGGATGGCGCCGAACGCCAGCCCTTCATGGGAAGAATGCTCGATGGTGGCGGTCATGCCCAGAACCGTCGCGATCGGGCCGGGACCGATCATCAGCGGCATCGCCAGCGGCATGAAGGCGATATTGGCGTCGGCGCCGACGGGCGCGAGGCTGCTTTCTCCGTCCGACGACGGCAGGAACAGATCGAATCCGATTCGCGTCAGCACGATGCCGCCGGCGACCCGCACCATGGCGAGCGAGACCCCGAATATTTTCAAGATCACAGCGCCAAAGAAAAGAAAGAACAGGATCAGCAGCAGCGCATAGAGGCAGGCCATCAGGGCGACGCGGCGCCGCTCCTCATCGCTCTTGTCGCTCTGGAGCATCAGGAAGACAGGCAGCACTTCGAATGGATTGATCACCGACGCGGCGCCGCTCCTCATCGCTCTTGTCGCTCTGGAGCATCAGGAAGACAGGCAGCACTTCGAATGGATTGATCACCGCCAGGAGGGTGGTGAATGTCGAGAAAAAGAGCGTCAACTCCATCCCGAAGACCCCGCCGCCGATATTCGCGACCAGACCGCTAATCGTCATAGGCCCTTCTCATTGGCGTTCGACATGCAGGAGGCATGGCGGCGCGACATTATTGCGGCGACTGCCGCCGCTCAAGCGGCGCAGAGGCAGAGTAATGATTTTGTATGCATTCGCTTGGGCCTGCGTCTCACGATAGGATCGAGCCGTGACCGACGCGATTCAGCTCACGCATCTCTCCGGCGACAGCGCGAAAATTCTGCTCTTCGGCGCGGAGCTTGCGGCCTGGCGCGCGCGAGGCGTCGACATGATCTGGGCGAAAGACCCCGATATCTGGGATCAGACCGCGCCAGTTCTGTTTCCCGTCGTCGGCTGGACGCGCGACGGCGGCGTGCGCGTCGACGGCAAAACCTATCCGCTGGCGCTCCATGGTTTCGCCTGGAAAATGCGCTTCGAAATCGCCGAGCGCCGCGACGACTATCTGCGGCTTGCGCTCGTCGACGATGACGAGACCCGCGCGCTCTATCCTTTCGCCTTCCGTCTCGAAGTGGAATTCCGGCTCCACGCCGGCGCGCTGGAAAACAGTCTCATCGTCGCCAATATCGACTCGCGGCCCCTGCCCTACGCCTGCGGCCTGCATCCCGCCTTTCGCTGGCCGCTCGCCGGCTCCGCCTCGCCGCATGCGATCATTTTCGAGAAGGAGGAGCGCCCCGACGTTCCGATCATCGGACAAGGCGGACTCTTCTCGAAGCCGATCCGCAAGACCCCGCTCGTCGGCCGGCGGCTGCCGCTGGAGCCTCAAATGTTCGCGCGCGACGCGCTGTGCTTTCTCAATCTTGCGAGCCATAGTCTCGTTTTTGACAATGGCGAAGGCGCGCGTCTTTCGGTGACGTTGGAAGATTTCCCCCATGTCGGATTCTGGACGCTGCCGCCCGCTCCCTATCTCTGCATAGAGCCTTGGACAGGCTACGGCGACCTCGAGGATTTTTGCGGCGATCTCTATGAAAAGCCTTCGATGCGACACCTGGCGCCCGGCGAGCGTGCGCGGCATGGCGCGATTTTCGCCTTTGAGAGGAAGGCGCCGGTCGGTTAGGAACGATTCGCCGCTTACCGGGAATTATGAATGACCATCGCCTCCAGCGTCATCGAAGCCATCGGACGCACGCCGCTCATCGAATTACGCGCCGCCTCGAAGGCGACGGGGTGCCGCATCCTCGGCAAGGCCGAATTCATGAATCCCGGCGGTTCGGTGAAGGACCGCGCCGCGCTGTCGATCGTCGAAGACGCCTGCGCGAAGGGCGCGTTGAAGCCGGGCGGAACGATCGTCGAGGGCACCGCCGGCAATACCGGCATTGGACTTGCGCTTGTCGCGAATGCGCTCGGCTTTCGCACCGTGATCGTGATCCCGGAAACCCAGAGCCAGGAAAAGAAGGACATGCTGCGCCTGCAGGGCGCGCTGCTTGTCGAAGTGCCGGCGGTTCCCTACGCCAATCCGAATAATTACGTGAAACTGTCGGGGCGGCTCGCCGAGCGCCTCGCCAGGGAAGAGCCGAACGGCGCGGTCTGGGCCAACCAGTTCGACAATGTCGCCAACCGCGTCGCCCATCTCACCACCACCGGCCCCGAAATCTACGAAGCGCTCGACGGCGCGGTGGACGCGTTCATCTGCGCCTGCGGCACCGGCGGCACTTTGGCCGGCGTCGGCATGGCGCTCAAGGAGCGAAATCCCGACGTGAAGATCGGGCTTGCCGATCCATATGGGGCGGCGCTCTATTCCTATTACACCACCGGAGAGCTGAAGGCCGAGGGCTCGTCGATCACCGAAGGGATCGGCCAGGGCCGCATCACCGCCAATCTCGAAGGCGCCCCGGTCGACGTCGCCTATCGCATTCCGGACGATGAGGCGCTGCGGGTCGTCTTCGATCTCGCCGAACAGGAAGGCCTGCTGCTCGGCGGCTCGTCCGGAATCAACGTGGCCGGCGCCATCCGCCTCGCGCGCGACATGGGGCCCGGCAACACGATCGTCACCGTGCTCTGCGACGGCGGCGCGCGCTATGCCTCGAAGCTGTTCAACCCAGCCTTTCTGCGCAGTCAGAAGCTGCCGACCCCGCCCTGGCTCGAAGGCGCGATCGAGATCGATCCCGGCTTCGTTTAGGGTTCGACGTTTTCCGCAGGCGCGGTCGTCGCCCGCTCGGCCTCGCGCCGCGGGACGAAAAACTCGCGACGCACGAAGAGAACGTTCAGCAGTTCCCTATCCCCGACCAGCTTGGCGAATTCGCGATAGCCGAAGAAGGGAATTAGCGCCGCGAAGCTCACGAGTCCGACCGAAAGCAAGGTGCGTAGATTGTTGAGGTCGATGCCGTCATGGTCGACATGGGACGGCCAGAAATGCTCAAGCAGCGCCTGCTCCACGATGTCCATGACGATGAGCAGCAGGCCGAACAGCAGCGATTTGACCAGAATGGGCGTGATCAGCGGCATTTTGTCGAAGACCCGCCAGACGCCGAATTTGTTGGCGATAAAAAGCACCTTGGCGAAGGCGAGCGCCTTGACGACGGCAAAGCCCTGATGCTGTACGAGATGCGCCTGAGACAACACGATCGACTTGTGCACGCCGAGCACGGCGAGCAAGAACCAAACATATAAGAAGACGGGAAGAAAAGCCTTGGCTTCTTCCTCGACGATCTCCTTAACGCCTTTTTTTGCTTGCGCGCTCATAGCTCGCGTCAGCCTCCCGATAGATGTCGGCGTCAATTTAGCCGCGACGTCGCGCCTTGGCTATCGCGAGGGCGCAATTCACGTCCTCCGGCCTGTTCACGTTGAAGAAAGGGTCATAAGGCTGGGCCGGCCATTCGACCACGACATTTTCAAAACGCCCGATGAAGGCCGACACTTTGCGCTCGCCTTCCTCGACAAGCGCGCGCCGCAGCTCCTCGCGCAGCGCGACCGGCCAGAGCGCCACGGCGTGATGGGTTCGCCCGTTCGACGCGGCGACGGCGATGCGCGCGCCGGCGCCCTGTTGGGCGGCTTGGAGCCGCGACAGGAGATCGGCGGGCAGGAAGGGCGTGTCGCCCGGCGCGCTGAGCACATCGGAAGCGCCGCTATCGGCGGCAAAGTCCATTCCGGCGAGAACGCCGGCCAGCGGTCCGGCGAAATCTTCGACGCTGTCGGCGACGACCTTCAGACCGAACGCCGAAAAGCGCGCCGGATCGCCGTTCGCATTGATCGCCAGCGACGCGCATTGCGGCGTCAACCGATCGATCACATGCTGAAGGATCGGTCGGCCGTCGATGTCGACGAGCGGCTTGTCGCCCCCGCCCATGCGCCGCGCCAGTCCGCCGGCGAGAATCACCCCGATGCAGGTCATGCGCCGACCGAATTGGCTTGAGGCGGCGCGCCGCCGCCCACGCTCGTCACGTTTTCGCCCGAAAGGGTGACACAGTTAACGATACGTTTTTGGAGCTTTGCCAAAATCAAAGACCTTGCCGTTCCGATTCCTAAACCTGACCACTACGCCAAAAAAGGCGTGACATAAGCAAAACTCGGCAAATTCGGACGCCGATTGCGGCATTGGCGGGTCAAGCGGCGGCGCGCCAAGTCTCCCGCCTGCGGCGTCTTCCTAAAATTTGGTTTATTTTCCATTGCTTATGGAAGCTATTGGTTTAGGCAATTCTTAAAGCGGCGGCTTTATAAGGATCGCTACTACATGGCTGTTTGAGTAGCGAGTAAGTGAGATGACCGAGACGCACCGTCCCCGTGTCAAATATGTCATCGGCCCTGATGGCAGTCCGCTGACCATTGCCGATTTGCCCCCCGCTTCGACCAAGCGCTGGGTCATTCGGCGCAAGGCGGAAGTGGTGGCGGCGGTGCGCGGCGGCCTTCTTTCGCTCGACGAGGCCTGCAGCCGCTATACGCTGACGGTGGACGAATTCCTGAGCTGGCAGATGTCGATCGACCAGCACGGGCTTGCGGGGCTGCGAACGACGCGTCTCCAGCAATATCGCATGTAGCCCGGCGACAAATTCCCATCCATTCGCGATGCCGGCAATGAAAAGGCCGGCGCTTATCGCTTTTGCGGCTGCTCTTCTATCCCCCGCCATCGTTCGACGAGTTTCCGGCGCTCGAACAGCGCGACGACGACGAGCGCGATCAGCAAGGGGATGATGAGATAGAAGAGCCGCCAGACAAGCAGCGCCGCCAGAACCTTCAAGCGCGGCACGTCGGGCATCACATTGATGAACAGCAGTTCGAAAATGCCGAGCCCGCCCGGCGCATGCGACACCAAAGCCGCCGAGAAGGACAGGAGAAAAGCGCCAAGCACGACGAGATAGCCGGGGTTGCCCTGCTCCGGCAGGGCGAAATAGATGATGCCGGCAGCGCCGATCAGCTCCAATGGCGCGGCGAAGAGCTGGCGTAGCATGATGGCGGGCCGCGGATAGAGAATCTCGAAGCGCCCGAAGAGATGGATCGCGCGGAAATGCATCAGCGATCCGCTGATGTAGAGCGCGACGAAGCCCAGGCAGGCGAGACCGACGACGCGCGCGGTGTTGGGGTTTGTCACAATGTCGGGCAGAAAGCCGGACAGCCGCTGCATCAGCGCGGGGTCATAGGTGAGCAGAAGTCCGGCGAGAAGCACGTTGCCAAAGCCGAATGTGTAAGAGCACAGCACCACCAGCGTCGCGACTTGCGTCGCGGTCAGCCCCTTCGTTGAATAGGCGCGATAGCGCACCATGGCGCCCGAGAAAACGCTCGCGCCGATATTGTGCGACAGGGCGTAGGTCGTAAACGAGCAGACCGAAATAAACAGCCAGTTGATATGTTTGACGCCCAGATGCAGCAGCGCGATGCGATCGTACCAGGCGAGCGCCGCATAGGCGACGAGCGTCGACAGGCCGGCAAAGAAATAGTGGCTCGTCGGAATCGCCTTCAGATTGGCCCAAACCTCGACGCCGACCGACTCCCCTCTAAATTCGCGATAGAGAAGAAAAAACGAGGCTACGACGGCGACGAGGCCGACCGTCGGCCAAAAATACTCCAGAAGTTTTCTCATGCGGCCCGTCGCGTTAGGTTGCGCCATCGATCACCAAACCGGCCGCAGTGGCCGCATTCTCCCTCGCATGGAGCGCCCAGCGCCCGCAAGCCCGCTCCTATAATTATGAAGCTTGCGGCGAATCAATGGAGACGGGAATGAGATTGCTATCGCGGATCAAGGGTTTAATTCTGAGGCCGCAGACTGAATGGGCGCAGATCTCGCAAGAGGATACGTCCGTCTTCGATCTTTACCGCGATTATATCGCCATATTGGCGCTTCTCCCGCCGTTCGCCAGTTTTTTCGGCTCGTGGCTCTTCGGCTTTTCCTATGGCGGGCAGGGACTCATGCACCCGACGTTTACGGGCGGGCTCTATCGCGCTTTCGTGCAATATCTGCTCAGCCTGCCGGCCTTTTTTCTCGTCGCCTTCGTGATATCGGCGATCGCGCCGCATTTCGAAGGCAAGACCGACGACCGCCGCGCCCTGATGCTGACGGCCTATTCCTTCACGCCGGTCTGGCTCGCTTCGCTCTTCGGCCTGATCCCGGGTCTTCGCTGGCTGGACGTGCTCGGCTTTTACGGAATCTATGTTTTCTCGGTCGGTCTGCCGACCATGATGCGCGTGCCCAGGGAAAATCTCGACGTCTTCACGCTCGCGATGCTGTTTCTCGTCGTCGCGACCGTCGCGCTGCACGGCTGGCTCGCGCATCTCATCGCGCCGCAGCAGTTGATCTAACGCCACCGCTCCGCGGCGTTATCGTCGTCCGATTTCGCCTCGACCCAGTCGCCGGCGGCGCCGTCGGCGCGGCGCTCCTTTTTCCAGAAAGGGGCGCAGGTCTTGAGATAGTCCATCAGAAATTCCGCGGCGGCGAAGGCGTCGGCGCGTCTGCGCGCCGCCGCGATCACCAGAACGATCCGGTCGCCGGCCGGGATGCGGCCGAAGCGATGGATGATCGTGAGGCCCTGCAAGGGCCATCGCTCGAGCGCCTGATCCGCGACCCGCGCGATCTCGGATTCGGCCATGCCCGGATAATGTTCGAGCTCCAGAGATTCGAGCGCGCCGTCCTCGTCCCTGCACAGGCCGACAAAGCTGACGAGCGCGCCGATGTCCCGCCGTCCTTGGGTCAGCAGCGCCAGTTCGCGCCCCGGATCGAAATCCTCGGCCTGCACGCGCACGGAGAGCGCCGGCCGCGGCGCCATCTCAGCCCCCGGTCATCGGCGGGAAGAAGGCGATTTCGCGGGCGGCGGCGATCGGTGCGTCCGGCGCCGCATGGCTCTTGTCGACCGCCGCGCGGATCGTCGCCGGATTGGCGAAAGCGGCGGCATAGCCGTCGCCGCGCGCGGACAGCCAGTCGATCAGCTGACGCACCGTGACGACCTCGCCCGGCGGCGCAATCTCCTCTTCCGCCAGACCGATGCGCTCGCGCACCCAAGCGAAATACAGCGCTTTCATCCCGGCCCGTCTTCCCCGAAATGGTCCCATGCCGACTGCAGATAGTCGAAGCCGGTGTACAGCGTCAGGATCGCCGCCGCCCATAGGAGAGACGCGCCGATCTTGACCGTGCCGGGAAGGACGATTTCGCCCGCCGGGCCGGCGATCAGGAACCCGAGCGCCACGAGCTGCGCCGCGGTTTTCCACTTGGCGATGGCGGAGACCGGCAGCCGAACCTTGAGCTCGGCCAGATGCTCCCGCAGTCCCGACACCAGGATTTCGCGGCACAGAATGATGATCGCCGCCCAGATCGTGCCGCCGGCGAGCGTCTGGTCGGCGACGAGCGCCATCAGGGTCGTCGCCACCAGCAGCTTGTCCGCAATAGGATCAAGCATCCGACCGAGGCGCGAGTGCTGCTGCCAAATCCTGGCGAAATAGCCGTCGAGAAAATCGGTCACGGCGGCGGCTATAAAAATCCCGAGCGCCGTCCATCGCGCCCAAGGTTCGGTGAAGCCGAGAAGCAGACCCGCGACGACCGGAACGGCGGCGACGCGGCCATAGGTAAGCAGATTGGGCAGCGCCAGCGCTTGGGACCGACGCTTTGCGGTGACAGCCGTCTCGGACATAGCGCAAGGGAATATGTTCCCGGCGTCCAATGTCAATAGAAAGAGCGCCGGGATTTTCGTGTCCGCTCTAGAATCGCGGCGGTTGCGGCCTCACTCGCGGTCAAGCGCGAAGGCGCCGGGTCCGGCCGCCGCAAAGAACAGAAAAACGAAGCAATAGAGCGCGGCGAGCTCTCCCTTGTTGAGGATCGGCCAGAATTCCTGGCCGGCGTGAAACAGGAAATAGGCGACCGCCATCTGGCCCGACAGGATAAAGGCGGCAGGCCGGGTGAACAGGCCGAGCAGCACCAATACGCCGCCGACGACTTCGATGATTCCCGCCGCGCCCAGGAGCGAGATCACTTGCAGCCCGTCAAACATGGCGACATGCGGGACGCCGAACAGCTTGGCCGTTCCGTGCTGCAGAAACAGCAGGGCGGCGGCGATGCGCAGCAGGCCCTGCGCATGCGGGGCGAAGCGTTGCGGAATGATGCGCAGAGTCATCGGATGGCCTCCTAGAGAATCCTGGCGATCTCCTCGAAATCGAGCCGCGGGCCGCGAGGATAGAGATTTGCCGGATCACCATAGCCGATGTTGATCAAGAAATTGGATTTTATCCGGGTTCCTTGGAAGAATTCCGCGTCGACCTTGGCCCTGTCGAACCCGCTCATCGGCCCGCAATCGAGACCCACCGCGCGAAGCGCGAGCAAAAGATAGGCGCCCTGCAGCGAACCGTTGCGAAAGGCGGTCTCTCCGATCAGGGTCTCATTGCCGATGAACCACGAACGCGCGTCGGTCGCCGGATAAAGGCGCGGCAGACTGTCTGGAAAATCAAGATCATAAGCGATGATCGCGGTAGCCGGCGCGGCCATGGTCTTGGGGCGGTTGGCGTCCGACATCGCCGGCGCGAGCCTGGCTTTCGCCTCGGGCGAGCGCACGAAGACGACGCGCATCGGCGAGCAATTGGCGCTGGTCGGAGCCCATTTGGCGTAGTCCACGGCGCGTTCGAGCAGGCTGTCGGGCACTTCCCGGGCGAGCCAGCCATTGTGGGTCCGCGCGCTGGTATAAAGCTGTTCCAACGCTTCCGGCGCAATCGGACCCGCGGCCTGTCTGTCGGTCATCATCGCATCTCCGCAGCGCTAGATGTCGCGCCCCTCGACTTCAATATGCAGGCGCTCCTCTATTTTGTGCAGCGATTCCTGCCGGGGCGAAATCGCGAGCGACTTTCGATAGGCGGCGAGCGCGCCCTTCTTGTCGCCGATCTTTTCCTTGAGCGCGCCAAGAGCGGCGAACGCGTCGAAACGCTTCGGCTCGAGCGTCGCCGCATTTTCGAAATCCGCGATAGCGCCGCTTTCGTCGCCCTGCTGCGCCCGCACTTTCGCGCGCAGCACATAGGCTTCGGACCATTGCGGGGAGAGCGCGACGACATAATCGAGGAGGTTCAGAGCGAGCGATGGCGCGCTTGCGGCGTCAGCCGCGAGCGCGCGCGCCGCAAGCAAATTGGCGGTGTCCGACTCCGAGCGCGACCAGCGGCTGACGATCGCCGCCGCGACGCCTTTCGCCTCGCGTTCATCCTCGGCCTGCTCCAGGCGCAGATAGAGCCGCGTCATCTCCTCCGTCCGCCGCTCGGCAGGCTCTTTGGGGACAGGCGGCCCGGCCGCGGGCGCTTGCCGTTCGGGCGCCAATCGGCGGACTCCGCCCTGCCCCGGACCAAGCGCGCGGGATCCGGGCGGCAGCGGAATTCGTCCAATGCCTGGAATAAACAGGAAATTTTCGTCATCCTGCCCGAATGATTCGTTCGGCGGCGGTCCAGATTCCTCGGCCGCCGCCCGCCAGATGGGCGAGTTCGCCAAGACGGCGACGATTGTCAGGGGAAGAAGCCACATCGGTCGCATCGCGGCTAACATAGCGTGATCAAACAGAAACGGCCACAGTGGAGCGCGCGGCAGCGTATTGAATTTAACCTTTTGTCAGCCAAAACGCGATGCGGGTTTGGCAAATTCATCCTCCGTTCAGGCGAGGCGCCCGAATCCTTTCCACACTAGTTACGATTGTTAGGAACCACCCGCGCTTGTCGCGCCAACAACGCTGCAGCCCGCGTTTGAGGCATGGAGCTCCTGGAGTTGGAATCGATGATGGACACCATACGCCGTCTGTTGCAAGAGCACGGCCGTCTGCATATGCCGGTGGCGCAATTGTCGGATGTCGACGATCTTTACGGCGCGGGACTGACACCCTTCGCCGCCATCCGCACGATGCTCGCGCTTGAAGAAGCCTTCGACATAGAGTTTCCGGTCGCGATGCTGCGTCGGCAAAGCTTCGCTTCGATCAGCGCCGTTCGCGATTGCGTCAACCAGGCGTTAAGCTCGGCCGAGCGCCGCGCCGCTTAAGCTCGCAATGCGGCGAGCGACAGTTAAAGGGGATGTCCCGCTTGATGTTGAAAAGCGGAAATCGGCGTTGCTGGCCTGAATGCTATGCGGCTTTCGCGGTTTGAGCAAGATGCTCGTTCGATGGGACGGCGTTCGCCATGCGCTTTGCGAGCGCC
>VGDY01000033.1 GCA_016869555.1 Alphaproteobacteria bacterium | reverse complement strand
GACGCCGATCACGATGGACGAGCTCGAAGACATGCTGATGGAGCACGGCATCATGAAGGCGGTCGATGAAACCCAGATCGGCAAGACCGCCGCCGAACTCCAGGCCATCGCCTAACGCCTCAATACATCAGCGCCGGCCTCGCCATTGAGGCGAGGCCGAGCTGAAAATCGCGAAACAAGAGGAGCCGTCAAATGAGTGTCTCGCCAACATTGAGCGTCGCGGAGATCAAGGACCGCAACAAGGCGCTCATCGAAGAAGTTTTGAAAGTTTATCCTGAAAAGACCGCTAAACGCCGCGCCAAGCACCTCAACGTGCATCAAGAGGGCAAGCCGGACTGCGGCGTGAAATCGAACATCAAGTCGATTCCCGGCGTGATGACCATTCGCGGCTGCGCTTACGCCGGCTCGAAGGGCGTCGTTTGGGGTCCGATCAAGGACATGATTCACATCAGCCACGGCCCGGTCGGCTGCGGCCAATATTCCTGGGCGGCGCGCCGCAACTATTACATCGGCACGACCGGCATCGACACTTTCGTCACGATGCAGTTCACCTCCGACTTCCAGGAAAAGGACATCGTCTTCGGCGGCGACAAGAAGCTCGCCAAGATCATGGACGAAATTCAGGAGCTGTTCCCGCTGAACAACGGCATCACCGTTCAGTCAGAATGCCCGATCGGCCTCATCGGCGACGATATCGAAGCCGTGTCGAAGGCCAAGTCGAAGGAATATGACGGCAAGACGATCGTCCCGGTGCGTTGCGAGGGCTTCCGCGGCGTCTCTCAGTCGCTCGGCCATCACATCGCCAACGACGCGATCCGTGATTGGGTGTTCGACAAGATCACGCCGGACTCGACGCCGCGCTTCGAGCCGAGCCCTTATGACGTCGCCATCATCGGCGACTACAACATCGGCGGTGACGCCTGGTCGTCGCGCATCCTGCTCGAAGAGATGGGCCTGCGCGTGATCGCGCAATGGTCCGGAGACGGCAGCCTCGCCGAACTCGAAGCGACGCCGAAGGCGAAGCTCAACGTTCTGCATTGCTATCGTTCGATGAACTACATCTCGCGTCATATGGAAGAGAAATACGGCATACCGTGGTGCGAATACAACTTCTTCGGCCCGAGCAAGATCGCCGAATCGCTGCGCAAGATCGCGAGTTTCTTCGACGACAAGATCAAGGAAGGAGCCGAGCAGGTCATCGCGAAATATCAACCGTTGATGGATGCGGTGATCGCCAAATACCGTCCGCGTCTCGAGGGCAAGACGGTCATGCTGTTCGTCGGCGGCCTGCGTCCGCGTCATGTGATCGGCGCTTACGAAGACCTCGGCATGGAAGTCGTCGGCACTGGATACGAATTCGGCCATAACGACGACTATCAGCGAACCGCCCAGCATTACGTCAAGGACGGAACGCTGATCTACGACGACGTGACCGGATATGAATTCGAGAAATTCGTCGAAAAGATCCAGCCCGACCTCGTCGGCTCGGGCATCAAGGAAAAATACGTCTTCCAGAAGATGGGCGTGCCGTTCCGCCAGATGCACAGCTGGGACTATTCGGGTCCCTACCATGGCTATGACGGCTTCGCGATCTTCGCGCGCGACATGGACATGGCGATCAACTCGCCGGTCTGGAAAATGACGAAGGCGCCCTGGAAGACCGAGGCGCAGCCGCTGCTCCAGGCCGCGGAATAAAATCAGCGTCGGCGCGTTGCGGGAACGCGCGCGCCGACCCCCCTAAATGCATGACGCGAGGGTTCGACCATGCCGCAGAGCGCAGAACACGTACTAGACCATTTCGACCTTTTCCGAGGTCCTGAATACCAGCAGATGCTGGCGAACAAGAAGAAGATGTTCGAAAATCCGCGCGATCCGGCAGAAGTGGAGCGCATCCGGGAATGGGCGAAGACGCCCGAATATAAGGAGAAGAACTTCGCCCGCGAGGCCTTGACGGTCAATCCGGCGAAAGCCTGCCAGCCGCTCGGCGCGGTTTTCGCCGCCGTCGGCTTCGAGCAAACGATTCCCTTCGTGCACGGCTCGCAGGGCTGCGTCGCCTATTACCGCAGCCATCTTTCGCGACACTTCAAGGAGCCCAGCTCCTGCGTGTCCTCGTCGATGACGGAAGACGCGGCGGTGTTCGGCGGCCTCAACAACATGATCGATGGCCTGGCCAACACGTACAATATGTATAAGCCGAAGATGATCGCCGTCTCGACCACCTGCATGGCGGAAGTCATCGGCGACGATCTGAACGCCTTCATCAAGACCTCGAAGGAAAAGGGTTCGGTTCCGGCGGAATACGATGTCCCCTTCGCTCACACTCCTGCCTTTGTCGGCAGCCACGTCACTGGCTACGACAATGCGCTGAAGGGAATCATCGAGCACTTCTGGGACGGCAAGGCCGGCACTGCGCCCAAGCTCGAGCGCTCCGCAAATGAGAAGATCAACTTCATTGGCGGCTTCGACGGCTATACGGTCGGCAATATGCGCGAAATCAAGCGCATCTTCGGACTGATGGGGATCGACTACACGATCCTTGCCGACAACAGCGAAGTCTTCGACACGCCCACCGACGGCGAGTTCCGCATGTATGACGGCGGCACGACGCTCGAAGACGCTGCGAATGCGATTCACGCCAAGGCGACGATCTCCATGCAGGAATATTGCACCGAGAAGACGCTGCCGCTGATCGCCGCGCACGGCCAGGAAGTCGCCGCCTTCAACCACCCGGTTGGAGTCTCGGCCACCGACAAGTTTCTCATGACCTTGTCGCGCATCACCGGCAAGCCAATCCCCGAGGATCTGGCGCGTGAGCGCGGGCGTCTCGTTGACGCCGTGGCCGACTCGAGCGCGCATATCCATGGCAAGAAGTTCGCGATCTACGGCGATCCGGATCTCTGCCTCGGCCTCGCCGGCTTCCTGTTGGAGCTTGGCGCCGAACCGACGCATATCCTCGCGACCAACGGCGGCAAGGCATGGGCGGAGAAGGTGCAAAATCTGCTCGACTCCTCGCCCTTCGGCAAGAATTGCCACGTTTATCCGGGCAAGGATCTCTGGCACATGCGCTCGCTGCTGTTCACAGAGCCGGTGGATTTCCTAATCGGCAACACCTACGGGAAATATCTCGAGCGCGACACCGGCACGCCGCTCATTCGTATCGGTTTCCCGATCTTCGATCGCCATCATCACCACCGCTATCCGGTGTGGGGCTATCAGGGCGGCTTGCAAGTTCTGGTATGGATCCTCGATCGGATCTTTGAATCGATCGACGCCACCACCAACGTGCCGGCGAAGAGCGACTACAGCTTCGACATCATCCGTTAAGACGATGTGGCTCCCGCCGCTGCGGCGGGAGCCACAAATTGTTCGCAGTAACCCGGTCGCAACGCGCAGGAGCCACAGGCATGAGTTCGCTTTCGGCCACGATCCAGGACGTTTTCAACGAGCCCGGCTGCGGCAAGAACGCGAACAAGTCTGAAGCCGAGCGCAAGAAGGGCTGCACCAAGCAGCTGCAACCGGGCGGCGCCGCCGGCGGATGCGCCTTCGACGGCGCGAAAATTGCGCTTCAGCCTTTAACCGACGTTGCGCATCTCGTACATGGACCGATCGCCTGCGAGGGCAATTCATGGGACAATCGCGGCGCGAAATCTTCCGGCTCCAATTTGTGGCGCACCGGCTTCACCACCGACATCAACGAAACGGACGTTGTCTTCGGCGGCGAGAAGCGCTTGTTCAAGTCGATCCGGGAAATCATTGAGAAATACGATCCACCGGCGGTCTTCGTCTATCAGACCTGCGTGCCCGCGATGATCGGCGACGATATCGACGCCGTCTGCAAGGCGGCGCGCGAGAAATTCGGCAAGCCGGTCATTCCGATCAATTCCCCGGGCTTCGTCGGGCCGAAGAATCTCGGCAACAAGCTTGCCGGCGAAGCGCTGCTGGAACATGTGATCGGCACTGAAGAACCAGAATATACGACGCCCTACGACCTGAACATCATCGGCGAATACAATCTGTCCGGAGAATTGTGGCAGGTGAAGCCGCTGCTCGACGAGCTCGGCATTCGCATCATGGCCTGCATCTCCGGCGACGGGAAGTACAAGGAAGTCGCCTCCTCGCATCGCGCCAAGGCCGCGATGATGGTCTGTTCCAAGGCGATGATCAATGTGGCGCGCAAGATGGAAGAGCGCTACGGCATCCCCTTCTTTGAGGGCTCATTTTACGGCATTGAGGATAGCAGCGACTCGCTGCGCGAGATCGCGCGCATGCTGATTGAACGCGGCGCGCCCGCCGAATTGATGGATCGAACCGAGGCGCTGATCGCGCGGGAAGAGGCCAAGGCCTGGGCGGCGATCGCCAAATACAAGCCGCGCTTCCAGGGCAAAAAAGTGCTGCTCATCACCGGCGGCGTCAAGTCATGGTCGGTCGTCGCCGCGCTGCAAGAGGCGGGACTGGAGCTTGTCGGCACGTCGGTCAAGAAGTCGACCAAGGAAGACAAGGAGCGCATCAAGGAGCTGATGGGCCAGGACGCCCATATGATCGAGGATATGACGCCGCGCGAAATGTACAAGATGCTGAAGGATGCGCGCGCCGACATCATGCTCTCAGGCGGACGCTCGCAATTCATCGCGCTGAAAGCTTCGATGCCTTGGCTCGACATCAACCAGGAGCGGCATCACGCCTACATGGGCTACGTCGGCATGGTGAAGCTCGTCGAAGAAATCGACAAGGCGCTTTACAATCCCGTTTGGGCGCAGGTGCGCAAGCCTGCGCCATGGGAACAAGCCGGCGACAATTGGCAAAGCCGCGCAATGGCGCAGGCGGAGGCCGAAGCGACCGCGCTCGCCGCCGATCCGGTGAAGGCCGAAGAGGTTCGCCGGTCTAAAAAGATTTGCAATTGCAAAAGCGTCGAGCTCGGCGTGATCGAGGATGCGATCATCGCGAGCAACCTCTCGACGGTAGAGGGCGTGCGCGAAGCGACGAACGCCTCTGGCGGCTGTGGCGCCTGCGCCGTGCGCATCGAGGAAATCCTCGAGCAGATGGTCCCGGCGTCTCACGCGATCGCGGCGGAGTAACGATGGCCACCGTCACCGTCAGCAAGAAGGCCTGCTCGGTCAATCCGCTCAAGATGAGTCAGCCGATCGGCGGCGCGCTTGCCTTCATGGGCCTACGGGGCGCCATGCCGTTGCTGCATGGCTCGCAGGGCTGCACGTCTTTTGGCCTGGTGCTGTTCACGCGGCACTTCAAAGAAGCCATTCCGATGCAGACGACCGCGATGAGCGAAGTCGCGACAGTGCTCGGCGGCTATGAGAATGTCGAGCAGGCGGTGCTGAACATCTACAACCGCACGAAGCCGGAAATCATCGGCATTTGCTCGACCGGCGTGACCGAGACCAAGGGCGACGATGTCGACGGCTACATTAAGCTCATTCGCGAGAAGCACGCCGCGGTTGCACATCTGCCGATCGTCTATGTGTCGACGCCCGACTTTAAGGACGCCTTCCAGGACGGCTGGGAGAAGACGGTGACGCGCATCGTCGAGACGATGGTGGATGCGCCAAAGAGCGCCGCGCGCCGCGATCCGGCCAAGATCAACGTGCTGCCAGGCTGCCACCTGACGCCCGGCGACCTCGATGAGTTGCGCACGATTTTAGAGGATTTCGGGCTCGAGCCGACCTTTCTGCCCGATCTCGCCGGATCGCTCGATGGCCATATACCGGACGATTTCACCCCCACGACGATCGGCGGCGTCGGCGTTGAAGAAATTTCGACGATGGGTCAGGCCGGCTGGACGATCGCCATCGGCGAGCAGATGCGGCGCGCCGCTGAAGCCCTGCAGCAGAAGACCGGGGTCCCGTTCCGGCTGTTTGAGCGCTTGTGCGGGCTTGAGGCCAATGATGCGCTCATGGCGTTCCTCACCGAAATCAGCGACCGGCCGGCGCCGATGAAATATCGCCGCCAGCGCGGTCAGCTCGTCGACGCGATGCTCGACGGTCATTTCCACATCGGCGGGCGAAAACTTGCCGTTGGCGCTGAGCCGGACCTGCTCAACGAGATTGGCGGACTGCTGACCGAAATGGGCGCGCAACTCCTTGTCGCGGTAACGACCACTCAATCGCCAGTGCTCGAACGCCTGCCGACCGAAGAGGTGCTGATCGGCGATCTCGAAGACCTAGAGAATCTGGCGAAGGTCAAGGACTGCGATCTGATGGTCACCCATTCGCACGGAAGGCAGGCGGCCTCTCGCTTGAAGATACCTTTCTTTCGCATGGGCATTCCGATGTTCGACCGTCTAGGCGGCGGGCATCAGCTGATGGTCGGCTATCGAGGCGCGCGCGATCTGATCTTCGCCATCAGCAATCTGTTGATGGCGGATCACGAGGAAAACCACGAGCCGACACCCGACAGCTGGCGTGATGGCGTCGGCGCGTCGCACGCCGCAACCTCGCACTAGGGGCGAAAACGGAGGCGCTATGAAAGTCGCATTCGCAACCCAGGATCTGAAGCGCGTCGACGCGCATTTCGGGTGGGCCAAGAACATCGCAATCTACGAGATCGACCCGGAAGGATACGAGTTCGTGGAGGCCATCCAGTTCGACGGCGATCTCAAGGAAGATGGCAATGAGGACAAGCTCGCGCCGAAGATCGACGCGATCAAGGACTGCGCCATTCTTTACGTCGCCGCGATTGGCGGTTCGGGCGCGGCGCGCGTCGTCGCCAGCAACATCCACCCAATGAAGGTCAATCAGCCGGAGGCCATCTCGGATCTCCTCGACAAGCTCCAGGAAGTGCTGAGGGGCGTGCCGCCGCCGTGGCTGCGCAAGGCGCTGACCAAGGGAAAAGAGCGTGTGCTCGATTTCGAAGAGTGAGAAGCATCTATGTCTGAATCTACTGCCGTGCTCGAGAAAACTTCCGTCGCCGAGCTTCCGTTCATCAAGGAGCTCATCAAGATCTGGCGGGCCCAGGACACCCATGGGACGTGGGAGACGAAGTCGGACCTCGAACTTCTCGCGCCCTACGTCCTCGATAAGGAAGCGCGCCGCGCATTGCCGATCATCGGCGATCCAGACCCCGACACAATCTGGCGTATGGAGCTCTTTTTCAACGCGGTCGCGCTTTCCATTGAACGCGCCACCGGCGTCATGATCTCCCCCATGCTGAAAATGAGCCACGAAGGTTTCGGTCGTATGGTGTTGATCGGAGGACGCCTGATCGTCGTTAACAAGCAACTGCGCGACGTGCATCGGTTCGGATTCGACAGTTTCGAAAAGCTCGCCGCGGAAGGGGACAAATATGTTCGATCTGGCGTCGAGATGATCGAAAAATTCCCCGACGTGGCAAAATACTGAGGCGAGTAATGAGCGAGATCGACGATCTGAAGGCGGAAATCAAGAAGCTCTCGGCCAAGGCCATGCAAGCCAAAATGGATCTGCACGACCTTTCGGAAGAGTTGCCGATCAATTGGACCAATATCCCGGCTGTCGCGCAAACCGCGCATGACGCCTTCGCCGAGTTGGAGAAGAAGCGTGCGAAGCTGAAGTCCCTGGAGACGGCATAACTCGAGAAGGAAGATTTACGGCCATGTCCCAAGCGACGCGCGACGGGCGCGATTGGCGCCCCGAATATCTGGTTGCGATCGATGCCGAAAAATGCATCGGGTGCGGACGCTGTTTCAAAGTGTGCGGACGCGACGTAATGACACTGAAGGGATTGAATGAAGACGGCGAGCTGGTCGCGCTCGACGACGATGAGGACGAAGAAGTCGAAAAGAAGATCATGGTCATGAATGACATCGGCGCCTGTATCGGCTGCGGGGCCTGCGCGCGGGTCTGCCCAACGAATTGCCAAACGCATGACGCGGAGGCGACGCTTGAGGTGGTCTGAAAACGCTGCCGGATTCGAAGTTAGGTAAGAGGCGCGTTCGGATCAGTTGAACTTAACTTGTAGCAGTGACGTTTTGTGGCCGACTCGGGACGGCCAGAAAACATAGGGGCCGCATCAGCGATTCCGCAGCGGTCTTTTTGAGCAACCCGCGTCTCAAAGCGCCGTAATGCTCGCTCGTTCCGAAGTTGATGTCATTCGATGCCTTGCTCGCGCGCCTTCCACATGGCGGCGATGCGGAAACGCTCGGCGATTGCGATCGGATCGGCAAGCATCATCGCTTGAGCCTCGCCGAGCGCCTTCTTGACGATCTCCGTCTCTACGGCGTTCAGCGCGACGCGGCCGGCCACATGGGTTGCGTCCGGCATGATCGACCAGATCTTTCGCTTCGCGGGGTGCAACTTCACCTCGGTGAGGTCAACAGCTTCGAGAACGCCGTCGAGATAGAGCGCAAAGCCTTTCACTTCGAGCTTCCGTCCATCTTCGGTGATCTTTACGAGAGTCGTCATCGTCACTCTTCCTGTTGCGCGAGCCAGCCGTAGCCGCCCTGATCCCAGAGCTGGGCCAGAAGCCTGTCCGCATTCCAATCGGGATATTGCAGTTTCAATTCGTCATAATCCTGACGAAAGCGCGCGGCGTCGTCGCCGCGTAGCTCTGCAATCATATGGTCGGCCTTGTTGCGAAGGGTAAAGCACGTTCGATCCTGCGAGACCGACAACGCATATTCTGCTCCGGCTTCGAGTTGACCATTCCCTGGATCAGTCACGCGCTTCGTCCCTCCTTACGCCGCGACCGCCGCTTCTTCGGCGCGTTCCCATTCCGCCCATGATCCGTCATAGACGGCAATGTCGCTTCGACCGATCAGATAAAGCGCCAGCGCATCCATGCAGGACGTAATTCCCGAAGCGCATGTCGTCACGACAGGCTTGTCGAGATCGACTCCAGCAGCCTCGAAACGGGCGCGCAGCGCGTCGACTTCGAGGAACACGCCGGTCTGGGGATTAACAAGATCCGCCCAGGGCACGTTTACCGCGCCTGGAATGTGGCCGAGCTTGCTGAATGGAAACACATCGGGCTGGGAACCATCGAATTTTCCCGGACCGCGCGCGTCGACGATCTGTTCCTTACGGCTTGCCAGATTGGCCTTCATTTGTTCGAAACTGCGCACGAGTTCCGGCCTGAACGTCGGCGTGAAGGTCTTGGGTTGCGGACGCACCGGCGACATCTCGGTTGGATGTTTGGCGGCGATCCATTGGTTGAAGCCGCCGTCGAGCATGGCGACATTGTCATAGCCGAAAACGCGAAACATCCACCAGACACGCGCCGCCGCCGAGGCGCCGAAGAGTCGGTCGTAAACAATCACGCGGTCGCCGTCCCCAACGCCAAGCAGTCCGACTTTTTTGGCGAAGTCCGACTCGTTCGGCAACATGTGCGGCAGATCCGAACTGGGATCGGCGACATGGTCCACATCGAAATGGACAGAGCCAGGCAGATGCCGACCACGATATTGATTGCGGCCGTCGAGATTGGTGCTTGGATGGTGCCATGTGCAGTCGAGAATGCGAATGTCGCCGTCGCTAAGATGCTCGGCAAGCCATGCCGCGCTGACGAGCGCGCCGGTCAGGGTTTCAGCCATCGGTCGGACCTCTTGTTCGTAATCGTTGCGCTTTGTCTTGCGTCACGGGGCGACGTGAAGCGGATAGCCCGAGCGAGGCCGCGTGCCATAATAGTCGGGCCGTTCCGGCCAATCGCCCTGCTTGATCGTGAACTTGACCACTTTCACCGGGGCGCCGGGCGAGCAGGAGACTTCGGCGAATTTGATTTCACGATCGCCGCTGCCTGCGGAAAAATCCGCGACCACCGCGCCGTCGGCCTTGCGCGCTCTGGCGAAGCCGGGCGTGCCGGTGGCGGCCGCCGGCACGGCGTCGACGGTGAAGAGCGGCGCCTCGAGGCCCTCGCTCGACGGACCGAAGGCCGGCGAGGCGAAGGTGAAGGTGGCGAGAACGCCGCTGCGGTCCACGGGAATATTGGCCGTCGCTGGCCGCGCGACGGAATAGACCGTAAGCGTGCCGCCGCCCAATAGCTCCTTTAGCTGGTCGACGCTGCAATTGGCGAACTCAGTGGCCAGATTCATTTTAGACTCCTTCGCTGTGCAATTGCGCCGGATCGGTTCAATTTTTGTGCCATGACGCTTCGCGGAAAATCTTGCACACTAATTGCTACCCGCCACGATGAACAACGAGCGGTGGACGCGACATGTTGGACGTGGCGATCATCGGCGGCGGCTTATGCGGTTTTGCGCTCGCGCGAAAGCTCCGCCAGCGCGGTCGAGATATCGCGATCTTTGAGGCGCGTGACCGTCTCGGAGGGCGCATTCTCACGGTTGCGGGCGACCGCGGCGGCGGATTGGACCTCGGCCCGACCTGGTTTTGGCCAAACACGCAGCCGCTGATCGCCAATCTCGTCAACGAACTGGGGTTGCAGGACTTCGCGCAGCATGACGAAGGCGCGGTGCTGCACTTGCGCGAGGCCGAGAAAAGCGCCGAACGCATCGCGGACAAACCACTCTACGACGACGCTCGGCGTCTGCATGGCGGTATGGCGGCATTGATCGATGCCTTGTTGGCCGCATTGCCAGCGGACGCCGTGCATCTCGGTCACGAGCTGGCGAGCTTGCGCGATTGCGGCGATCATGTGGCGCTCGAGTTCAAGACCGGCGAAGAGCCGCTGGAGATCACGGCGTCTCGCGTTGTTTTGGCGCTGCCGCCTCGCTTGCTGCGCGAAACCGTGACCTTCACGCCGCCTTTGGACGAAACGATGGATCAAGCGATGCTAGGCGCCGAAACCTGGATGGCGGCGCAGGCTAAAGTCGCTTTGGAATATCGCGACGCGTTTTGGCGCGAGCAGAATCTCTCCGGCTCCGCTTTCGTTACCCATGAGCAGGCCGTGATCGGCGAAATTTTTGACGCCTGCGACTTGGAGGCGGGGCTTCATGCGCTCGGCGGCTCTCTCGCCCTAGACGTCGGTTCTCGCGAGGCGTTCGGCGCTGGTCTGCAGATGCTGCTCGAGAGTCAGATATGCAATGTGTTCGGGCGCGATGTCGAGCCGCTGCGCATTCACTATCAGGACTGGGCGAAGGAGCGACTGACGTGTAGCGCCGCCGACCGCGCGCAGCATGGCGGCGACGGTTCCGGCGACATCGCGAATCCGCTGTTGCGCCGCGTGCTGTGGGATAAGAAACTCTATCTCGGCGGTTCTGAGACGGCGGCCCGCAACGCCGGCTACCTCGAAGGCGCGGTGGACGCCGCGCGGCGCATCGACCGCGCTCTGGCGGCGATCGATGTGAAGAGAGGGCTTTCCGAAGACGCCCTCTTCGGCGCGCTGCCGGTGAACGAAGCGAGTCTGGCCAGATTTTCCGCTTGGGTCGACGCCAGATCCGACGAGGTCTTCGAAAATTATCGCCGACGCCTCAATCGCGCCTTGGCATCACAGGAGCGCGACAATCTCACGCAAATCGCTGTTCTCGGCGCGGTGGAGGAAGTTTTCGCGCAGGCGCTGCGTCTACTCGAGACTTTGCATTTCGACATGAACGGCATTGCGGTCGAACGCGGCCGCGCGTCGCTGACGCCGCGTATCCAAAAGCCCTTCGGCGAATTACTGCAGGCGATCATGGACGACGTCGTCGCCTTCAACCAGACGTCCTGCGCCCTGTCCAACTTCCCGGACGAGCATAAATTGTCTAAGGACTACATGCGGGTCATCATGCAGGACATCGCCGCAGCGTGGCGCGAGTTTTCTCTCTCCGCAAACGCGCTGCTGCTGGAAAAGCGTCGCGGACCTCACAGGCAGGAGCAGATCGGATGAACGAGCAAGGGACGACGACCGAACTGACCGACGGGATGCCGGAAGTCGTTGTCTACGCCATTTGCGCGATGAGCGACATTCCGAGCCAAAAGGCGCGTGGCTTCAATCTCGTCCGGCTCGACGACAATGGCGATGAGAAGCCGTTCCCGATCGTCGTCGTGCGCTGGGGCAAGCAAGTGTTCGGTTACGTGAACAAATGCCCGCATGACGGCGTCAATCTCGATTGGGAGCGCAATACGTTTCTCGAACCCAACTATGGCCTGCGCTTGATGTGCGGCAAGCACGGCGCGCTATTCGAACTCGGCACAGGCATGTGTATCGAGGGCCCGTGCAAAGGCCGCGGACTGATACCGGTCGATCTCGCAGTGGTAGACAATGATATTTGCGTCGTCGGCGTCACGCTGGCGGAGGATGTCGACGACGCTGAGGAAGGCGATTGCGCGGGCGATTGATCCTGGCGCGGCATATCGTGAGATAGCTCGGCTTTCTTGCATCTCTCCGACAGACTAACGCGCGTGCGAGCAATCTCCTCGTCGAATCGAGGGGAGCGAGGCGCGGGTCGACGCCGGCGTCATCCACCGGCCGCCGAACCCTCCCTGCATCGCCTCAAACCGGCCGGTTTTCGTTACGGTTCTTGACCGGCGCCATGCGCTCGACGCCCTGCTGATAGGCGATGACCTCATAGGCGTCGTTGAAATTGAGCGCGGTATCGAGAAGGACGTCGAGCTTCCCGCCAGTGTCGAGCTTCTTGATGTCGTTCTTGTCGACCATGGCGAGGTCCATCATTTCCTTCCACACCGTGGACTCGTCGCAGGGCAGCACATTGTAAACGATCTCGCCGAGCTTAACGCGGAACTTCGCGAGCAGGTCGATATTGTTGCAGAACATGAAGTAAGCGCCGGTCGGCGATAGGAGATCGCCGATCACGTTGTGAGCCGCTTCAAGATAGGCGAAATTATGCAGATAGCCGGCAAGGATCGGGATCGTCGCCTCGCCTTCGTTGGCGTAGGTGAGCACCTGCTCGATGCAGAATTCCGGCGGCCGCTTTTCGTCGGCCACCTGCGCCTGGAATTTGAGGGCGATATCGCCCCGAAAACCGAAGCGGCCCGGCTTGCTGGTCGGCCCCTTTAGCACTGCGTTGAGCAGGCGGCCCTCCCGTTCCAGTCGGGCAAGGGCAGTCTTCTCAATTTGAGTCATCGACAATTCTCCGCTTTGCAGTCCGGACGCAGTATCCGCGAGGGGATCCTTCTGCACATGGCGCTTATGCAAAAACTTCGCCGCAGCTTCGGCAGAACTTTGCCGCGGTTCCGGAATGTCGACTCCGCGACCGGCGCGGTGAAAACGACACGAGGCGGATGGCAATGTACGAAATATGACAAAATCAGCCGAAATCAGGGGAGTCCTATGTAGTTCAATGCGCAATTGTCGCGGCACATGAATTGCTTTGAACGATCCAGCCGCATCTCGATATTGGAAGAGCGACATGATCAACCTTACCGACAGCGCCATAAACGCAGTGCAGACCGCGATTGCCAGCGCCGCCGATCCCGTCGATGGGCTAAGGATCATGGTGGAGGCGGGCGGCTGCGCCGGTTACCAGTACAAAATGGGTCTCGTTCGCGAAGCCAGTCCCGACGATACCGTTATTGAGCGCAGCGGGGTCAAGGTGTTCATCGACAACACCAGCCATGAGCTGCTGTCGGGCACGACCATCGACTATGTCGTCGCAGTGCAGGGCTCCGGTTTCACCTTCGACAATCCGAACGCACAGTCGAGCTGCTCGTGCGGCAAGTCTTTCGGATAATCGCAGCGCGGCTTCACATTTTATGAAAGCGCGTCTGCAGGACTGCGCGGCGGAAGGACCAGGCGATGTTGCATGAAGACCAGAGGAATGAAGAAGGCGGCCGGCTCGAAACGGCTCCGTCGCCGGAGCGTGAAAAAGTCATCCGCGCCGTTATCGATGAGATTCGCCCCAATTTGCGCCGCGACGGCGGCGACTGCGAGTTGATCGAGATTTGCGGCAACAAAATCATGGTGCGACTCACCGGCGCCTGCGTGCTCTGCAAGTTGAGCAGCGCGACGCTGGAAGGCATTCAGGCCAAGTTGATCGAAGAGCTCGGCGAATTCGTCAGGCTGGTGCCTGTGCCAGGTGCGGCGGCGCGTCTTTGAGTGAGAGTGTCGATGCGGCGCGTCTATCTCGACAATAACGCGACGACTCGCACCGACCCAGGCGTCGTCGCGAAGATGCTGCCCTTTTTCAGCGATGACTTTGGCAATGCTTCGTCATCGCACGGCTTCGGCATCGAGGTTTCGGGCGCGGTGCGAGAGGCGCGGCGCAGCGTCCAGGCGCTACTCGGCGCAGCGCATGATCACGAGATCGTGTTTACTTCGGGCGGCACTGAATCCGACAATGCGGCGATCATGGCCGGGCTCGCGGCGCGTGAGGGTCGCGACGAGATCGTGACTACTGCTGTCGAACACCCGGCGATCTTGTCGCTCGTCGAACATCTAAAAGAGACACGCGGCGTCACTGTGCATTTTATTGGGGTCGATGCGCGCGGCCGCATCGACCTCGACGCTTTTCGTGCGGCGGTGGGCCCGAAGACCGCGATCGTCTCGGCGATGTGGGCGAACAACGAAACCGGCACGCTATTTCCTGTCGAGGAATTAGCGCTTGTCGCGCATGAGGCGGGCGCCTTGTTTCATACCGACGCTGTGCAGGCAGTCGGCAAGATCGCGATTGATCTGAAAGCCACCCAAATCGATTTCCTGTCGCTTTCTGGGCATAAGCTGCATGGCCCTAAGGGAATTGGCGCCCTCTACGTGCGCAAGGGAGCGAAATTCGCGCCGTTCATTCGCGGCGGCCATCAGGAACGGGCGCGCCGGGGGGGGGGGACGGAGAATACGCCTGGCATCGTTGGTCTCGGCGCCGCCGCCGAATTGGCGCGATTGCGCCTGCAGGAAGACGCGGCCCATATCATGGCCTTGCGTGACAGACTGGAGCGCGGACTAACGCAGAAAATTGACCGATGTCGGGTCTCTGGCGACGTGGACAACCGACTCGTCAACACGTGCAACATCGCCTTTTGCGACATAGAGGGCGAAGCGGCGCTCACCCATTTGGATCGCGCCGGGATCGCCGCCTCGACCGGATCCGCATGCACCGCGGGATCGACAGAGCCGTCGCATGTGCTGCGCGCGATGAATGTGCCGGAAGAGGCATTGCATGGCGCGATACGCTTCTCGCTCTCGAGAGAAAACACGATCGCGGAAATCGACGAGGTATTGGACACGCTGCCGAGCATCGTTGCAAGGCTGAGGGAAATCGCGCGGGCGTCGCGCCAGGTCGAAGCGCCGCTGCTTACCAACTAGCGCGGGTCCATGACCGCGCCAAAGGAGCCGAAGTAATGAAGATCATGATCCGCCGCTCGCCAGAGACCGGCTTGTCGATCTATGTCCCCAAGAAGGACTTGGAAGAGCCGATCGTCGAAACAGAGCATGAGAGTTTATGGGGCGGCTGGATCAAGATCGCCAACGGCTGGGTTCTCGATCTGCCCGAAATGGCGGCCGGCACTTCGCTTCCGATAACGGTCAACGCGCGCAAGCGCGGCGACGAAGGGGAGTGAGAGGCATGAACGCGCCTTTTGATGGCTATGTCCTCCTCGAAGGTCAGAAAGCCGAGGAGGCGTTGGGCAAAGTCGCCGCCGCGCTGAAAACCGGGACCGTTATTCCCTATATTGGGCCGGGGTTGACGCAGCTCTCGCCAAGCGAGGCGCCGATGACGCCCGAGGCTCTCGCCGCGTTTTTCGGGACCAAGGTGGCGCTGCCAAAGCGCGCCAAGGGGAATGCTTGGGCAAGCGCGCAGCACATAGAGAGCATGAAGCATCGCTCGACCGTTTCGGCCTTGATGTCCCAGGCTTTCGAGCCGAGCATTGCGCCGACGCCGCTGCATCTCTATCTTGCGTCGCTGCAGCTGCCGATGATCGTCGACAGCTGGTATGATGCGACGATGCGTTCGGCGTTCAAAGGCCGTAGCGACTGGGGCGAGATCCAGGGAATTACCCGCGCCGGCATTGGCGAGGACCGATGGTACCGCTTCTATGAAGCCGATGGAACGGAAACCACCAAGGAAATAGCTGAGACCTGGAAAACCATCCTCTACAAGCCGCATGGCAGCATCGCGCCGGCCAAGAATTTTCTGATCTCCGACGCCGATTATGTCGAGGTGCTGACAGAGATCGATATTCAGACGCCCTTACCCGAGGCGGTAAGGAATCGCCGGTCGGAGCGCAGCTTTCTATTCGTCGGTTGTCGCTTCCACGATCAATTGCTGCGCACCTATGCCCGGCAGATCATGAAACGATCGACGACGGCGCATCACGCGATCGTCGATCCAGCCGTGCTAACCAAGAACGAGTTGAAGTTCTTGACCATTCAAGGAATTATTCCGATTGCGCTGCCGATCGAGCGCGCGTGCGAGATCCTGATCGGCGATCAAGACTGAGCGTCGCAGCAGGCGAGCCTTGCAGGGCGTGCAATGATCTATGGGCGCTCTGCAAGATGAATGGCCGAGTTTACGGTTGCGCTTTCAGCATAAAGGCGCGCTGAAACGAGTTTGGGCCGATGTCGAATTTCTGACATTCAGTATTCAACGCTCCGGCGCGCGCCGCCGGATCTCGCTGGCTTCCATGGCCCTTCGGTCGACCTCCCGACGCGGCGGCGTGGCACGCATGTTGCCTCTAGTTCGGAACGATTCTTGGCGGCTCGAACAGCGCGTCGCGCTTGGCGGCCGCGCGCATGGAAAGAAGACAGCGATGAGCAACATCGTTCGCGATAGCGAAGTCTGTGAATTAACGGCGCCGCCTTTCTTTTCTTTCGGTGAAAAGGTGAAGGCGAAACGCACAATTCGCAACGACGGCACCTACGCCGGCAAAGAGATCGGCGAGGTCTTGGCGAAGAAGGGCGAGGAAGGCTACGTCGTGAGCATCGGCACCTTTCTCCAACAATTTTACATCTACGGCGTCGAATTCACCGAAAGCGGCAATCGCGTCGGCATGAAGCGTAAAGAGCTCGATTCCGCCAATCCGCGGGATGACGTCGATCTGCCGCTGCCCTGAGGAGCGTGAGCGTGTTCGAACCGCGAATGCCGAAATATCAGTGGGGTCAGCGCGTCAAGACGCTGGTCGATCTGCTCAATGACGGAAGCTATCCCGACGTGCAGCCGGAAGCGTTGCTTGTCGCCAACGGCGGCCTGGGCGAAATCGTGCAAGTCGGAACGCACACCGACTCGAATACGCCGATCTACCTCGTGGAATTTGGCGACGGTCGCGTCGTCGGCTGTTTTGAGGAAGAGATCGCGCCCTTGTAAGTGGAGCGACGGCGCGCATGCGACAGACAGTCACGAAGATCGGCGACGGCGCAGCGTCGTCTCAACCGAACGAATTCGACTACAGGCGTATCTGGCGCGCGCTGGAGCAGCGGCGCCGCTATCGGTACGTCACGCCGCTCCTGCTTAAGACCGCGAACGGCTATCGCGTTCAGAGCCCATGTTGTTCGCGCAACATCGATCCAGACGGCGGCGTCATCGACGTCGCCCTGCTGATCTTCGACGAGCGCAAAGCCAATTGGCGCCTTCTTCGCAAGGACCACGCACTCGGCGTGTGGGAATTCGACAGCGAGTTTCCACGTCTTAAGGAATTGCTCGATCATCTCAACGAAGACGCTGAGCGGCGCTTCTGGCAGTGAACTCGATCTCGAACGGAGATAGATCATGGCGATCAGTGATGCGGAATTGATGGAGATCGAAACGCTGCTCGGCACCGGTGGGGCGACCGCCCTGGCGGAGCTGCGCGCCAAATTTTCCCATCTTTCCTGGACGCGTTGCGATGCGTCGGACGTGATCGAGTCGCCCTTCCGCAGTTTCTCGCATTGCGACGTCCATTTGGTGGACGGCGCAGATCACTGCGTAACGGTCACCGACGATCCAGCGCGCGCCACGGGCGTCATCGTCGCCGTTCGGGGAGCCTCGTGATGAATGCGCCGGTCGAAGTGAACGACGAAGTGGAAGAGCGCGAGCCGGCGCCCGAAACCTCCGGCGGTGGTCTGATTCCGCTCTCAGACCCTGACATTACGCTCGACGACATAGCTGCAGTGGAAGCTGTGCTGCGCTCCAGTCGCTTGTCGAGCGGCCCAGTAATGGAAGCGTTCGAAGCCGCCTTCGCTGACTATCTCGGGCGCAAATACGCCGTGGCCGCGCCGAGCGGCACGATGGGACTGCTGCTTGCGCTGGCTGCGCATGAAATCGGTCCGGGCGACGAAGTGATCGCGTCGCCCCATTCCTTTCGCGAAACGGTGCATGCGATCGCGCTGGCAGGCGCCAAGCCGGTCTTTGCCGACATCGATTACTGGTCTGGCGTGATCGCGACCGGAAAGATCGAGGCGCTAATCACCAGCAAGACGCGCGCGATCGTGGCCGGTAACACCAATGGTCACCCCGCGCAATGGGCTGATCTGCGTGAGATAGCTAAGAAGCATCGGCTCATTTTGCTCGAAGATTCCACCGAAGCGATCGGCTCCAAATATAGAGGAGCGTTGGTCGGCACTTTTGGGGACGCATCGATTTTTGATTTCTCGCAGCCTGGACCGCTCGTCTGCGGCGAAGGCGGCATGGTCGTCACCGACGATATCGACCTTGCGGTGGCGATGCGGCGCTTCCGTGCGCACAAGCCAAGTGAGAGAGCGTCTGTCGTGGTCGGCTCCAGCGCGCCCTATCAAGTGGCGATGAGCGACATGACGGCCGCACTGGGCTTGAGCCAGCTGAGCCGTCTCGAAGAGATTCTGGAGAAGCGCAAGCTCATCGAGCATTACTACTTCAAGCACGTCAAATCCTTTGAAGGGATCAAGGATCCCTTCATCGGGCCCGATGTCGACGAGGTGCACTGGTTCCTCTACGTCGTTCATCTCGGCACGCGCTTCAGTAAATCCAGCCGAGACTCGATCGTTGAGGACTTGCTGGTCGAAAAGGTGGAAGCCGCCGCCTACAGCAATCCCTTGCATACGCAGCGGCGCTATTTTGATTACGGTTATCGCCGCGGAAGTCTTCTCGTCGCCGAAAAGGTTGCGGATCGCGCCGTCGCGATGCCGTTCCACGTCCATCTGCAAGAGCGCCAAATCGCATTCATCGTGCAGACGATGAAGGAAGCGTCGATCAACGTTGGCGCTGGCGCCGCCATTTACTAGCCGTCTCGATCCCAACCAGGAGTATAGAAATGCCGACCGTGACCATCATGCCTTCAGGAAAGACGGTGGAGGCCGCCGAGGGCGCGACCTTGCTGCAGATCATCATGTCGAGCGGCGAGGAGATCAATCACAAGTGCGAGGGCAAGGCGGAATGCGGTTCATGCCACATCTTCGTGCATGAGGGCCGTAAGGGCATTTCGAAAGTAGCGCGCGAAGAGAACGAAAGGCTCGACTCCATCGTCGGCGTCGGTTCGAAGTCCCGTTTGGCCTGCCAGGCGAAAATTCTCGGCACGGAAAACATCAAGGTCGAACTGCTCGGGTTCTCGTCGGGCTTCTAAGACAGGAGGTAGAAATGGCTTCCGACATTGTCATGCTGCATGTCCGCTTCTCGCCTGACGGCAGCGTTACGGAAATCAGTGAACGGCCGGCGCCGAATTCGGCGCAGGCCTGGTTTGACTGGATCAGTCTAAACGTGCCCGGCGCATATCAGGCGCTTTCGGGCGGTCGCGGCGTGTTCCGTATTTCGCGAGAAAAGCTCGACGAGCTGCGCGCAGGCATCGCTGCGAAAACTGCGGCCGCCTGATCCGGCAAAGACGCCGTTTGAAGCCGGCCCTTCCGCAAGGACTTCTTGCGGAAGGGAGACGGGGATTACGTCAGGAAGGTTTGGTTGAACCGGGCGCGCTTTTCAGCTGTATCGAGGCCTTTGGCAATCGGCCATTTATTGTCGTAAAAGAGCGTATTGACGGCGCGGGTAACTTCCTTTCCGCGCAAATACCAGCGCACCACGCCATCCGGAAAAATCACCGCCGGACCGTCTTCGCGATGGACGATGCCGTCCTCGACGTTGATGTGCGTCCCGGCGTAGAGGTAACAGCCGGCGAGGCGGGAAAGATCATCTTGATTGCGTTCGTCGACCTGGAGCATGACCACTTTCGCCTCCCTTGTGAGTCATCGATGTCTAGGCTTAAGCAATAGTCGCGCTTGGCGGAGGCCACGGCAAGAATAATGCTTGTTCGCTCCGTTGGCCGCCACGAAGAGGCGCATTTGTCATCTTTTCGACATTACCGGAGGTCGCGATTGCGCGTCTGGAGCGCGATGTGTGCGTGGCAAAGCAGACAGGCGCCTGATGGAGTCTAGGCATGCAGGGCGATGTGAGTCTCTATGTCATTTGTGCGCTCGACAGTTTGGCGCCCGGCCAAGCGAAGCCATTCAGCCTGTCGCGCGTTACAGAGGAAGGAGAATTGCGTCCCTTTTCGATTTTCGTCGTAAGGACTGAACGAGATCAATGTGTGGGCTATCTTAACGTCTGTCCGCACCAAGGCGCATGGCTCAATATCGGCGAAGGCAAATTCTTCAGTGATGACGGTCAACGATTGCGCTGCGGGAGGCATAAAGCCGAATTCGACGTCGAGACGGGCGTATGCGTCAGGGGAGCGTGCGTGGATAAAATGCTCGAACCTGTCGCACTCGTCGTCATGGACGGCGATGTGTGTCTATGCGGGGTCAAGCTTGCCGAGGAAGAGCTTTATGACGACGACGATCTGGACGAAACGATGGAGATCATGATCCATCCAGGCTGATCCGAGGCAAGTATGAAAGGCGCGCAATGACCGTGGCCGAATTGATTGTGAAATTGTCGGAATTGCCACGGGACGCCGTGGTGTTGATGGACAGCGACGGCGGTCTTTCTCGCGTCAGTGGATTGGATTTCGTCGAGGGGTAGGGGCCCGGCGCGCCGGCGGAAGTTATTCTCGCGCCCAGTCTCGACGAGTAAGCTATTTTTGGCGAAGGCGTTCAATCTCGGCGCGCGGAAGTTTCGCTTTGAAGCGGTATTCCAAAAAAAGCTTCGTCCTCGCCGCCCCATGCCTTATGCAGCGCGAAAGCTTCGCGCCAGCGCGTTTGCTCCGCGTCTGTCGCCGCACGGTGGGTCACTTTGCCCGTCGGCTTTTCGGCGAGAAGAAAGGCCTTTCCGTTGCGCAAGAAGCGATTGAGATCCTTCGTGTCGACAGGGCGTACAACGCAGCGCGGGCTTTCATCGATCAGAATGGTCGTCGGTAGCATGAACGCAGCTCCCGTTGTTCCGGATCAAAAACCGTCCCTCTTGCTTCCTCATGGATGCGAACCGGGGACCAGCGACGCCTTAATGCCCGCCTTTTCAATGTCGGCGAGGGTCTTGTAATAGGTGCCTTCATGCATGAGCGCGCCGCTCTTTGTCATGATCGCCACGTAGCGCGCCACCGTATCGGCTTCGCACAAATAGCCGCCTCCAGGATCGCTGGTACTGCGTGCGTTTCCGTCCCAATCGATGAAGCAGCCTTCGACAGCCATATACTCTCTCGATTTCGCGTTGAACCATTGCGCAGGAGTGGAGCAAGTTTCTTGCCATTGTCTTTGGCGTTCGAGCAGGGAACGAGACTTGCTTGTCGATGGAACATTCGCGCAAAGCATTTCCTGCGCGCAATTAGAGGAGAATGAGGTGGCTGACCTCGCGCATAGAACCGCGTCGCTCGATGACATGAGAGACCTTTGGGCTTTGATGCGGCAGACGGCCGCCGACATTCCTTGCTCGATCGAAAGCGAAGGCGATCAGGAGAGGGCGCTGAGCGAAATCATGAAGTGCTGCACGGCCGAATTTTCGCCGGTTGTTCTCGATGCGAAGCGCAACGTCGTGGGGGCCTTGCTGGCGCGCCGCGACGAACTCGATTGGGGTCTGCGCAATGCCGAAACAATCAACGTGTCGATGGCGACTGTTTCGGAGGGCCATCGCGAGCACGGCGTGTTCAAATTGCTAATCGACGCGATATTGAAGCGCAATGCGCCGGTATATATCGAGGTGAAAGCCGGCGAAGCGCAGGGGCTCGCGGCGGCGCTCGAAGGCAGCGGCTTCTCCCTGACCGGGACCAAAGAAGGCGCCGATCTGTACAAATGGGAGCCGGCTACGGAGTCCAAGGCGGCCTGACAGGAATCCTCAATCCTCCTGCGCCCCATAGTCGGCGTAGGCTTTTTCCAGCAAGGCGAGACAGGTCTTAAGACCCAGATATTCCGCTTTGTCGACGAGGACCTGATTCACGCCTGGAGAGGTTGCGGGCGCAGGCTCCTTGGCGGCCTGAATCGCCTCGAACATCGCGGCATGCAAGCGGAAGATGCGCTCGCTGGCGCGTTCGAGATAGGGCAGCGGATTGGCGCGGATGTTCGCTTCATGCAACGCGTCGAGTTCCAGCAATTTACCGAAGCGCCGCTCCGCCAGACGGTTCTCCTTACCAAAGTCATGTTCGATGACGCTCATGATCGTTGCTCCTTCCAAGGAGGACTCTGGGGACTCAAACTATTTTGGACAAGCTCTGATATTCATCCCCGCTTGCGCAACGTGTGGCTCGTCAATTGCACGGGCTGGACGTGACGTTGCTTAGACGACAGGGTTTTGCAATGCGCGCGCCAAACGAGGAGGGCGGTCGATGAACGAGCTCTTTGCAATTTGCCAGACCGGCGAGATCGAGGACGGCGACGCCTCCGGCTTCATGCTAATGCGAATTGAAGAGTCCGGCGAGCCTAAGCCCTGGCCGATCCTGATCACGCGCAAGGGCAACAATTTCTATGGATTCGAGAACGCCTGTCCGCACAAGGGCGAGCGTCTCGACACGGAGGTGGGTCATTTTCTCGACGAAGAAGGGAATTTTCTCACCTGCGGCCATCATCAGGCGCAGTTTGATCTGGACAGGGGACACTGCTTCATTGGTCCCTGCCAGGGTAAGAAGTTGAAATCAATTCAGATCGTCATCGACGACGGCGACGTCTGCGTCACTGGCGTGCAACTCGCCGAGGAAGATGGGTTGGGTCTCGCAGAGCCGGATGGCGCTCCCGAGGTCATGATCACTTCAGATTGATGCATGACGGAAATGCGCGTCGCGATGTGCGAGAGGATGTAAGAATGACCGATATGACGGAATTGCAGGCGCGCAAGAAGCCAATGAATCTGGCGATCGTCTATGTCGATCCCGATGCGTTCGTCGCCAATTTCATGCCTTGGCTGGAGATTACTGCGTTTATCATGGCTCAGCGCACCGGCGAGGCGGCGATTCCTGCAGATGGAGTGACGCCGAAACTCGACGAAAGGCAGTTGAAGAGTGACGCGGTGATCGCCGTTGGCAATGACGCCATTTTCGCCTTCTGTATGGCCGCCGCGTTGAAGGGCGATAAAGCCGCCGTGGACAAGGTTGAGAGCGCCTTGACCGAAAAGCTCGGTAAGGAGTTTCCGGGCTCCAACGCTTTATGGAATTTTCGTGGACAGATCGACGCCCCGGTGACGCTAGACGATTTTGTTGGGCAGGCCGGAAAAAAGATGCTTCTCGCGGACGTGCCGCCGCCGCCATTGCGCGCCAAGGAAAATTGGAACGCGGGGCTGCGCTTCTTGGAAAAGGCGCGCAAGTCGAATTTCGTGCGCGAGATCATGTATCCGCTGGCGAAGTGGCATCGCGAGCGCTGGACGGAAGTGTTGGAGAAGGGCGTCGCTTTCCTGCATCACATCGAGGACAATGTGCCGGTGCGGCGCGAGGTGTTGAGCGAACCGCGCAACGACGAGCCCTTCATCGCCAATCTTTTGCTCAAGATTGCGCCGGCTGTCGACATGGAGCTTGGCGACGACATGCAGGGCTATCTGCGCTCACTGGCGCGACGGGATTGATCAATCTGACCTAATCAGACCGATTTGAAAATTCTCTCGTTTCCTCCGCCGTTGCGATGGAGAGATCGTCCGCAATCGAAGTCCGGCGGGGGCGCCGCGGGCGCCAAAGCGCTTCGCGGCGAAAGGCGCCCTTAGGCGTCGGGCGGACCCATGTCATCGCCGCCGCTCTTCTTCTTTTTCTTTTCAGTCTTGGCCTGCGCATAGGAGCCGGCGTTCTTCAGGGCGATGGGCTTCTGGCCTTCGACATATTGCGAAATCCAAAACAAAGTGCGCTCGCGCGCCGAATGCGCGGCGCCTTCGTTGAAGCTGTCGGCGGCGTCGAAATTGAAGCCGTTGCGAGCGTCTGGATAGGAAAACGCGCTTACGTCGGGACGCTGGGCGCGAAATTGGATGATTTCATCTATCGGCATTGACGGGTCATTCTCGGGAAAGTGCAGCAGTGTCGGAATTTTCCGCTTCACCCAACGTTCTTCTGATATTCCGGCCGGATAATAGCTGATCGCGCAGGCGAGGTCGTTGAGGCTATTGGCCGAGACATAGGCGAGGTAGCCGCCCCAGTCATAGCCAACAATCGCCACCCTGCCGACGTTCTTCACGGCGTCGACGGCCGCCTGGATCTCCTGCAAAGCGGTGGAGACGGAAGAACCGTTGCTCTCTGCGTCCTGAGCGACGATCGCCGGCGCGATCGCGACATAGCCCTGAGCCGCGAAGTCGTCGACTTCCTTTTGCAGATGTGGGGTTACGCCGTAGACGTCCGGCAACACAACGACGGCGCCCTTCGGCGCGTCAGCGGGTTCGGCGCGATAGGCCGAAAAGATATGTCCGTCTCCGGAGGTGAGTTCGATCATGGCGCCCTCGATGTGCAGGCAAATGGCGGAAGTTCTCTAAGAGAGATGACGGAGTCGTCTCACGCTGCGTGCGCCGTTGCGAATATCATGCCTGTATTTGTTATATGCACGATTTAAGCTTCCGCTGGCGAGAGCCACGCTTGGCTCAAGAGTCGAAGAATCCCAATTCAAGTTTCGCTTCGTCGGTCATCATGCTTTGGTGCCACGGCGGTTCGAACACGAGATTGATTTTGACGCTGGCGACGCCGTCGACCGCATCGACTGCTTTCTTCGTCATTCCGACCATTTCGCCGGCGACCGGGCAACCCGGAGCTGTCAGAGTCATGTCGATATCGATGTCGCGTCGATCAATCACGTCGATACGGTAAATCAGTCCGAGATCGTATATGTTCACCGGAATTTCCGGGTCGAACACGGTCTTCAGCGCCGCGACCACTTCTTCATAGAGCGCTTGCGCCTCCGGCGAGGAGTCGGCGCGGCTGACGCGGCCGTTCGGCTCGGAAAGCTGCGTCGTGTCGATTTGTGGTTCCATATGCGCATCCTGCATGGGGGGCCCCCTGTCGACGTCTGCAGTAAAATAGCAAGTAAGGCGCCAGACAGTTTGAATGAGGCTGGACTGAAATTTGCAATCATTCCATGTCCAAAGGCCGCGGCGTCACGTTTGAGCGTTTTCGCTACGAAGCGCTTTTCCCGAACAGCGCCGCGTCATAATCCTCACAAAGGTTCGGTGCAGTATGTCGGAGACGCCTGATGAAGAATTCGAGCTGCCTCAACTCTACAAGCGGCATGTCTTTGCTTGTTTCACGCAGCGGCCGCCGAACCATCCGCGAGGCAGCTGCGGCGCCGCTGGCGCGCAGCCGCTTTGGGATCGACTGGGCAAGCTGGTCGAAGCCGACGGCGGCGGCGAGATCGGCTTCACCGCGGCGGGGTGTATGGGCTTTTGCTCGGCGGGGCCATTGATGGTGGTTTATCCGGAGGGCGTCTGGTATCGGCCGACGACGCCAGAGGACGTCGATGAAATTTACGCGTCGCATCTTAAGGCCGGCAAGCGCGTCGATCGCCTGGTGATGATCTTGTCGCGCTGAGGGATTTGACTGTTCAAGCCACCGCGCTGGAGGTTGCGAGCAGCTGGCGCGCCTCCGCGTGGATGCGCCCGACCATCGACTTGAAGCCGTTGGAGCGTTGCGGCGTCAGATGTTCGCCTAAGCCGAGACGTTCGAACAACGCTACTGGATCGGCCTTCAGGATTTCTGCGCCAGTCTTGCCGGAGCAGAGCGCCAACAAGATTGCAACGAGGCCACGCACGATATGCGCGTCGCTGTCGCCGCGGATCATAAGCGCCGGTTCACCGCCATTCGCGTAGGAAATTGTCGTGGCCAGCCAGACCTGGCTGGCGCATCCTGGGACCTTGTTCTGATCATTCTTCAGCGCGTCGGGAAGCGGCTCGAGCATTTTGCCAAGTTCGATGACGTAGCGGTAGCGGTCCTCCCAATCGTCGAGCAGGGAGAAGTTTTCGATGATCTCGTCGATCGTGGTCATGTTTCGACTGTTCCTTCAACTTTGAGTCGATCGCGGCGCTCGCGCGACGCGGCGCGCAACAATTGCAGGCATTCGACGTTCGCCGCGAGGTCGAGCGCCGAAAAGCCGTCGACGTTCTCCTGAGTGGGATCTGCGCCGAGTGCGAGCAGGAGCGCCACAACCTCCGTCTTTCCAGCGGAAGCCCCGTAGATCAGCGCCGTCGAGCCATCAGGATTGCGATGGTGAACATCTGCCCCGGCGGCGGAGAGCAACTCGATCGCCTCAACTCCATCCCGCTTGCACGCCATCCACACTGCGTTGTTGCCGTCGCGCGTCGTGGCGCTGGTATCGCCGCCCTCGGCGATGATCTCGTGCAACATCTGGACATTGGCTTCGGCCGCCGCCCGAAGCAGAGGCGTAAGGCCGTCGGCGCCAACCGAGTTCACGGCTCTCGTCCTAAAGCCTTGTAGCGTCATCCACCGGGCCAGCTGCGGGGTAATGCCATCGCTCCATCGTGGCGCCGACTGAAAGTCGGCGCATGTTGACTAAAGCAGCCCCAATTGCACGAGCGGCTTCGCGCCGCCGCGCCCGAGGACGGTATCAACCTTTTGCCTCACATTTTCGATCGTCAGGGGTTTCACCAGAGTTCCATGAGCGCCATGCTTCATGGCGTCGACCGCGAGCGCCTCATCGGCCTTATCGCAGACGATCAATACCCGCACGCCGCCAAAACGCTCCGCAACTTCCTTAAGTACGGAGACGCCGTTGCTTTTCAGAAAGGAAGCGCCGAGCAGAACGACGTCCGGCTTCAGCCAGCCGACGCCTTTGTCATATGCTTCTTCGAGGCTCGCGATTTCATGGGTTTCGATCTCGTCATGCAGCATGAACTGAAGCGCGGCGCGCACAATCTCATCCTCGTCGAGAACGAACACTCGCCGCTGATCGACTGCCTTCGCGGTTTCGACGCCAATCTGCATGCCTGCTCCTTTCGAAGATGCTCCGCCAAATGCCTGCAGAAGACTTGAAGCAAGCTCCGTTCCACGTATCGCGGACCAAAGAGCGGCGTGCGATGTTTTGTTCGGAACAAATGTCGCGACTGTCGGCTTCCCTCACACACACAGCCGATCCAGATGCGCTCAGCTCTTGATCAAATCTATATAAAACAATCATTTGCAAGCAAATGCAGCAATGGCATGGCGGTTGCTACATGTCGGTCGCGAGTGAGGGCTGAGCGCACGCCGACGTTTCGCCGAGCGATGTGTTCCTTCCCGTAACCCGCGACCGGTTTCTGATGCAGAGAAACTGCCCAGCACATCTCTGGGCAGGCGTCGAAGGGCTCAACAGGAGAGAAACATGTCGTCACTACGGCAAATCGCATTTTATGGCAAAGGGGGCATCGGCAAGTCGACGACGTCCCAGAACACGCTGGCCGCTTTGGCGGAGATGGGTCATCGCATT
>VGDY01000032.1 GCA_016869555.1 Alphaproteobacteria bacterium | reverse complement strand
CGAGCCTAACGGCTCAAGGCGAGCAACGCCGCTCCTCCTTTTTCAACAATGATCGGGACATCCCCCGGAAACCTGTCGCAATGGGTCCGCAAGACAGTCGGCGTTGACGATACGGGCGTCGGTCCTAACCACGCTTGGCGACACCGCTTTAAGACCCTGTGCCGCAACGCCGAGATTGACGAACAATATGCGGACGCCATCACAGGCCACGCGCCAGCATCGCAGGGGCGCGCTTATGGCAGCATCCCCGTTGCGTCCCTCTATCGCGAGATATGCAAGCTCACGCCGGAAGCAGTCGAGGGCGCTTCGCCAGCGCCTTCGTTCGTCGCCATGCGCCCGGCCAACGCTGGCGCTGCCAGCAATGAGAGTGAACCTTAAGGCGGCGACAATGAGAGAAGGAAACAACACATGTTCGGATGGATCGAAAACAACCGCTTCTATTTGAGCCATGTCTTTCGCTCGCCGCGCCGCGTCGGGCCCAAGTGGCTTCGGCTAAAGCGAACGTCGCCTAGAAGCTGGCACGGCTACGTTGGTTCCTATGAGTTGTATCTAGACTGGATATTCAGACAGCCGAACGCGCGGGAAGCACTCGCCGATGCGCGCTTCCTCGTATGGCGGGGCCGTCAGCATGTGTAAGCGCGACACAACGCCCAAGTTCGAATGGGAGGGATGTCGAGAGATTGCGCTTGTGCCGACCTCGAAAGGCGCGACGGCGGAGATTTACGCCAACGATTACGACCGCCTTATGCACATTGGAGTGACGCCGTCCTGGTCCCTCGATAAGTCGGGTGAAAAGCAGACGGTCCGCTTTAACAGCAAGGACAAACGACACACCGCGCGAGAGCTTACGAGCATTTACGGGAGCGGCGCAACGCCTGTTGCATGGGTGATCCTTGGTGTGCTTCCCAAACACGGACACACGGTCGATTATGTGGACGGGAAACCGACCAATCTTCGCCGCGAGAATTTGGTTGTTAGGCCGCAACGAAAGCGAGAGTTTCCAGCCGCTGTAAAGCGACGCGAACCACTGGCCCAGCCCTAGACGCCCCCAGGAAGGTCGCTGGTGAGTTTTAGCCCTGAGAGCCGCCTACAGCTCTTTACCGCTTAGAACGCATCAGCGGCCTTCTCTATTGAAAGAACACCCCATCGCAGCCTGTGCGAGCACATGCGCATCTCTCTAGATTAGTCTAGCCACGCTGCCGCTAGGCATGCCTTCGCTAGATTAGTCTAGCCACGACAACAACTCCACTAGCTAGAGGCAATAACCTCAAGCAAAATCAAGGGGTAATCTAATTGGGGGACTATAGGCCCCCAGGCGTGAAGCTCTGAGTTAGATCAAGGACATATCTAATTGAGGGCATAGAACACCCCAGGCGTCCCTCTGAGGTAAATCAATCTGGCGATGTTGCGACTTGGCCAGGAAGCCACTCTAAGCTGACTGAGGGAAGATTAACTATGAGCCGCAGCCCCAATGGGACCACTTAGCGGGACGGAGTTGTTGTTGAAGATAGAATGATCCTTGCCAATAACCGAAGGCTTATTTTTGAGGGACAGTCCTCTAAATTCTAGCGAAGATTTTTGGGAGGCCCCCTCACCAGTTTTCTCTGCGGCTGAGTCCCCCCATGCCGCCCGGCCCCTAAGCCATCGCCGGGATTGCTCGCGCCAAAAGGAATGAGGGGGTGTGGTCGTTCCCCCGAACCAAAGCAGCCATGCCGGGGCGTGCATCCCTCAACGCTGCCCGCACTCGGGCCGTCCGACTTGCCGCTGCCGCTAGGCATGCCTTCGCCTCTTGACAACGGGACAACCTAGCTTGTAAAACTGCCAAACGTTCATTAGGCGTTTTTGCAAACGCTGGCCCCCAGCGACGAAGGCAATCCCAATGGCCGCACTGTCCCCCGACCTTGGCCTAAGCGTCCCGCCCCCAAAGGCGTCCCGTTTCGTGATCTACCTTCGCGTGAGCACAGATAAGCAAGGCCGTTCTGGTCTTGGCCTAGAAGCGCAGCGCGAAGCGTGCCGCCAATATCTTGTTGGTAAATCGGGGGCCGAAGTGGTTGCGGAGTTCGTTGAAGTCGAGAGCGGCAAACGAAATGACCGCCCCAAACTCGCCGAAACAATTGCCCACGCGCGGGCATGCCGTGCGACCGTGCTCATAGCGAAATTGGACCGCCTTAGCCGCGATGCGCATTTCCTTATGGGCCTCACGCGCTCCGACGCTGTTGTTCCCTTCGAAGCGTGCGACCTTCCGGGAGCCAATCAATTCATGTGGGGCGTAATGGCCCTTGTCGCCGAACAAGAGCGCAAGGCCATATCGGACCGAACGAAGGCGGCGCTCGCAGCGGCCAAGGCGCGCGGCACTAAGCTGGGCAACCCCAACGGCGCAACGGCGCTTGCAGGCAAGGGCAACAAGGAAGCCATCGCCAAGGTCCACGCCAACGCAGACAAGTTCGCAGCAACCATCGCACCTATGATCGCGAGCATTCGTGCGAGCGGCATCAATTCCGCAAACGCCATCGCCAACGCGCTCAACGTTCAGGGCGTTGTCACGGCGCGCGGTAAGCTCTGGACGGCCCGTGCTGTCATGAACCTTCTAGCTAGACTTGAGGCTGCTACTTAATCCCTCAACACCTGGGATAGGAAGTCTGTTGTTTTTTCGAGGGCGTCTAATCTGTGCTCTGCTTTGCCCTGCCAGCATCGCGCCGTCTAATCGCCTTTTTCGCTTCCCGTCTCGCCAGTTCCAAATCTTGGCGGAGTTCGTCGCATGCCTGATCAACCTCAGCTTCGGTTTGAAGGTCAATGCTCAAGGTGGGATTTCGCCATCCGTCCTTGCCGATCCATTCGTCCAGAACAATGAATAGGGCCCCGGTTTTGTCCTTGTCGAAGATGTGACCAAACTTGATGTATGCGGGATTGTCTCGCATGGCTGCCCCCGGCGAATCGACGTTCTTCGCGCATGATGGCACGGAAAGCCCCGTTGCCATCGGTCCAAAAAACCTATACAAACCACAACCATCGCCGCATCTAATGCTCTGTTATTCAAGCGGGTTCAGCAAGAGCAAGTCCAAGTTCAATCCTCTCTTGCAGCACCAGCTCCCGCTTCAAAAAGCGCCCGCCTGCGAGAGAAGGACAGGCCAGTCCTGCGGGGAGGAACGCCTCTCGTGGCCTTCATGCCGCACGGCCGGCGGCCGCCGGCGCGCCGATGCGCGTGGGACAAGTTGCCACGGCCGCGATTTGCCCGGCGTTGGATAAGCTCGGGGCGAAGGAGGCCAGACCAATGACCGAGCCAATTGACGAGACTGACGTCTCCAGCCCCGAAACTGCGCGCGAGGAAGCGGCGCGGAGGGCGCGACGGGCGGTCGCCAAACTGGTCGCCGCGCATTCGATCCCGCCCAGCAGATTCGGCCGCAAGCACGCGCTTCGAAGCGAGGGTCAGCGGGAGTTGGGGTGCGCGATCAGGCAGTCGTCAAGGATCTCTTGACGGCGACCGCGAGCGACCGAGGCGGCATCGAATATTCACGTCAAACAGGAGCCGGCCTCCTTCGTAAGAGGCCGGCGAGTGCGGAGGAAAGCGTGTCTGGAGGTTCTCGCCATTAACCAGGACGCGCCTGGTTTCCGCCAGTCGGCCTTTTGTCGCAGAAGCGCGCGGCCGCCCAGCTCGCCGCCATGATTCGAACGTCCCCGATCATTTTAAGGCGGAATTTCCAGGTCATGCGCGAGCCGCGCGTTAAATAGGACAACCGAGGGATTCAGATGGAAAGAATAACATCCGAGCGATGGGTTCGCGGATCTTGGATTGATTTTTTCGCGACGACGGGTCGCTGTGGCTCGGCGGCGCCAGCCGCGCTATGAAGGAGTTCAGTCGGCGTTAACGCCGCGCGCATCGGGAGGCGGGGATGTATAAGAAAATTCTGGTGGCGGTGGATATCAGCGAGGCCGATGTGACGCAGCCCGCGCTTGAGGCGGCGGTGGCGCTCGCTAAGGTCGAGCCGGGCGCGCAGCTTCGGCTCGTCAATGTCCAGCCGCTCGTTCCGGTGGCCTTCATCGACTATATCCCGCCGAATTTCGACGAGGAAATGCGCGAGGCGACCGAAAAGGACCTTGCGGTCCTGCGCGGCAAGATCGCCTATCCGGCGGAACTCGTATCCTCCATCGTGCGCTTTGGCGCGGTCTATCCGGAAGTGCTCGCCGAATCCGAGGAATGGGGCGCGGACCTGATCGTGGTCGGTTCGCATCGACCGACGATGGCGACCTATCTTTTGGGCTCCAACGCCAAGACCATCGTGCGCCACGCCAGATGTTCGGTGCTCGTGGTGCGCCAATAAAGCGCGGCGACAAGGGGCGGGGCAGGGGGCTAAATTCGCTCATGCGCCGATTCGCGCCTCTGGCGGTTGCATCTTGCCTTTTGTTCGCCGTCGATGTCGCTCGCGCGAAGTCGCCTGAAGCGTCATTGCTGAACCGCGGCCGGGCGATCGCCCAACAAAATTGCGGCCGCTGCCACGCGGTCGGCGCCAAGGGCGACAGCGCCAATCCCAAGTCGCCGCCGTTTCGACTGCTCGCGCGCAAATATCCGTTGAGCAATCTCGAAGAGGCGCTCGCCGAGGGCATCGTCGTCGGCCATGAGGGGTTGGAGATGCCGCAATTCCGCTTGAGCGTCGCGCAGATCGAAGCGCTGCTCGCCTATCTCAAATCCATCCAGAGATAGCGTCTGCGCGACTGCTGACGCGCAGGATGAATCGCGATGGTTGAATTCCCTATCGACACGCTCTACGCGGGCCGTCCGCGCGAAATTGCGCCGGGCCGCAGGAGCGCGATCGGCAAGACGCCGCTGGCGCCGCCGTGGCGCATCGCGGCGGAGGGGCTTGTCGGCGATCGACAGGCGGACCGGCGTCATCACGGCGGCGTCGAGAAAGCGCTGCACCATTATCCGCGCGAGCATTACGACGCCTGGCGCGCCGCGGCACCCGATCTTGCGCATGAATTCGATGCGCCGGCCTTTGGCGAGAACGTCTCGACGCTCGGGCTTACGGAAGAGTCGGTCTGCGTCGGCGACGTCTTTTCGCTCGGCGACGCGCGCCTGCAGGTCAGTCAGGGGCGCCAGCCCTGCCTGACCCTCAATTTCCGCTTCGGCCGGCGCGACATGGCGCGGCGCACGCAGGAAAGCGGGCGCTGCGGCTGGTATTATCGCGTTCTCGAAACGGGCGCGGCGCGGCCCGGCGACTCGCTGAGATTGATCGAGCGGCCGCAGCCGGATTGGCCGCTCGCCCGGCTTTTCGCCCTGCTCTATGCGCGTGTGCGCGCCTTCGACGAACTCGTCGAGATGGCCGCGCTGCCTGAGCTTGCGCCAAACTGGCGCGACCTTGCGCGCCGTCGGATCGAAACGGGCAAAGTGGAAAACTGGGCGCGGCGGCTGGGCGAACAGCCTGGCGGATAGGCGCAAAGGAATTTTGGTGACAATGTCGTTTGCGCCTGGCGTCGCCATGCGCGAGTTTCGCGCCGCCGCCTCCGACGCGCCGGGCGCTGTGCAAACTTCGCAGGCATTCGATGAAAGAAATGGACAGGAAGGAACACCCGATGGTGCGTCGCATGCTCGATCGCATCGATCCGATCGGCTATCTGCTCACCGAAATCTTTCACCTTCTTGGACTGTTCGCCATCGGCGGCGCGACGGTCTGGTCGGCGGCGAAAGCCTTTCTCGAAATGACGACGAAGGGTCACGCAACGATCGAAGATCTGTTGCTGCTCTTCATCTATCTCGAAATCGGCTCGATGGTCGGCATTTATTTCCGCACCAACCACATGCCGGTGCGCTTCCTCCTCTATGTCGGCATCACCGCGCTCACCCGCCATATGATCGGCTATGTGCAGACGGAGTCGGTTCCCGACGTCGGCATATTGATCCTCGCCGGCGCGACGCTCGTTCTTGCGCTCGCGGTGCTCACCATCCGCTACGCCTCGGCGCGATTTCCCTCCAAAGGGTCGGACGGAATGGATAGCTGAGCGCGCGGACGATCCTACCGTTCAGTTCTTTACCCTGGAGAGCGCGTCGCGGCAGTCCGGCGAGACTTCGTCCTTATGCGCCTGGAAACAGGCGAGGATGCGCCCGCCGCCCGGCATCACGCCGCTGCACAGCTTCGCATAGTCCGCCTTGCATTTTTCCTTCACCTCGTCGGGAATCTGGTTTCCCGGCAGCGCCAGCGCCGGCGCGGCGAAGGAGCAGAGGGCGATCAGAAGCAGGCTTAAGGAAAGGCGCATGTCGATTTCCTAAGGTTGGTTTGAGAAGAAGACGAGAAAGCGATTGTGACGCGCCCGCCGCGATCGAGGCAAGGGGGCGGCGAGCGACCAACAGGGCTGATTAACACCGCGTCACCTCACCGCGTCATGGCCGCGCTTGTCGCGGCCATCCACGCGACGACACGCGGCAAATGTGAGAACATGAGCCGAACACACCGTGTTCGCGCGACGCGTTTCGCGATGTCCCGGCGTGGATGCCCGGCACAAGGCCGGGCATGACGTGAAAGTGAGCTGAAATTAACCCGAGTTCGAAGGGCTCATGCAGAAATTCTAGCGCGGCTTTGCGCCCCTGCCGCCTCTAGTTTATGACCATGGTCGGTAAGATTTGAGGAAAAAATGTCCGCGATCCCCGATTTCACCAAGATTCCCTTCGCGCCCGTCGCGCCCGAGCAGGAGGCGGAGGCCCGCCGCTGGCTGACGCCGGAAGGAATCGAGGTGAAGAACGCCTACGGGCCGGCGGATATCGAGGGCCTTTCCTTCGTCGACGGCTATCCCGGCGTCGCGCCCTATGTGCGCGGACCCTATCCGACGATGTATGTCGCCCAGCCCTGGACGATCCGCCAATATGCCGGCTTCTCCACCGCCGAGGATTCGAACGCCTTCTATCGGCGCAATCTCGCCGCCGGCCAGAAGGGCCTCTCGGTAGCCTTCGATCTCGCCACCCATCGCGGATATGATTCAGACCATCCGCGGGTGATGGGCGATGTCGGCATGGCGGGCGTCGCGATCGACTCGATCTACGACATGCGCACGCTGTTCGACGGCATTCCGCTCGATCAGATGTCGGTGTCGATGACCATGAACGGCGCGGTGCTGCCGGTTCTCGCGCTCTTCATCGTCGCGGCGGAAGAGCAGGGCGTCTCGGCCGAAAAGCTCACCGGCACGATCCAGAACGACATCCTCAAAGAATTCATGGTGCGCAACACCTATATCTATCCGCCAGAGCCGTCGATGCGCATCGTGTCGGATATTTTTGCGTATACATCGAAACATATGCCGAAGTTCAACTCGATTTCGATCTCCGGCTATCACATGCAGGAGGCCGGCGCCTCGGCCGATCTCGAATTGGGCTACACGCTCGCCGACGGCGTCGAATATGTGCGCGCCGGCGTCGCGGCCGGCCTCGACATCGACGGTTTCGCGCCGCGTCTTTCCTTCTTCTTCGCCATCGGCATGAATTTCTTCATGGAGGTCGCCAAGCTGCGCGCCGCGCGCCTGCTCTGGGCGCGGCTGATGAAGGATCTCGGCGCCAAGTCCGAGAAGAGCCTGACGCTGCGCACCCATTGCCAGACTTCCGGCTGGTCGCTGACGGCGCAGGACGTTTACGTCAACGCCATCCGCACCTGCGTCGAGGCGATGGCCGCGACGCAGGGACATACGCAGTCGCTGCACACCAATGCGCTCGACGAGGCGCTCGCTTTGCCAACCGATTTCTCGGCGCGCATCGCCCGCAACACGCAGATCGTGCTGCAGGAGGAGAGCGGCACGACGCGCATTATCGATCCCTGGGGCGGCTCCTATTATGTTGAGCGCCTGACCGCGGAACTCGCCAAGGGGGCCTGGAAGCATATCGAGGAGATCGAGACGCTCGGCGGCATGGCCAAGGCGATCGCGGCGGGCCTGCCCAAGCAGCGCATCGAAGAGGCGGCCGCGAAGACGCAGGCGCGCATCGACGCCGGAACCCAGATCGTCGTCGGCGTGAACAAATATCAGCCTGAAAACGACACCAAGCCCAATGTGCTCAAGGTCGACAACGCCGCCGTGCGGGCGGCGCAACTCGACAAGCTCGCGCGGCTGCGCGCCGAACGCGACGAGGCGAAGACGCAAGCAGCGCTCGACGCGCTGACCGAAGGCGCGACCTCCGGCGCTAATCTTCTCGACCTCGCCGTCAAGGCGGCGCGGGCGAAGGCCAGCGTCGGCGAAATCTCTTCCGCGCTTGAAAAAATCTTCTCGCGCCATAAGCCGAAAGCCAATGTCATCTCCGGCGTCTATGCGAAGGAAGCCGGCAAGGAGAGCGCGCAGCTCGGCCGGGTGATCGGCATGACTCGCGACTTTAAGGATAACACCGGGCGCCAGCCGCGCATTCTCGTCGCCAAGATGGGCCAGGACGGCCATGATCGCGGCCAGAAGGTCATCGCCTCCGCCTTCGCCGACATGGGCTTCGACGTGGTGATCGGCGATCTCTTCGCGACGCCCGACGAAGTGGCGCAGAAGGCGAAGGAAGCCGACGTTCACATCGTCGGCGTCTCGACGATGACCGCCGGCCATCTGACGCTGACGCCGGAACTGCGCGACGCCTTAAAGCGCGCCGGCCGCGGCGACATCATGATGGTCGTCGGCGGCGTCATTCCGCCTGACGATTTCCAGGCCTTGTATGATTCCGGCGCGGCGGCGATCTTCCCGCCCGGCACCAATATTCCGGTGGCGGCGGAGCAATTGCTGCACGAGCTGAACATTCGGCTGGGCTTTGCGCAGCGCGAAGTGGCGAAGGCGGGGTAGGCGACGGCTGTTCACGTGAACCCTATGCCGGACGATCCGATTCATATCGATCATTGGCTGAGGATCGACCCTCGCCTCACGACGTCCGGCCAGCCAAGCGAAAGCGAGCTTGCGGAAATCGCCGCGCTCGGCGCGCGCTATGTGATCAATCTCGGTCTCTCCAGCCATGAGCGGGCGTTGCCGAACGAAGCCGCGACGGTCGGCGCGCTTGGCATGATCTATCTCCACATCCCGATCGACTTTCAGCATCCGACCGAGGCTGATTACCAAGCGTTTGCCGCCGCGATGACGGAAACTGGAGACGTTGAGACTCACGTCCATTGCATCTCGAATTATCGCGTGTCGGCGCTGCTCTACCGCTACCGCCGCGACGCGCTCGGCGTGGATGAGGCGATTGCGCGCGCCGATCTTGAACGTATTTGGGCGCCGGACGATGTCTGGGCCGCGCTGATCGAAGCGCCTTGATGACGCTAGTGGAAACTGCGCTACCTAGCTGCGAGAAGGGAGTCGGGCGATGGACGAAGATTCTTTCAACATGGCCGTGCGCAAATTTCTCAAGGAGGTGGGCGTGACCTCGCAGCGCGAGATCGAGCGCATCGTGCGCGAGCACAAGGTCGCGGGCGGCCGACTGAAGCTGCGCATGGCGCTGACCGCGGAAGGAACGCCGCTCAATCACATCGTCGAAAGCGAGATTGAGGTCGGCTAGCGTATTCCGGATTGGTTCGGGCGCGCTCGACCGGGCGTCGCAGCATGCATTCACTGAAAATGGCGAGAGAGACGGGACTTGAACCCGCGACCTCCGGCGTGACAGGCCGGCGCTCTAACCAACTGAGCTACTCCCCCGCGAGCGTGCGAGGACGCGAGAGGCGCCAGATAGCGCAGGCGCATCTTGAGGTCAAGGAAGTTCGCCTGCAGGCGTCCCGCGCGCTCAGGTTGAGCGCGGGCGCCAAGGCGCTGCGCCGCCTTTCGGCGCTTTCCGTCGCTGGCGCGCCCTTTGCCTTTCCTTTGCGCCTGCATTAAGCCTCGCGCCATATAGGGAGACCGACGTTGGACGACGACATGCGCAGGCGGCGCATCAAGGTGCGCGCCTGGCGCCGGGGCCTGCGCGAAATGGATATTCTGATGGGGCGTTTCGTGGACGCGCGCGTCGAGGCGCTTCCGGCCGAAGCGCTCGACGAACTCGAGTCGCTGCTCGATCTGCCGGATGACGCTGTGTACCGCTGGCTGTCGGGGACCGAAGCGCCGCCCGCCAAGCATGACACGCCGCTGCTGCGGCAGATCATCGCCTTTCACCGCCATGACGGACCCATCCATTGAGCGTCGCTTCGACAAAGCTCAAGAAGGCGGCGGCGGGGCTCGACGCGGCGCGCGCCGGCCTCGTTACGGGCGAGCGGCTGATGTTCGCCCATGCGCCGGACGGCTTCGACGCCTTCGTCGGCGCCGATCTCGCGCGCGCGCTGGCGCGCGAGGCCGAAGGACAGGCCGCCGTCTTCGTCCATGTCGCGCGTGACGCCGCGCGGTCGTCGGCCTTTCGCGCCGCGCTGCGCTTTGCCCATCCCGACGCCGAAATCCTCGACATTCCGGGGTGGGACTGTCAGCCCTATGACCGCGTGTCGCCGCACGCCGGGATCGTCGCGCGGCGCATGACCGCGCTGTCGCGCTTGACGCGCGCCAAATCCTCGGCCGAACGACCGCGCGTCGTGACGACCACGATCGACTGTCTGTTGCAACGCGTGCCGCCGCATAAACTGGTCGCGGCCGAAAGCTTCGCCGCCGCGCCGGGCAATGTGGTGAAGCTCGACGAATTGGCGCTCTGGCTTGAGGCGAACGGCTATCTGCGCGCCAGCACGGTGCGCGAGACCGGCGAATACGCGCAGCGCGGCGGCATCGTCGATCTTTATCCGCCGGGACTGCCGGCGCCGATCCGTCTCGATTTCTTCGGCGACACGCTCGAATCGATCCGCTCCTTCGATCCCGACACGCAACGCGCCACGGGACAGCTTCGCGCGCTCGATCTCACGCCGATGAGCGAATTGCGCCTCACAAGCGAGACGATGCGCCGTTTCCGCCAGTCCTACGCCGCGCGTTTTGGCGGCCAGACCCGCGGCGACGCCCTTTATGAGGCGGTCAGCGAGGGCCGGCGCTTTCCCGGCATGGAGCATTGGCTGCCGCTGTTTTACGAGCGGATGGACACGCTCTTCGACTATCTCGGCGATTCGCCGATCCTGCTCGATCCGCTGGTCGACGACGCGGCGACGGAACGCGTCAAGCAGATCGAAGACTATTACGACGCGCGCAAATTTGCGCATGATCTCGATCCGGCCGCGTCGAACTACAAGCCGCTGGAGCCGCGCGAATTCTATCTGTCGATCGAGGAATGGCGCGCCGCGTTACAGGCGCGGGCGGCGGCGCAGTTCTCTCCCTTCGCCGCGCATGAGGGCGAAAGGGCGATCGACTGCGGCGCGCGGCCTGGACGCGACTTCGCGCCCGAGCGCAATACGCCCGACGTCAATGTGTTCCAGGCGGCCGCGGACCATGTCGAGGCGCTGCGCGACGCGGGCAGGAAGATCATCGTCGCCGGCTGGTCGGAAGGCTCCTGCGAGCGGCTGGGTCATGTGCTCGCCGAACATGGCCTGCCGGATTTGCCGCGCGTCGCGTCGCTGCCGCAGGCGTTGTCCCATACGGTTTCCGTCGCCGTTCTCGGGCTCGAACGCGGCTTCGAGACCGACGCCTATGCGGTCATCGGCGAGCAGGACATTCTCGGCGATCGCTTCGTGCGACGCCGACGCGCGCGCAAGCCGAACGAAAATCTGCTTGGCGAGGTCGCCGCGCTTTCCGCCGGCGATCTTGTCGTTCATGTCGATCACGGCATCGGCCGTTTTATCGGCCTCGAGACGATCTCCGCCGCCGGCGCGCCGCATGACTGTCTCGAACTCCACTATGCCGGCGGCGACAAGCTTTATCTTCCCGTCGAGAACATCGAACTTTTGACGCGCTACGGCGGCGAGGACGCCGAGGCGCAGCTCGACAGGTTAGGGGGCGCCGGCTGGCAGACGCGCAAGTCGCGGATGAAGAATCGCATCCGCGAAATGGCGAAAGGGCTCATCGAAATCGCCGCGCAGCGGCAGTTGCGCGAGGCGACGAAGCTCGTGCCGCCAGAGGGACTCTACGACGAATTCTGCGCGCGCTTTCCCTATGACGAAACCGAGGATCAGCTCGCCGCCATCGAGGCGACGCTCGACGACCTCGCCGCCGGCCGTCCGATGGACCGGCTGGTTTGCGGCGACGTCGGCTTCGGCAAGACCGAGGTCGCGCTGCGCGCCGCCTTCTGCGCCGCGATCAACGGCAGGCAGGTGGCGGTCGTCGCGCCGACCACGCTGCTGGCGCGTCAGCATTACAAGACCTTCACCGAGCGCTTTGCCGGACTGCCGGTACGCATCGGACGGCTGTCGCGCATGGTCGGCGCCGCCGAGGCGCGCGAGACGAAGAAGGACCTCGCCGAGGGCCGCATCGAGATTTTGATCGGCACCCATGCCGTGCTCGGCAAGACCGTCAGCTTCAAGGATCTCGGACTCGTCGTCATCGACGAGGAGCAGCATTTCGGCGTCGGCCACAAGGAGCGCTTAAAGGAGCTGCGCGCCGAAGTGCATGTTCTGACGCTGTCGGCGACGCCGATACCGCGCACGCTGCAGCTCGCCATGACCGGCGTGCGCGAATTGTCGATCATCGCGACGCCGCCGATCGACAGGCTCGCGGTGCGCAGCTTCGTTTCGCCCTTCGATCCGCTGATCGTCCGCGAAGCCTTGCTGCGCGAGCGCTATCGCGGCGGCCAGGCCTTCTTCGTCTGTCCGCGCATCGAGGACCTCGAAGAAGCCGCGGCGTTCCTGCGCGAAAATGCGCCTGAATCGAAATTCGTCATCGCGCATGGGCAGATGAGCGCGAGCGAACTCGAAGACAAGATGGCGGCGTTCTACGACGGCAAGTTCGACATTCTGCTGTCGACGACCATCGTCGAATCCGGCCTCGACATTCCGCGCGCCAACACGCTGATCGTGTGGCGGGCCGATATGTTTGGCCTTGCGCAGCTCTATCAGCTGCGCGGCCGCGTCGGGCGCTCAAAATTGCGCGCATACGCGCTGTTCACGACGCCCGCCAACCGCGCGATCACGCCGCAGGCGCAAAAGCGCCTCGACGTCTTGCAGTCGCTCGACACGCTCGGCGCCGGCTTCCAGCTCGCCAGTCACGATCTCGACATTCGCGGCGCCGGCAATCTGCTCGGCGAAGAACAGTCCGGCCACATCAAGGAGGTGGGCTACGAGCTTTACCAGCAGATGCTCGCCGACGCGATCACGCTGCTGAAGGCCGGCGTCGAGGAGCCGCAGGAGGAGGTATGGTCGCCGACGATCGCGATCGGCGCGCCGGTGACGATACCGGAGGATTATGTCGCCGATCTTACGCTGCGCCTGCAGCTCTATCGCCGGCTGTCGACGCTCGAAACGGATCAGGACATCGAGGCTTTCGCCGCCGAGATGATCGATCGTTTCGGCCCGATTCCGCCAGAGGTGGAGCAGCTGTTGGAGATCGTCGCGATCAAGGCGCTGTGCCGGCGGGCGCATGTCGAAAAGATCGACGCCGGCCCGAAAGGCGTCATCATCGCCTTCCGCGAGGACAAATTCGCCAATCCAGCGGGGCTCGTGCGCTTTATCGCGGAGCAGGGGACAAGCGCCAAGGTGCGTCCTGACATGCGCGTGGTGTTCATTCGCGAATTCGACAGCATGAAACAGCGTCTCGCGGGCACGCGCCGAATTTTGCGCACGCTTGTCGACATCGCCGAGAAGAAGGCGGCGTAAGATCGTCGTCGCGCCTCGTTGGCGGCGCATTTTTTTGCGCTTGCGAAACAGCTCTGCGGCAAAACGGCGCAATGATCCTTGTAGAAATTGCGACGAGAAAAAATGTCGCATTTTGCGCGCGCGCCGCTGCGGCGCCGCAGGAGATCGCATCAAACATTTTCCGTACGCGGCTCGAATCTCGAGCGGCGGGCGTTCGTCCGCCGCTTTTTGCGCCGCATGATTTCTGTTGGCGATTGCGTGACGATTCGCCCATCGCCGAATGGCGCGATCTGTGACAAAGTTGCAGACGATCAGAGGCGCCTGATGATCGGTTAGGCGCGCCATATGCGCGAAGCTTCGCAAATGTCCGTCGCGCCCGCGACGGCGGGAGTGTTCGCGACAAACATCGCCAGGGAGGGCGCTATGACGACGCGAAAACAATCCTCGCGCGGAAGACTGTTTGCGGCGAGCGCCGCCGCTTTGCTTCTTGCCGCCGGACTCTCCGTGGCGAAGGCGCAACAGAGCGGCGCCGAACATGGCGACATGGACCACAGTAAAATGGATCACGGCGGCGCCGGCGCGCCGGCGCAATGGGCGGACCCGGGTAAGGCTGAATCCGGCGCGGCCGAAGAACATAAGGCGGAAGCTGGCAAGGCCGACGAAGGCCATGCAGGCCATCGCGGCGGCATGGGCGAGATGAAGGGCGAGATGAAAGGCATGTCGGGCATGGACCATGGCGGCGGCAAGAGCGGCGGCGGCATGGGCGGCATGATGGGCGGGATGATGGGCGGCATGTCGGGCATGAGCCATGGTGACGGCAAGGGCGGCGACGGCAAGGGCGGCGACAGCATGAGCGGCATGTCGCATGGCGGCGGGATGATGAACCAAATGGTCTGCGGCTTCGCCGAACATGTCGACGGGCGCCTCGCCTATCTTAAAGCGGAGTTGAAACTTACCGACTCGCAAACGGGCGCGTGGAACACCTTCGCTGACGCGTGGCGCGCCACGGCGCAAAAGGCCAAGCAAAAATGCGACGCCGCCGATATGCGCGCGGACAATTCCAAACCGGCGGTATTGAATAAGCTCTCGATGATGGAGAACCATATGGCCGACCATCTCGAAATCGTGCGTGCGCAGAAGGCTGCGATCGAGTCGCTGTTTACAAGTTTGAGCGACGAGCAGAAAAAAACCGCCAATGAGACGCTGACCGGAATCATGAAGGCCGGCATGTCGATGGGCGACATGATGGGCGGCGGCATGGGCGGGATGATGGGCGGCGGCATGGGTGGCATGTCGCATTCCGGCGGCGGCGGCACGGGCGGCATGATGGGCGGCATGATGGGCGGCATGGGCGGCATGCAGCATTGATCCGCCGCCAAATCATTCCCGGCGGCCGTAGGCCGGCCGGGAATGATTTAGATGGATCGCCTGATCGATAGCGCTCGCGCAAGCGCGCGAAGCCGAGCTATTCCACCGAGAACTCGCGCATCATGCCCGCATCCTCATGTTCGAGATTGTGGCAGTGATACATGAAGCGGCCCTTGAAATCGCCGAACCGCTTGACGATTCGCAGGCGCTCGCCCGGCGCGACGAGCACAGTGTCCTTTAGCCCGCTGTCGATGAAGCCCTCGCCGATCGTGGCATAGGCGTCCTCGTCGCCCGCGAAGCTGCGCTCGACAATCTCGAATTGCTGGCCGTGTAGATGGATGGGATGGGCCATCGACATCATGCCCATCATCCCCATGCCTCTTCCCATGCCTCTTCCCATGCCCATGCCGCCCATCCGACCGCGCATCATGCCGCCGCCGCCCATCATGCCCATTCCCATACCCATGCCCATGCCCATGCCCATGCCCATGCCGGCGCGCTCATAAAAAATCTCGATCAACTGCGTCGAGTCGACAGGGATGCGCTCGCATGGCTGGATGTCGTCGTGACCATAGGGGCGGCCGTTCAGCAGCATCGCCATATGCGCCATGGTGATCGCGATCGGGATCGGATTGTCGAGATTGGCGACGTCCGCTTCGCGAAAGCGGCGGATCGTCGAAAGCTTCTCCGGCGCTTTCCACGAGTCGCTTGAGGTTTCCGTCACCCGCGCCACAAACAAGGGAAATGCTTCGCCCATCGCAAGATCGCTTCCCATCATGCGCTGCGCCATTGGCGGGAGAAGACCGTAGAATTCGCCGCTGAGCATGGTCAGCTTTGATCCTTGCGGGCGGCCGGTGAAATCGACGATAAGATCGACGCGTTCGGCGGGCGCGAGCATCACATAGGCGCGCGTCTCGGCCTTCTCCAACAGTCCGCCGTCAACGCCGATCACGGTCAGCGGCGTGCGATCGTCCCAGCACAGCTTGTAGATGCGCGCGTTCGAACCGTTGAGAATTCGCAGGCGGTAGGGCCGGCTCGCCACGTCGAGCGTTAGATTGCATCGTCCGTTGACGAGCGCGCGGTCGCCATAAAATCCGAACATGCGCGTAGGCATGTCGTCGCCATAGGCGAGCTGATTGTCGTCGTCGAACGAGCGATCCTGAATAACGAGCGGAATTTCAAATGCGCCGGATGGCAGCGCCAGTGCGCGTTCCTCCTCATCCTCGACGATGATCGCGCCGGCGAGGCCGCGATAGACCTGCGTCGCCGTCTTTTCATGGGTATGCGGATGGTAGAAATACATGCCGGCGCGATTGCGGATGTCGAATTCATAGACGTAAGTCTCGCCCGGATCGATCGCCGCGGTCGGATGGCCGTCCATCAGCATCGGCACATGCAGTCCGTGCCAATGGGTGATCGTTTCTTCCGGCAATTCATTGCGCAGCCGGATGCGGACCTTCTGCCCTTTGGAGAAACGCAGCAGCGGGCCGAGATAAGCGTCGGGGCTCGCGGTCAGCGCATTTGCCGGACCTTTGACAAGGTGGCCGGCATAGCGCCACACGCGCGTGGGCCTGCCGGTCAAGATCGACGTCTCGTCACGCTTGCAGATCAACTCGAGTTCGACGTCAGGATCGAAGGCCTCGGACGCGCGGTTGGGCGCGATCCGGCGCATCGCATCGCCCTGGCCATAGCCAAGGGCCGAGGTCCCGATCGCCGCCGCGCCGGCGCCCAGGAGAAATCCCCGGCGCGACACGCGCCCAATGCGCTCCATACATCCCCCTGCCCGTTCGTACGCCGCTTAAATTAGAAGAATCATATATATTAACGTCTTTTCGCTTTGATAACTGCGGCAAAAGGCTCATCGCTTTGCGGGGGCGCGTTTTTGCCCAAAGGCGGTTATAATTTCCGACGTGGCGCGGCCTGATCACCCTTTCAGATTGATAATGCAAGCAGCGGCGGCGCTGGAGCTCGGCTTTCCATCGCAATGAACGACAGCAGCGGACAACGCGCGATCGGCGCGAACTTGGCCGTCGAATTCCTTCGGCGACGCCGCGCGGCGGGCATACGCCCGCGCTTTCTCCTATTTCTGCTGCTGGGCCTGCTGGCGCATATCTTCGTGCTTGCGTTCCTGCTCTGGCAGGACTGGCGCCTCGCCCGCGAAGCGCCGCCGATCGCCGAGGAAACCCCGGTCGAGGTGATCAACGAGCCGCCGCCTGCGCCTGCGCCAAAGCAGGAGGAGCCGCCGCCCCCTGAGCCGGAGAAGCCGCCGGAGAAGCAAGAGCAGCAGAAAAAGCCGCCGCCGCCGCCGGCGGAGGACGAAAAGCCGGCCTTCGACGCCCCGGAGGCCGAAAGCAAGACCAAGTCCGACGTCAACGCCCCGGAGGAAAAGAACCTCAAGACGCCGAAAAACGAGCCTGAGAAGGATAACGTCACGCCTCAGGACGATAAGCCGCAGGGCATGAAGGAAGGCGTGGACGAAACGGGAAAGGCCAAGGCGCCGGAAGAGGCCAAGGAGAAGCCGGTCGAGGACAAGAGCGACGCCGAGATCATCGAACAGGCCGCGCCGGAAAAGACGCCGCAGGAGAAGCCCGACCCCAATGAGAAGGGCCCGGTGAAGAAAGGCGAAGCCAATTCGATCGCCGATCAGCTCGCGGCGCTCGCGCCGATACCGGACTACAAGCTCGCCGCGCCGCGCAAGCCGTCGCCGGTCGGCGGCGGCCACGCCAAGACCACCTATCTGACGATCCTCTACGGCCTCATCATGCCGCACATGCGGATTCCGCCGCGCGTGCGAGGGAGCAGCGTGATCGGCAGGGGCGCGATCGTTTTCTACATCGACGAGATGGGCAATCTCACCCATCAGGCGGTGCAGCAGGCGAGCGGCGCGCCCGATCTCGACGCCGCCGCGCTCGCCGCGGTGCGCCGCGCCGCCCCCTTCCCGCCGCCGCCGCGCGGCCTGCCGCATGCGATGCTGTTCAGCTATGCGACGAAGTGAGGGGCGGCGTGTGATTTGCCGGTGAGAGTCTGCAATGCGCTGATGATGGTGGGCGGCACAGGGATTGAACCTGTGACCCCTCCCGTGTGAAGGGAGTGCTCTCCCGCTGAGCTAGCCGCCCGTCGCTATTGGCGATCGATCCTTCCCCTGTAGGAGAGGCCGGCGCCTTCCGTCAAGATCGGAGATCGCCTCCGCAGGGCTCCGAACCCTGGTTAATTTTCGGCTCACCTTCAGCCGTCATGGCCGGGCTTGTCCCGGCCATCCACGCCGGGACATCGCGAAATGTTTCGCGCAGAGATGGCATGTCGCGCTTACATTTTCAGATTTGCAGCGCGTCGTCGCGTGGATGGCCGCGACAAGCGCGGCCATGACGCGGCGAGATGGCGCCTCGTTAATCTCGATTCGGACCCCTGATCGCCTCCGCCGCGGCGAGGCTCGAACCTGAGCGTGCCTGCCCCCTTCGCCTCACGGCGGGGTCCAGTCCTTCGCCAGGACCCGGCGCACCATCGGCTCGAAACTCGAGAGCGGCTCGTTCTTGTAAGCCGGATCGAACGACACTTCGTCATATTTGGCGCAGAACTCGACCGTTTGCTCATAGGCCGGGTCGGATTTGAACTTGTCGCGGGCGTTGGGGTCGAGCCCCAGATGCGCGGCGTAGAAATAGGTCTGGAAGAGGCCGTGCTGCGCCAGCATGAAATAATTGTCGCGGCTGATGAAGGGCTTCAGGATCGCGGCGATCACCTCGCCGTGATTGAAGGGCCCGAGCGTCTCGCAGGAATCGTGCAGCAGCGCGACGACGACATATTCCTCGTCCTTGCCGTCGCGCAGCGCGCGGGTCGCCGATTGCAGACAATGGTCGTAGCGGGTGATGTTATAGGCGGTGTCCCGGCTCAGATCGCGCAGCAGTCCGAAGAGCCGGTCCGGCAGTTCGTTGAGCGTGTGCTCGTGAACCTGTTTGAGGACCGCGAAATCCGCGTCGGTGCCCTGGTCCATCCGGGTGAAATGCATTTTCTCCATGGCGTAGACCTGTCTCCAAACGCGCGCGCCGGCTGGAATAAAGGCGCCCCGGCGGCCGTATCTTATGTCGACTGGGGCGACGGCGCGAACAGCGCCGCATCCAGCGACGCGACCGCGTCCCACAGCTCGTCGAAATGAGAGATGACGCGATCGGGCGAAAACGCCGCGACCGGCGTGTCGGTATAGCCGAAATCCACCGCCACCGAAGGGGTTCCGGCGGCCCGGGCGGTGTCAATGTCGGTCTTCGAATCCCCGACCATCACGGCGCGCCGAAGATCGCCGTCGGCCGCCTCGATCGTCAGCCACAGCGTGCGCGGATCGGGCTTGTGCATGGGAAAGCTGCCGCGCCCGCAAATCGCCGCGAAACGGTCCGCCGCCGCGAGCTTTTCCAAAAGCAGGCGCGCCAGGCCTTCCGGCTTATTGGTGCAGACGGCGAGGCGAAACCCCGCCGCCTTGAAGCGGTCGAGCGCCGCCAGCGCGCCGGGAAAGAGGCGGCTGTCGTCGGCGATATGCGCTTCGTAATGAACGAGAAAGTCGCGCACCAGCGCATCGGTGCGCGCCAGATCGAGCGGCGCGCCCTGAGAGGCGAAGCCGCGCTCGATCAGCGCCCGCGCCCCGGCTCCGACGAGCGGCCGGGCCGCCTCAAGCGCGAGCGGCGTCAGCCCCTCGCGCAGGAGCAGCGCGTTGAGCGCGCCGATGAGATCATGGGCGGTGTCGGCCAATGTGCCGTCGAGATCGAAAACCAGAACCGGGGGGCGGATCGTCATCGGGCGGATCGTCATGGGGCGGATCGACATGGGGCGGATCGTCATGGGGCGCTCGTCATGGCGTCAGGGCGTAGCCGCGCCGCTGCTCCGGATCAAGCGGCGCCCGGCGACGAGCCGAATTTTACCCGCTCCTCGCGCAGGCTCTGCGTGTAAACTGCGTCCACCGATTCGCGACAGGGAGCGCAAACATGCGTGGAACGCGCCATTTCCATAGGCGTCGACGTGCGGCTTTGACGGTCGGCGCGCTTGTCTTGGCAGGCCCTTTCCTGGCCGGGCTTGGCGCGCCGGCGTCGGCGGCGGGGGGCGGCAATTACGAGTTTCTCGCCGCGCCACAGACCGACCTCAATCGCGTCTTTCGCCTGGACCGGTCCAACGGCGAGGTCGGCGCCTGCCAATATGGGTTGAAGGAAGGCGCCGCGATCGGCGTGACGCTGTGCTACCCGCCGGGCGAAGGCGCAAGGGCCGGCGCCTTCAGCGAATATGCGCTGGTCGCGTCCCGTCATACCGGCGAGGGCGGCGTGTTCCGCGTGGATATCCGCTCGGGCATGATGTCGATCTGCTTCGTCCTCAACGAAACCTCGGTGGTCTGCACGCCGTCGGCGAAATAGACGGGCGGCGCAGAAAAGCGAATGTCGGCATGAGCGCATTTTCCGCCGAGGCCATGAAGCGCGCCGCCGCGCGCGCGGCGCTCGACTCCGTGACGCATGGCATGCGGCTCGGGCTCGGCACCGGATCGACGGCGGCGCATTTCGTCGACCTTCTCGGCGCCCGCGTCAAGGACGGGTTCGACGTCCTGTGCGTGCCGACCTCCGAGCGCACCCGCGCGCAGGCGGAAAGCCTCGGGATCGCGCTGTCGACGCTCGACGAGACGCCGCAACTCGATCTGACCGTCGACGGCGCCGACGAATTCGATTCGAGGCTTCGCCTGATCAAGGGCGGCGGCGGCGCGCTTTTGCGCGAAAAGATCGTGGCGGCGGCGTCGACGCGCATGTTCGTCATCGCCGATGCGACGAAGGAGGCGCTTACGCTCGGCGCCTTCCCGCTGCCGGTCGAAATCGATCGGTTCGGCGCGCGCTCCACCATGCTGCATATCGAACGGGCGGCGCGGGGGCTCGGACTTGTCGGACCGCTAAGGCTGCGCGAAGCGGCGCCCGGCGAGCGCTTCATCACCGACGGCGGCCATTACATCGTCGACTGCGCCTTCGGCGCCATCGACGATCCCGAAGCCCTGTCCGCCCGGCTGTCGGCAATCCCCGGCGTTGTGGATCACGGATTGTTCATCGGGATAGCCACGGCGATCTTCATCGCCGGCGCCGAGGGCGTGCGCATCATCGGCAACCTATCGGGCGACGGCAAATGAAATTCGACTATGACCTTATCGTCGTCGGCGCCGGGTCCGGCGGCGTCCGGGCGGCGCGCGTCGCCGCCAGCCATGGCGCCAAAGTCGCCATCGCCGAGGAATTTCGCGTCGGCGGCACTTGCGTCATTCGCGGCTGCGTTCCCAAGAAGCTTTACGTGCTCGCGAGCCGCTTTCGTGACGAATTCGAGGACGCCGCCGGGTTTGGCTGGCGCGTCGGCGACGTCTCATTTGACTGGTCCGCGCTTGTCGCCGCCAAGGAAAAAGAGATCACGCGCCTCTCGGACCTTTACGCCGAAACGCTCGCGAGTTCGGGAGTCGAGCTGATCCGCGCGCGGGCGACGCTCACCGATCCAAACGGCGTGCGTTTTTCCAATGGCCGTTCCGCCCGCGCCCGCTACATCCTTATCGCCACCGGCGGCGCGCCGGTGCTCGCGCCGCATATTCCGGGCATCGAATTCGGCATATCTTCGAACGAGATTTTCGATCTGCCGAAATTTCCGCAACGGCTGCTGATCGTCGGCGCTGGCTATATCGCCGTCGAATTCGCGAGCGTCTTCGCCCGTCTTGGCGCGAAAGTTCATCTCGCCTATCGCGCCGATCTGCCGCTGCGCGGTTTCGATGAGGATTTGCGCGCGCGCCTTGCCGAAGCGCTCAGGTCGGCGGGCGTCGAACACCGCGCCGGCGCCCTGCCGACGCGGGTGACGAAATGCGTCGGCGGTCTCGAGGTCGAGATGAGCGACGGCGCGCCGCTGACCGTCGATTGCCTGCTGGTGGCGACCGGGCGCCGGCCGTTGACTCAGAATCTCGGGCTGGAGGCGGCGGGCGTCGCCTTGCGCGAGAACGGGGCCGTCGCGGTCGACGCGCAGTCGCGCACGAATGTCGAATCCGTCTACGCGGTCGGCGACGTCACCGATCGCCTCAATCTGACGCCGGTCGCCATTCGTGAAGGTCAGGCTTTCGCCGACAGCGTCTTCGGCGCGACGCCGACGGCGATCAATTATGAACACACGCCGAGCGCCGTGTTCACGACGCCCGAAATCGGAACCGTCGGACTGACCGAAGCCGAGGCGCTCGCGCGGCACGGCGCGCTCGACATTTATGAGACGCAGTTTCGGCCGATGCGCGCGACGCTCTCGGGACGCGGCGAGCGCGTCTATATGAAGCTCGTCGTCGACGTCGCGAGTCAGCGCATCGTCGGCGCGCATATTTTGGGCCCCGAGGCGGGCGAGATGGCGCAGCTCGTCGCCATCGCCCTGCGCATGGGGGCGACGAAGAGCGACTTCGACGCGACCATGGCGCTGCATCCGACCATGGCGGAAGAGCTTGTGACGATGCGCGCGCCGGTGCGGCGGCTCGGGACTCCAGCCTAAGCTTCGATCCGCTGGCGCGGCTGTTGCGCCGGAACGTCCTGCGGCGCCGGAGCAGGGCGGGCCGGCGCAGGCGCCCATCTGTCGAGAAGGGCGCGAAGCTTGCGCCGCGCCGCGCCGGTCTTCGCCTCGGTGACTCGGGAGAAGAGATAGCCGGAGACGATGGCGATCCCCATCACCGAGAAGCCCACGGCGTAATTTCCCGGCGTCGCCAGTTGCGTCGCCCAGTCGTTCCCCATCGTCTCGCCGACCGCCGCGCGCGCGAAAATCAGGATCGGCATGTGGATGCTGTAGAGCGAGAAGGAAAAATCGGCGAGCGTCTTGTGGAACTTGAACCGCAGCAGCGAAAAGCCCTCGGACGGCCCATAGCGGAAGGCCATCAGGACAATGATGAACAGGGCGGATGCGAGGAGGTCGGCCGCATCGGCCATCCAGGGATGGGCCTCCAACAGGTGACCGCGCACGACCAGCCGGATGACCACGACGACGGCGGCGTAGAGGAGAAGCGCCCGCCAGCGCGAGCGAATGATCGGCCGGGGAATCAGCGTGGCGAAGGCGCCGCCGGCCCAAAGAATATAGCCGAATTTGAACCAGCTCGGCGGCGTGGAAATCGCGACGAAGAGCGCCGCGCCGAGCGCGAAACCCAGGAAGCGCAACGCCAGAGGATAATTGCGCGCGAAAGGCAGCAGCAGCAGCGGAAAGGTGACGTAGTACCAAAACTCGCAGGCGAGCGACCAGAGCGGCCCGTTGGTGCCGAAATAGTCGAAGGCAATGCCCTGCAGATTGACAAAGCTCATAAGAAACAGAAGCGGGGAAAAATGGCCCTTGAACAGCGGCCAGTCGTAGACGCCGCTGCTGGCGAACAGCCATCCGCCGAGCGAATCGAGGACCAGCGTGAGCACGACGGCGGGCCCGACCACGAGATAGATTCGCGAGACGCGATGAATGAAATATTCGCGCAGGAAATTTTGGTTCTTGCGCAGATGCGCCAGCACCGCGCCGCCGACGAGATAGCCCGACATCACGAAGAAGGCGAGAACCGCCTGATGCCCAAGCTCGAAGGCAGAGTAGAACCACCAGACATAGACGAGCGGAGCGTGCGGCGCGCTCATAATGTCGGCGATGTTGATGAAGAGGTTGGAGGTATGGACGGCGAGCACCACGAGCGCGCCGAGCCAGCGGCTCGCCTCGATGAACTGCGATAGAATAAACGGCATCGCCCCGGTTCGTCCCCTCGCTCGGCCACGCCCGCGTGTTTGCTTTATAGCCGCTCGCCGCGGCCTTCGCCAAATCCCGGCGGACGGGCGGAAGGGTCGCCTTCGCTGTCATAATCCTCTATAAGCGCCGCTGGCGCCGCTTCGAGACGGCCCAAGCGCCCGTTGAGGCGTTGATCTTGCGGAGTTTTGCGAAGTGGAACGGTGGTCGCCAACGAGCTGGAGGAATTTGCCGATCGAGCAGACGCCGGTCTATCGCGACCAGGCGGCGCTCGCCGAGGTCGAACGCCAGCTCGCCGGCTTTCCGCCGCTGGTCTTCGCCGGCGAAGCGCGTAATCTCAAGCGCCATCTGGCGGAGGTCGCCGCCGGCAAGGCGTTCCTTCTCCAGGGCGGCGATTGCGCCGAAAGCTTCTCGGAACATTCGGCCGATAATATCCGCGATTTCTTCCGGGTGTTCCTGCAGATGGCGGTGGTCCTGACCTATGCGGCCGCCTTGCCGGTGGTGAAGGTCGGGCGCATCGCCGGCCAGTTCGCGAAGCCCCGCTCGGCGCCGCTCGAAAAGCAGGGCGACGTCGAACTGCCGAGCTATCGCGGCGACATCATCAACGATCTCGCCTTCACGACAAATGCGCGCGAGCCCGATCCTCAGCGCCAGTTGCTCGCCTATAGGCAATCCGCGGCGACGCTGAACCTCATCCGCGCCTTTGCGGCGGGCGGTTTCGCCAATCTCGAAAACGTCCATCGCTGGATGCTCGGCTTCGTCAAGAGCAGCCCGCAGTCAGAGCGCTATCAAAAGCTCGCCGATCAGATCACCGAGACGCTCTCCTTCATGCGCGCCATCGGCCTCGATCCGGAACATCATCCGGAGCTGCGCGGCACCGATTTCTACACCTCTCATGAGGCGCTGCTGCTCTGCTACGAACAGGCGCTGACCCGCGTCGATTCGACGACCGGCGACTATTACGCGACCTCCGGCCATATGCTTTGGGTCGGCGACCGCACCCGCCAGGAGGACGGCGCGCATATTGAATTCGTGCGCGGCGTCAAAAACCCGCTCGGACTGAAATGCGGTCCAAGCCTCAAGCCCGATGCGCTTCTGCGCCTGATCGACGTCCTCGACCCGGAGAACGAACCCGGCAGGCTGACGCTGATCTGCCGCTTCGGCGCCGATAAAATCCAGGATGCGCTGCCGGCGCTGGTGCGGCCGGTGCTGCGCGAAGGGCGCAACATCGTCTGGTCCTGCGATCCGATGCATGGCAACACGATCAGCGCCGCCGGCTACAAGACCCGGCCGTTCGATCGGATCATGTCGGAAATCAGCAGCTTCTTCGCCGTGCATCAGGCCGAAGGCTCCTATGCCGGCGGCATCCATCTCGAGATGACCGGCAAGGACGTGACCGAATGCACCGGCGGCGCGCGCGCCATTTCGGAGAGCGATCTGCGCGATCGCTATCACACCTATTGCGATCCGCGCCTCAACGCGGAACAGGCGATCGAAGTGGCGTTTCTCGTCGCCGAACTCCTGAAGCGGGAGCGGCTCGCGCGAGGCCTGCCAGAGCAGCACGCCGCGGAGTGACCCGCGCACCGACGCCTCCAACCGTTGCGGCCCGTTGGAGACTCGGATGATCGTTTCTTCGGCTTCGGACTATCGAAAGGCCGCGCAGCGCAGGCTGCCGCGTTTCCTGTTCGATTATATCGACGGCGGGGCGAGCGCCGAGGACACGTTGCAAGCCAATGTCGCGGATCTGCGGGCCGTGAATTTAAGGCAGCGCGTGCTGAAAAATGTTTCCGGCCTCGATCTTTCGACGGAGTGGTTCGGTCAACGTTCCGACCTTCCGGTGATATTGGGGCCGGTGGGGCTGAGCGGAATGTTCGCCCGTCGCGGCGAAGTCCAGGCGGCGCGCGCCGCGGCGAAAAAGGGCGTGCCCTATGTGCTGTCGACGCTGTCCATCTGCTCGCTCGAAGAAGTCGCGGCGAACAGTCCGAGCCCGATCTGGTTCCAGCTCTATGTTCTGAAAGACCGCGGTTTCATGCAGTCCATGCTGGAGCGCGCCCAGCGCGCCGGCGTGGAAATCCTCGTCTTTACGGTGGACCTGCCCGTGCATGGGTCGCGCTATCGCGACGCCCATTCCGGCCTGTCGGGGCCTTTTAAGAAAACGCGGCGCCTGCTCCAGGCGATGACGAAACCGTACTGGAGCTTGAATGTCGGACTGAGGGGCCGGCCGCATGATCTCGGCAATGTCTCCAAATATCTCGGCAAGGCGACAGGACTTGAGGATTACATCGGTTGGCTTGGCAAAAACATCGATCCGTCGATCGGCTGGTCGGAACTCGAATGGATCCGTGAATTCTGGAAGGGCCCGCTGATCCTCAAGGGCATATTGGATCCTGAGGACGCGAGGGACGCCGTACGGTTCGGCGCGGACGGAATCGTCGTTTCGAATCATGGCGGACGGCAGCTCGACGGCGCGCTGTCCACCGTCAAAGCCTTGCCGCCGATCGCCGAAGCCGTCGGGAATGATCTCGATGTGTTTGCCGATTCCGGCGTGCGGTCCGGACTGGACGTCGTGCGCATGCTGGCGCTTGGCGCGAAAGGCGTCCTGCTTGGGCGCGCCGCCGCCTATGCGCTGGCGGCGGCGGGGGAAGCCGGCGTCGAGAATATGCTGGAGATTTTCGCCAAGGACATGCGCGTGGCGATGACCTTGACCGGCGTCAGTTCGATCGCTCAGATCGAACGCGGCATTCTTGTGTGAGCAGGCGAGGGGAAAAGCGACATGTGCAACGATCATTCGCACCATTTATCGAGGCGATCATTGATTGCTTCAGGCGCGACGACGGTTTTGATGGGCGGTCTGGCCGACGCCTACGCGCAAGCTTCACCCGGCGCCGCCGCCCCGGCGCCAGTCTCGCCGGACGACGCGCTTAAGCGGTTGGTCGACGGCAATGCGCGATATACGAGCAACACGGCGATCAACCGCGACATGTCGGCTGCGCGGGCTGAGCGGGCGCAGGCGCAATATCCTTTCGCCGCTCTGGTGAGCTGTTCGGATTCGCGCGTCGCGCCGGAACTCGCCTTCGACCAAGGTCCGGGCGATCTCTTCGTCGTTCGCGTCGCCGGCAATTTCGTCAATACCGACGGGCTTGCGAGCCTGGAATATGGCGTGAAGATTCTCGGGATTCCGCTCATTGTCGTGCTCGGCCATTCCAATTGCGGCGCCGTCGCCGCGACGATCAAATTCTTAAAGGATAAGACCAAACTGCCGGGCCACCTTCCGCAGCTGGTGAATGCGATCAAGCCTTCGATCGATCTGGTCGAAAAGCAAAAGGCCGCCGACCCGCTCGCGGCGGCGATCGCGCAGAACGTGCGCTACAACGTTGGGCGTTTGCGGTCGGCAAAGCCGATTGTCGCCAAGTCCGTCGCCGCGCAACAAGTGAAGCTTGCCGGCGCGGTCTATGACATCGGCACGGGGAAAGTGTCGTGGCTTTAGGCGATCGGCGCGGCCTCGGCGCATGAACAGATTCGCATAGGCGTAACGGCCGTGATGACGCCCCAGCAAGTCATGACGATTCCGCCTGATCCGTTCGCTTGGACCATTGTCATTCCCGGCAGGCCGAAGGCCTGACCGGGAATCCAGCGCCAACTCAATGAGTCATGTTGTGATTTTGGATTCCCGATCGCGCCACGCGCGTCGGGAATGATGGGGTGGACGGCCCCGCCTCAACGGCATCTAAAGTGCCAAGACGTGGTCGCCGGAGCGCCACAGAGAGGGAGGCCGTCCATGAACAAGTTTATCAGAATCGGAGTCGATCTGGGCAAGC
>VGDY01000031.1 GCA_016869555.1 Alphaproteobacteria bacterium | reverse complement strand
GCTTGCCCAGATCGACTCCGATTCTGATAAACTTGTTCATGGACGGCCTCCCTCTCTGTGGCGCTCCGGCGACCACGTCTTGGCACTTTAGATGCCGTTGAGGCGGGGCCGTCCACCCCATCATTCCCGGCGCGCGAAGCGCGACCGGGAAACCAGGGGCCTTCTCCGAAACATCTGGCGGTTGCTCTGGATTCCCGCTTTCGCGGGAATGACAATCCAGTGCGGAAACAATCGCAACTCTGATAGTTAGGTTCGCATGACTCCCCGCATTCGGCTTGTCGTCGGCGTCGCGCTCATCGTCTTTGGCTTCGCCCTCATCGGCTGGGCGATTTACGCCGGCCTCAATCCGAGCGTTCCCTTTGACGCGCGGCTCGCGCCAATTTCAGCGGAAGTGGCGAAGGAAGTCGAGGGCTTCGGGCTTCCAGCCGAGCGCTTTCAGCAGATCGAGATATCCGCGAAGGATGAACGCCGTCCCCTGGCCTTCGGGATCATCGCCCGCGACGACTCCGGCCGGCTGACGCCGCTCGCATGGCGTAATCAGGTGACGGAGTCGATCTTCTTCTCCGACGCTTCCGCAAACGATCTTGCGAAAGTGCTCGCCGCGATCCGCGAACATGTTCCGCAGGACGCCGTCGTCCTCGCCTGGTGGGATTTTTCGCGCGCGATCCGTCTCGTCGCGGGGCGCGCCGCGCCGCTCGACGATGCTCAGGCGCGCGGACTTCTGTTGCCCGCCGCCTGGTCGGCTGCGGGGGCGATTGAGCGCACGCGATGGGGCGCCGGAGTCCCGACCTCGTCAGCGAACGGCTTCACACGATTTATCGATGCGCTGCTCGACTCCGATGAGGCGCGCGCCAGCGAGACGTTGAAAAAGCTCGCCGACGGCAAGCCCGCCTATGTCGCGCTGCGCATCTCCGACGCATGGCGGCTTGCCGCGGCGAAGCCGCAACAGCTCTCCATCGCCTATAAGGATTTCGCCGCGACCGGCGTTTCGCACGGTCTCATCAAATCCGCGCAACAATGGATGCGCGATCAAAAGATCGAAGGCGGCTTCGCCGTCGAACCGATCGGCGGCGCGACGCGCCTGCATTATTTCCAGCGCAAGAGCGACGGCGACAGGCTGATTGCCCGGCTGTTGCCGTTCTCCACTTCCCTGCCCGCGTCGCTGACGCGATTTTCCCTTGTCTATCAGCACAAGGGATGGTGGATTTGGCGGCTCGACGAGTGAGCCGCCAACTATCGCGCCCCGCGCAGCATCCGGATGATTCGGCGACCCATAAGGCTCTGTCAAAGCCTGTCGCCGGGGCGTTTAGAGTTTTCCTTAACCCTTACGGCTTGTTAACGCATCCTCACTATGGTTTGTTGTGCGGCGCATCGCAGCCCAACAAATGGCCAAATTGCGGGCGATAGACCGAGCGTCGCAGCCCAAGCCGCCGTAGAGCGCCAGCCGACTCAAGGACAAATCATGAATCCAGCCGAGATCGCCACGGCTCCCCTCGCCGCATCCGACATCACCATCTGGACCATGTTCTGGGGCGCGCATATCGTCGTCAAAGCCGTCATGCTCGGGCTGCTCGCCGCCTCGGTGTGGTGCTGGGCGATCATCATCGACAAGACGCTGCTCTTTGCCCGCATGCGCCGCTCGATGGACCGTTTCGAGGAAAACTTCTGGTCCGGCAATTCGCTTGAGGAGCTTTACAGCAAGCTTTCCGAGCGGCCGCAGACCGGCGTGGCGACGCTGTTCGTCGCGGCGATGCGGGAGTGGAAGCGCTCCTTCCAGTCGGGCGCCAGCGCCTCCTTCATGGGTCTGCAGGCGCGCATCGAGAAAGTGCTCGACGTCTCCATCGCCCGCGAGGTGGAGAAGCTTGAATCCAATCTGCTGGTGCTCGCGACCGTCGCGTCGGCAGGCCCCTTCGTCGGCCTGTTCGGCACGGTCTGGGGCATCATGACGTCGTTCCGCTCGATCGCGGCCTCGAAGAACACCTCGCTCGCCGTCGTCGCGCCCGGCATCGCCGAGGCGCTGCTCGCCACGGCGATCGGTCTGTTCGCCGCCATTCCGGCGCTGATCGCCTACAACAAGATGCAGGGCGACGTCGCCAAGGCGCAGGCGCGGATGGAAAGCTTCGCCGACGAATTTTCAGCGATCCTGTCGCGACAGATCGACCAGCACGCAGCCTCGTCGAACCGCGACCGCGCGGCGTAAGATGGGTATGAGCCTTCTTGCGCAAAGCATTGACGTTCAACCCTCTCCCATTGGTAGAGGGTGGCCGCGAAGCGGCCGGGTGAGGGGTTTCGGGCCTCTCCGGCAAGCGCGGTTCCCCTCACCCCGGTCCTTCGGACCGACCCTCTCCCCCTGGGAGAGGGTGTACGCCACACCACAAAAGGAGCGCTGAGCATGGGCGCTTCCCTCTCGGCTCCGGGACGCAAGGGCGGCAGGCGGCGGCGCGGCGTGCCCCGCTATGGCGCCATGGCCGAAATCAACATGACGCCGTTCATCGACGTCATGCTGGTGCTTCTGATCATCTTCATGGTGGCGGCGCCCCTGCTTGCGACCGGCGTCGCCGTCGATCTTCCGCAGACGAGAGCCGGCGCGCTCAACATCGACCAGAAGCCGATTTCGATCGCCATTGACGAGAAAGGACAGGTCTTCCTGATGGACCAGCCGGTCGAGACGACGCAATTGCTCGACAAGTTGAAGGACGCCGTCAAGCAGGGATTCGACGAACGCATCTATGTCCGCGGCTCGAAGGCAGTGAATTACGGCCGCGTCGCCGAAGTGATGTCGCTTGTCATAAGCGCGGGGTACAAGAAGGTCGCGCTGGTGACGGAGCAGGAGAAGAAGTGAGCTGAGCGGAAATGAAAATTTCGCGCTCCGAACCCGGTCTTCCGCTCTCCTCGGCAATCCACGCCGGATTGCTTCTGGCGGCGCTCGTCCTGTTTTCCGACAAGGCATTCGATGATGCGGTGGAGATGGTTCCGGTCGATCTCGTCGCCGACAGCGAATTCGCCCAGGTGATGAAGGGAGAAAAAACCGCGCGCGAGATCAAGTCGACGCCGCGCGTCGACAAACTCGCGCCCGAAGCCGAAACGAAGCCGGAGCCGCCGCTCGCGGAAGCCAAGAAGGACATCGCCACGCCGCTCCCGCCGGCGCGTCCGCTGCCGCAGCCTTCCGCCGACGAGGCGGAGCCGACGCCGCCCAAGCGCGTCGCCGCTGTGCCGCCAAAGCCGGAGCCGACGCCCAAGCTCGAGGAAAAGCAGCCCGAGCCGAAACCGGCGAAGCCGAAAGCCGCGGCGCCGGAAGCGGAAAAGAAAGAAGCTGAAAAGGAGCCGGACGAGGCCGAAGTCGTGAAGCCGAGGCCGCCCACCCGGCCGGACAATGCGGCGAAGGACGCAGCGAATTCGGAAAAACCGAAGGATCGGCTCAAACTGGACGAGGTGGCGAAGCTCCTCGACAGCAAGAAGCCGCAAGAAAAGCCCAAGCCTGAACCGACGATCGGCGAATTGGCGGAAAAGGCGGTCAAGGAGACAAAGCCGAAGTCCGGCGACGAGATTGCCCCGCAGTCGAAATTCGACGCCGCCAGCATATCGAAATTGCTCAGCCGCGAAGCGCCGCAGCGCAAGGCCGCGACCGGCAGAGCGACCCAGGCCGCCGCGCTCGGCGCGCCGACCGGGGCGGCCGAAAAAATGTCGGCCTCGATGGAGGCGCGCATCGCCGCCTACATCCATGATCACTATTACCCCTGCTGGGCGTCCGCTCTGTCGCTTGGCGGGCAGACCTATACGCCGATCGTTGAGTTCCATCTGTCGCGCGAGGGCGCCCTCGAGGGCCATCCAAAACTGCTGAACGCATCGGCGAGCCCGACCGAACACGCCCGAGGCGAACAGGCCATGCAGGCGGTGCGCCGCTGCAGCCCGATGCGGATTCCGCCCGAGTTCATGCCCTATTATGAAGAAGCGCTGCGCGAGGTCACGATCCGCTTCCAGGATGCGAATTAGTGACCGGCGTGGTTCAAGGCGAACGGATTCGTCCCCGCCGATAACGTCCATCGCCGCGAAGCGTTACGGTTTCTTCACGGCGATGCTGGAAAGATTTCGCCCATGACACGCAGCATCACCCGCCGCGCCGCCGCCGGCCTCGTCGCCGGCGCGGCGTTCGCCCCATTCCTTCCCGCCTCGTCGGTGCGCGCCGGCCGCATCATCGATCTCAAGGGCGGCGGCTTTCAGCCGATCAATATCGCCGTCGCGCCTTTTGTCGGCGACGAGGCCGCGCGCACCGTGACGTCGGTGACGCTCAATAATTTCAAGCGCTCGGTGTTCCTCAATCCGATCGATCCTGGCGCTCTGCCGGCGAACGCCGCGCCGCCGGACGCAGCGCCCGATCTCGCCGCCTTCAAGGCGGTCAACGCGCAATTCGTGCTGACCGGGCGTTCGCAACGCGCCGCCGACGGCAGACTAAAGACCGAGTTCCGGCTCTTCGACGTGACGACCGGCGAGCAGGTCGCCGGCCAGCAGTATGTGACCGAAGCCGCCAATATGCGGCGAGTCGCGCATCTTTTGTCCGACGCCGTCTTCTCCCGCATTACCGGCGAAAAAGGCTTCTTCGACACGCGGGTCGTGTTCGTCGACGAAACCGGCCCCAAGGAGAGGCGCCGCAAACGCCTCGCGATGATGGATCAGGACGGCGCGAATGTGCGCTATCTGACGCGCAGCGACGAACTCGTCGTCACGCCGCGATTCTCCCCCAATTCGCTCGACGTGACCTACATGTCCTTCGGCGCCGACGGCGATCCGAAAGTGCTGTTGATGAATATCGAGAACAGCCAGCGCGAAGTCGTCGGCAATTTTCCCGGCATGACCTTTTCGCCGCGATTTTCGCCCGATGGACAGAAGATCATCATGTCGCTGTCGCAGGGCTCGACGACCAATCTCTATACGATGGATCTGCGCTCGCGCACGACGACGCGGCTGACCGATACCGCCGCCATCGACACGGCGCCGTGCTACGCGCCGGATGGCTCGCGCATCGTCTTCGAGAGCGATCGCGGCGGCTCGCAGCAGATTTACATCATGGGCGCGCAGGGCGGCGACGCGAAGCGCATCTCCTTTGGCGGCGGCCGCTATTCGACGCCGGTCTGGTCGCCAAAAGGCGATTACATCGCCTTCACCAAGCAGAACGGCGGCAATTTCGCGATCGGCGTGATGAAAACCGACGGCTCCGGCGAGCGCATTCTCACCGAGGGCTTTCACAATGAAGGGCCGACCTGGGCGCCGAACGGCCTCTTCCTGATGTTCTTTCGCGACTCGGGGGGCGGCGGCGGACCGAAAATCTACATGGTCGACGTCTTCGGCCGTTCCGAGGTGCAGGCGCCGACGCCGAGCTTTGCGAGCGATCCCGCCTGGGGGCCGTTGCAGGACTAGGCGCGGGCGCGCCCGCCTGCATGCGAAAGCGCCAAAGGCCGATGACGCGTCGATCTGTTAAAGCCTGGCGCGGCGTGCTCGGGCGCTGCGTCACCCCTCCTGTTTTTCCAGGATTGCGCAAAAGTCCAAATGTCCAAGCGGCGTGTTGAACACCTTGGTCGGCTTTAATCTCGTGTAGTTCAAATCATAGAGACTCTCGACGATGTGCAGGAATGAGCAGGGCGTAAAGCGCCAGGCGTGAACATCGATGTAAGCGCCATCGGCCGTTGCGAATTCCTTTTTGGCGGCGCTGATCAAGCGCTCCTTCTTGTCTTCGCATTCTGCATCCCAGTGGTCCCCGATCCAATGCCGGATCGGATCATTATGCGACACAAATGCGCGGTGCTCGATGACCGTTTGGAAGCTGTGTCGCTTGCGCCGTTCCCTATGCGCCTGTTTGATCTCGTCGACACTAGTTTCGTCAAAAACACAGTCGAAACAATATCGCTTGTCGGGCACGATGAGATAATACTTGCCTGAGCGATCGAGCAGATTCTCGACCTGATTGAAGTGCCGGATCAAATCTGGCTGATGCTCGATGCAGTGCGAGCTGAACGCGCAGGAAAATTTCTCCGTCACCACGGACAGGTCGCCCTCGCTTGACACATAATGGATGTCGGGCGTCAGGCCCTGGACGCATCCGACGGCCGACGCACGCCGCGCCAGTTCGCTGGCGTCGCACAGGTCGAAATATTTGACGTTCTCTCCACTAAGGGTCGGATTTACGAAGGGACCGATTTCAAGCACGCTTGCTTCGGCGGCGACCTGCTCAACGAAATGTTTCTTGATTGCGCGCCGGCTGCCCAGTCTTCCTTCCCGCTGCCCGAAGTCGATGAAGTGCTGTGCGAGATCGCTGTCCGAATAAGCCGCGAGGTCAGGATTGCCGCTGCGATAGAATTGCGGATCGAATTCGATTTTTCGCTCGTAGCGTCCAATCTTCAGTTGAAGCGACTCTGGGACTAATCGCCGGTATGTCCCTCTCGCGGCGCGACGGAGTGTTTGAAATCTGACGACCACGTCGTAACCTTCGTCTCGACATTGGCGCGTCGCCGACCGCGCCTTTGCGCATAGGAGGCGCGCGGCGCCCCAGCTTTTCCATTTGAACGTCGAACCGGCCGAACGCAAGCCATAAGTGAAGCGCAGTGACCAAACCAGTTCGCATCGAGGAAAGCTGGCGCAAGCATCTCTTGCGCGAATTCGAACAGCCCTATTTCAGCGCGCTGCGAGAATTCGTCCGCAACGAATATGCCGCGCGCAAAATCTATCCGCCGGCGTCGCAAATTTTTCGCGCCTTTGACGAATGTCCGTTCGATCGCACCAAGGTCGTCATTCTCGGGCAGGACCCCTATCACGGCGCCGGACAGGCCTGCGGCCTTTGCTTCGCGGTCGGCGCCGATACGCCGCCGCCCCCCTCTCTTCAGAATATTTTCAAGGAAATCGAGGCCGATCTCTGCCATAAGGTCTCACGCGATCCCGATCTTTCGCGCTGGGCGCGACAGGGCGTGCTGCTTCTCAACGCCACGCTCACCGTGCGCGAAAACGCCGCCGGCTCGCATCAGAACAAGGGCTGGGAGCAATTCACCGACGCCGCCATTCACGCGCTGTCGCGCGAACGCGAAGGCGTGGTCTTCATGCTCTGGGGATCTTATGCGCGGCGCAAGGGCGCAGGGATCGACCGGCGCAAGCATCTCGTGCTCGAATGCGCGCATCCCTCGCCGCTTTCGGCCCACAATGGTTTTTTCGGCTGCAAACATTTTTCAAAAGCGAATAACTATCTGATCGCCCACGGCCAGACGCCGATCGATTGGTGAATTCAAACGCACAAACGTCCCGCGCTTCGCATGACGATTAGGGCACGAACAATAGAAAAACATAGGTCGCGAAAACGACGAGATGCACGAGGCCGGTCAGGAGATTGGTTCTTCCCGCGCCAAAGCTCACCACGCTGAGCAGCAATGTCAGCAGCAGCAACATGGCGTCGCGCTTCTCAAGGCCGAAGTCGATCTCCCGGTGCGTCGCAAGGCTCAAGAGCGCCACGGCCGGAACCGTGAGCCCGATCGTTGCGACGACAGAACCGAGCGCGCCGTTGATGCTTGTCTGAAGCGCGTTACGCGTCGCCGCTCTGATGGAGTTCATGGACTCCGGCAGCAGAACGAGGATCGCCACGGCCGCGCCGGTCACTCGGTTCACGTCATCGATGCCGAGCCAGCGAAGCCCCTCTTCAAGGCCCGGAACGACCCGCTCCGCGAGCAGCGAGACGCCAAGCAAACTTGCGCCAAGTCCCACGACCGCGAAAATCGTCATGGCGCGCGAGGGCTTCGCCACGCCGTGGCCAGCGGCGGCGACATGCACTTCGATGAAATAGGATCGGTGCCGCACCGTCTGAATGAAGAGAAACGTACCGTAAAGCAGCACCGATAAAACACTGACGAAAACGAGCTGACTCGAGGACAAGGTCGGTCCGTAGCTTGACGTCGTATAATCGGGCAGGATGAGCGTGAGAACTGAAAGAGCGATGAGGATGGCGAGATAAGCGCTCGTCGCCATCGGCTCTACTTGCTGCTCGTGGTGACGAAAGCCGCCGAGCAGCAGGCAGAGGCCGACCAGGCCGTTGCAGACGATCATGATCGCGGAGAAGACCGCCTCGCGCGCTTCGGTCGGGTTATCGTCGCCATGTTCGATCATGGAGGCGATGATCGCGACCTCGATAATGGTCACGGCGATGGTGAGCAAGAGCGTGCCAAAAGGCTCGCCGGTCTTGGCGCCGACGATCTCGGCGTGCTGCAGGGCGGCGAACGCGGTCCCGATCAATAGCGCTGCCGCGACGCAGGCCGGAACGAAATCAATCGACGCCGGAATCTGCGAGATCCAGCGTTCGCCCAACATGAAGACCGCGGCCAGCCCAAGCGCCAGCGCCGGAAAAAGGGTCGAGCCGATGGTGATCCTCGCCGCCTGCATTCCGCCCCCTGATCGTCGAAGCCCAAGCTTTGCAGGAGTCTGGCTAAAGGCTCGGGCGCGCGCAAGGCGACGCGCCGCGCAAACGCCGGGCGGGTCGATATTCTGCACAGGTCTTTGTTTCAGCCGCGCGTCGAGCGACTCTTTCCATCGCCGCCTGCGGCGAATAAATCTAGGTCGATGACGCCCCGGCTTACAAATCCTCGCGATCTTCCGCCACAGGAAGACGACGCCTTCGACATGGCCGAGACGCTTGTGGAAACCGAGCCCTGCGACGAGACGGTCGACGCGCCGCAGACTCCCGAAAGCGTCAAGCGCGGCGTCGACGTCATCAAGAAGCACTGGCGCCACGCGCCGAACGGTCCCGGCGTCTATCGCATGATCGCCGAAAGCGGCGAGGTGCTCTATGTCGGCAAGGCGAAGAACGTGCGCAAGCGCATCGCGAGCTATACGCGCCTCGCCGGTCACGTGAACCGCATCGCGCGGATGATTTCGGCGACGACGTCGATGATGTTCATCTCGGTCGAGACCGAAACCGACGCGCTGCTGCTCGAAGCGAATCTCATCAAGCAGTTGAAGCCGCGCTTCAACGTGCTGATGCGCGACGACAAATCCTTCCCCTATATTCTGATCGCCAAGGATCACGACGCGCCGCAGATTTTGAAGCACCGCGGCGCGCGGGCGCGAAAGGGCGACTATTTCGGCCCCTTCGCCAGCGTCTGGGCGGTCAATCGCGCCTTGAATGCGCTGGAGCGCGCCTTTCTCCTGCGCTCCTGCGCGCAAAGCTTTTATGACAACCGCACGCGCCCGTGCCTGCTCTTTCAGATCAAACGCTGCTCCGGCCCCTGCACCGGCGAAATCTCGATAGACGATTACGCCGAGCTGGTGCGCGAGGCGCGGGATTTTCTCTCCGGCAAGAGCCGCAATGTGCGCGAACAGCTGGCGCGCGAGATGACCGAAGCCGCCGAGCGGCTGGAATTCGAACGCGCGGCGCGGCTGCGCGATCGCATCTCGGCGCTCTCCGCTGTTCAGGGCGCGCAGGGGATCAACCCGCGCAGCGTCGAGGAAGCCGACGTCTTCGCGATCGCCAAGGACGCCGGGCGCTTCTGCATCGAGGCGTTCTTCTTTCGCGCCTATCAGAACTGGGGCAATCGCTCCTACTTCCCGCGCGCCGACGCGACTTTGTCGGAGGCGGAGGTGCTGGACGCCTTTCTGGCGCAGTTCTATCAGGAGCATCCTTCCGCGCGCTGCGTGTTTCTCTCTCATCCGATCGAAGACGACGCGCTGCTTGAAGAGGCGTTGACCGCGCGGCTGGGCCGCCGCGTCGAACTGCTCGCGCCCCAGCGCGGCGAGAAGCGCGAACTGGTCGAGCACGCGCTCCAAAACGCGCGGCAGGCGCTCGGCCGCAAACTCGCCGAAGACGCGAGCCAGCAGCGCCTGCTGGCGGCGCTCGGCGCGGCGTTCGGTCTCGCCTCGGCGCCGCGGCGCATCGAGGTTTACGACAATTCCCACATCGGCGGCGCGCAGGCGATCGGCGCAATGATCGTCGCCGGGCCGGCCGGATTCATGAAAGCCCATTACCGCACCTTCAACATCCGCAGCGCCGACATCGCGCCGGGCGACGATTTCGGCATGATGCGCGAAGTGCTGACGCGCCGTTTCGCGCGGCTTGCCAAGGAAGGCGATAAGGAACAGGACGGCGACGCCTTCCCGTCGAAGCCCGACCTCATTTTGATCGACGGGGGACGCGGCCAGTTTGAAGTCGCGCGGGAGGCGTTGCGCGGTCTCGACGTCGAAGGCGTCGCGATCGCGTCGATCGCCAAGGGCGCGGACCGCAACGCCGGACGCGAAACCTTCTTCGTTGAAGGCAGAGAGCCGTTCCGCCTGCCGCCGCATGATCCGGCGCTTTATTTCGTCCAGCGGCTGCGCGACGAGGCGCATCGATTCGCGATCGGAACGCATCGCGCGCGGCGCAAGAAGGAATTCACCAAGAATCCGCTGGATGAAATCGCCGGCGTGGGGCCGTCGCGCAAGCGCGCGCTGCTGCTCGCCTTCGGCTCCGCCAAGGCTGTCGCCCGCGCGGCGCTTTCCGATCTCGAAAAAGTGCCGGGCGTCAACAAGGCGACGGCGCGGCTGGTCTATGAGCATTTCCAGCGCGAATAGGGCACGTCTATTGCCGATGGACGGCGCCCTACTGACCGCCGCAGGAAACGTCGCCTTCCTCGCAGGTAAGCTGATGCTGCAGTCTCTTGGTCTGCTGCTCGGTCAAATCCGAGAGACATTGCGCGACGACCATGCTGTGAATGCTGCCGTCGATCGTCCCCAGCGTCTCGAATGCGCATTGCGCATCCCGGTAGGCGATCCAGGATTTTTGCGCGTCCCGGAGTTTTGGCTGTCCGTCGGCGCTGATCTTTTTCATCAGCTTGGCGTAAACGGCGTTGAGTTTCGCGTCGGCCTGCTTGAAATTGTCGCCCTCGCACAGATTCATGTCGGTCTGAGAGCCGCGGCCGCCGCAGTCCTTTGCGAGCGTCAAGCTCGGCCCGTATAGAAGAGCCGCAAAGGCTGCGGCGAAGGCGCCGACGCGCGTTAGAGGAAGGCTTCTCATCGGCGGAACTCCTTTGCGCCGTCGCTATTGGGGTTGAAAACGCTACCTTGGGTTGGACATGCGCAAATTATTTCGCATTCTTTACGACGCCTATCTGAAGTTCAACCAGGACGATGGTTGGGCGATCGCCAGCTATGTGGCGCTGTCGATTCTGACGTCGCTCTTTCCCTTTCTCATTTTTCTGACCGCGCTTGCCGGCTTTTTCGGCCTGAAGGCGGAAGCCGACGCCGCGAGAAAGCTTCTTTTCGAGGCGTGGCCGGAAAACGTCGCGGCGCCGATTTCGAGGGAAATCCACAATGTGCTGACGGAGCCGCATCGCGGACTCCTGACCTTCGGCGCCGTGTTCGCGATCTATTTTTCCGCAACCGGAGTCGAAGCGCTGCGGGTCGCGTTGAACAGGGCCTATGATACGCGCGAGCAACGCGCCTGGTGGCTGCTGCGGCTCGAATCGATCCTGTTCGTTTTTATTGGCGCCGTATCCCTACTCGCCATCGCCATTCTCCTGGTGCTTGCCCCGCTCGCGCGGGCGATCGCGGAGCGTTACGTTCCGGTCGTCGTCCATGAGCTGCAACATCTCTATGGGCCGGTGCGCTATGGCGTCACTACCGCTGTCCTCACGATGGCGCTTTTCGCCGCCCACAAATTCTTGCCAGCCGAGCGGCGCGGGGTCGCCTTCATCGCGCCCGGCCTGGCGCTGACGCTCATCGCCTCGATCGCGCTCGGCGTCGGCTTTGGCAATTATCTCGCGAGATTCGCCGGCAGCTATATTTCGACCTATGCGGGCCTCGCCTCCATCATGATCGCGATCGTCTTTCTCCAGCTGCTGGCGGCGATTCTCATCTATGGGGCTGAACTCAACCAGACGGTGGCAACGGGCGGCAAGGCCACAAAAAAGCAGGGTTAAGCGCGCCTTAACCGGGGTTTTCTAGGCTGCCCGCATCCGCGCGCTATGGGCGTCGCGACCAAGCGGGGCGTCTCCTCACATGCGCAGCCATGCATCCGGTCACTTCACCGAGCAGCTTCGCGAATTCTCGGCGCGGCGGCTGGCCGAGCTCCTCGGCGTGTTTCTTGTCGTGACCGCCGCCGCCCTGACCCTGTCGCTGGTCAGCTGGTCGGCCCGCGACCCCTCCTTCAACCACGCGACATCGGGCCATGTCCGCAATCTTCTCGGGCCGCCGGGCGCGGTCGTCTCCGATCTCCTCATGCAGCTTGTCGGCTTCGGCGCCATCGCGGCCATCGTGCCGATCGCGACCCAAGGCCTGCGTCTGATGCGTCGTCGACGGATCGGCCGCGCCCTGCTGCGCGTCGGCCTGTGGCTCGTCGGCGTCTTCGCGACCGCCGCGACCGCGTCGCTGCTGCCCGCGACCGATCGCTGGCCGCTGCCCACCGGCCTTGGCGGCGTCGCCGGCGACGCCATCCTTGCTGTTCCGCGCACAATATTCGCCGGCTCGGGAGTGCTGCTGGCGGCGTTCGGCGCCGTCGCCGCTCTTGTCGCCATCCTCACCGTAACCGGCGCCGCGGGCCTCGGCTTCGAATCCGAAGCCGACATGCGCAGCCGGTCTTCCGAAGATGACGTCAACATTCGTCCCGGCGCCGACGATGACGACGACGCCGGCGGCGAGCCTGGCGTGGCGCTGATTTCGCTCGGCGCGCTGATCCACTTCGGGCTGGCGTCGAAAGCGTGGGCGGCGCGGGCGGCCGGCAGGCTCTGGCGACGGCGCCCACGGACGACGGACAGGCCGCCGCCGCCGCGTTATCCGCGCGTCGAACCGACTTTCGAGGAGCAGGCTCTCTATCCGGCGCACGCGCCGGCGCGCGCCCGCAATCTCGACGAATCCGATGTGGCGCCGCCGCCGGCGCCGCGCCGGACGCGGGCCCCGAATCGCGCCGCGCAGCCCAGTTTCAACGCGCGCTATGAAGCGCCGCCGCTCAATCTGCTCGCCGAGCCCAAGAAGCAGGCGAGTGGCGTGAAGCTGTCGCAGGAGGCGCTGGAACAGAATGCGCGTCTGCTCGAGGGCGTGCTCGAGGATTTCTCCGTCAAGGGCGACATCATCAATGTGCGCCCCGGACCGGTGGTCACGCTTTATGAATTGGAGCCGGCGCCCGGCATCAAGAGTTCGCGCGTCATCGGCCTCGCCGACGACATCGCCCGCTCCATGTCGGCGGTTTCGGCCCGCGTCGCGGTGGTCTCCGGCCGCAACGCGATCGGCATCGAACTCCCCAACCAGCGCCGCGAGATGGTGTTGCTGCGCGAACTCGTCGCCTGCGAGGATTTCGCCCGCTCCAATCACAAGCTCGCGATCGCGCTCGGCAAGACCATCGGCGGCGAGCCGGTGATCGTCGATCTCGCGCGCATGCCGCATTTGCTGGTCGCCGGCACTACCGGCTCGGGCAAATCCGTCGCAATCAACACCATGATCCTGTCGCTGCTCTATCGCCTGAAGCCAGAAGAGTGCCGGCTCATCATGGTCGATCCGAAAATGCTGGAGCTCTCCGTCTACGACAATATCCCCCATCTGCTGACGCCCGTCGTCACCGACCCGAAAAAGGCGGTGGTCGCGCTCAAATGGGCGGTGCGCGAGATGGAGGACCGCTACAAGAAAATGTCGAAGCTCGGCGTGCGCAATATCGACGGCTACAACGCCCGCGTCGCCGAGGCGCAAAAGAAAGGCGAGACGATCACCCGCACCGTGCAGACCGGGTTCGACCGCGAGACCGGCGAGGCGATCTTCGAACATGAGGAAATGTCGCTGACGACGCTGCCCTATATCGTCGTCATCGTCGACGAGATGGCCGATCTCATGCTCGTCGCCGGCAAGGACATCGAGGGCGCGATCCAGCGCCTCGCGCAAATGGCGCGCGCCGCCGGCATACATCTGATCATGGCGACGCAGCGCCCGTCGGTCGACGTCATCACCGGCACGATCAAGGCCAACTTCCCGACGCGCATCTCCTTCCAGGTCACGTCCAAGATCGACAGCCGCACGATTCTGGGCGAGCAAGGCGCCGAGCAGCTGCTCGGCCAGGGCGACATGCTTTACATGGCTGGCGGCGGTCGCATTTCGCGCGTGCACGGGCCTTTCGTGTCGGACCGCGAGGTCGAGGACATCGTCGCCCATGTGAAGACTCAAGGCGCGCCGCAATATCTCGACGCCATCACCGCCGAGGACGACGCGGGCGAAGAAGGCGACGCCCCCCTGCCCGGCTCGATGGACGCCGAGGAAGGCGGCGAACTCTACGACCGCGCCGTCAATATCGTGCTGCGCGACAAGAAATGCTCGACGAGCTACATCCAGCGCCGCCTCTCGGTCGGCTACAACAAGGCCGCCTCGCTCGTCGAGCGCATGGAGCAGGAAGGGGTGGTTTCCGCCCCCAATCACGCCGGCAAGCGCGAGATACTGGTTGGCGGCGGGATTGATCGGGGGGCTTATGACGTCGAGGCGGCGGAGTAAGGCTGAATGCAATGGTGGGTCGAGTTAACAGATATCGTTCGAAACATAGGACTGTTTGTTGGCGGCGCCTTCGGCCTGTATTTGGGTTGGAAGCGCGTGACTGTCGCCAATCGACAGGCTGAAGCTCAGACCCGCCTGACCGAGCTTACGCGCAGGGGACACGTCGCCGAACTTGTCAACAGATCGGTTGGGCAATTGGGTGATGAGAAACTTGAAGTCCGACTAGGCTCTATTTTTGCTTTGAAGCAGATTTGTCGGGACTTTCCCGATTGGTCCGAGCCAGTCGTCCAATTGCTGACTATATACCTCAGGGAAAATCGAGTAGATTACGGAGACGCGGAGCCTCCAGCCGATGTCCGTGAAATCATTCGGCTGTTGCAGGACCACTCGGGAACTTGAACATGACGGCCGCAGTCAGAACGGAAAAGCGCGAGACGTTCAAGATAGATCTGAGCGGCGCCTTCATTCGTCGAACCGACCTGAGCGGCGCCAATCTTGAAGGCGCCAATCTGAGCCGCGCCGACTGCACGAACGTAAATTTCAGAGGCGCGAATATGCGAGACGCCAATCTCGATGGCGCTATTCTCAAAGGCGCCGACCTTACCGACGTGCGCAATCTCACCCGTAAGCAAATTGAACGCGCGGTGATTGACGATCGGACGATCCTTCCCTCCGGGCTGGCGGGATAGCTGGCCGCGGCGGAGCGCGACCGGAACACAAATATCGACGATCGATTTTACCCCCGCCCCTTCTGCGCCTCGACATAAGCCCGCAGCACCGCGTTCATGCGCGTCAGATGGCCCTTGCCGTGCGCCTTGAACCAGTCGACAATGTCGCTGTCGAGACGCAGATGCACGCTGGTCTTGCCGCGCGGCGCCACGATACGTGCATCCTTCCAAAAATCCGCGCCGAGCGACTCGGCCTCCGGCGCATCGGCGCGGGTCTTGTCCTCGCCGCGCGCTCGCGCCGCCCTGATTTCACTGAGAGAAAATTTCGCGGTAGTAGATTTCGCGTTCATGCTTATTTGCCTTCTGCGCGCTGATCAGCCGGACAACGCCTTCGCCGCGCCATGTGTAGATGACCCGATAGATCTCCGCCTCGACGCGGCCCAGCGCGATGAAACGAAGCTCGCCATAGTCTTCCCGGTCGTCGACTTTCTCGATCATTTCACTGGCGAAAGCCTCGGCGGCGCGAAGAAAAGAAACGCCGTGCTTGGCAAGGTTCGCCGCCGCTTTTTCTTCATCCCATTCGAATTCGAGTTCCGACATCCGCCAATCCCATTAATACATTATTGTGTACACATATTCAAGCTGATGCGCGTGTCATCGACGATCGCACAATCCTTCCAGCCGAACGCGCGGAATAGCGGCGGCCGGCAAATCCACTTGCCAAGCACTGCAATGACTTAGGCCCCAGAGACGTTCTCCCGCCCCCAATTCCGCCAATTTATGCTAGCAAGACGGCACCCAGCCTCTCTGAGTCGGAACCCGCCGTGAAATATGCCTCCCTCGCCGCACTGATCGCCGCGCTTTCCTTCGCCGTCCCGGCCGCCGCCGCAAATGTCGCGCGCGCCGCGCGGCCGCCCCAGGCAAGCGCGCCCGCGGCCGTCGACAGCGGGGCCATCGAGGCCAAGGTCGCGGAGGCCAAAGTCGCGGAGGGCAAGTCCAAATCCGCCGAGGCCAAGCCTGCTGAGGGGAAGGCCGTCGACGCCAAGCCTGTCGACGCCAAGCCTGTCGAATCCAAGCCCGGCGAGGCGAAGCCTGCCGAAGCAGCCGCCCCGAAGGGCGCAAAGCCGGCCGCGCAGGCGCCCGCGCCAGCTACGGCCCCTTCCGGCGCCATGAATATCTTGCCTGCGGTGGCGGCGGCGCCCGAGCCGACCCTGAGCCGCGCCGAGGCGCTCAAGCGCGCCAACGCTTTTTTTAACGCTTCGCCGGTGATGACCGCCGATTTTGTGCAGATCGGCGGCGACGGCAAGCGCTCGGAAGGCAGGCTGCATGTGCAGCGCGCCGGCCGGGTCCGTTTCGAATATGCCCAGCCTGCGACGATGGAGGTCGTCGCCGACGGCGCTCAGGTCGCGGTGCGCGACCGCAAGCTCAATACGCAGGACCTCTATTTCATCACCCAGACGCCGCTCAAATTCCTGATGAAGGATAAGATCGACCTCGAAAAGGACGTGACCGTCGAGGATGTGAAGGTTGAAGACCTAGGCGTCACGATTTTTATCGAGGACAAGGCGACTTTCGGCGGCACCTCGCATGTGCGTCTGATCTTCGATCCCAAGAGCTTCAAATTGAAACAGTGGCAGGTGAGAGACCCGCAGGGCTACGAGACTCTGATCTCGCTCTTTAATATCGACCAGGCGAAAATTCCCGACGCCGCGCTGTTCAAGATTACGAAATAGCTGGCCTCTAAAGCGGGAAAGAAAAACCTAGTGATTTTGCTCGTCCGGCCAAAAATCGGGATCTATCACCTGCTCGAATGCCCAGGGACATTCCGGTGAAAACGTCGCTTCGATCAAATTCGTTTCGCCGACGGCTTCTAAGATCGCTAATTGGTAAGCTCTCGCCACAGCAATAGGGGCGAGAGGCCGAAGGCTTGGGTTGTCGTCAAGATGGTCGGCTAGAAGACCGCGCTGAACTTTGATGGACGATTCCCAGCTTCTAGTCCTTTTCTGCGGCTGATGTCGCCACTTGAGAAGGTGCAACAGGAGCACGGTAAGTCGGCTTACGAGCTCGCGCTTCTCGGTCCTTCCCATGCTCTCAATTTCCTGCGCAATGTGCTCAATATCGGCTTGTGAAAGCTTGCCCTCGCGCAGCAACGCCGCCTGTTCGTTTGCCCAGGCGTAAAAGTCGCGATCGTAAAGAGAGTTCTGAGGCATCGCCTATCACGCCGCCTTCTTCTTTGGCGCGATGAGCTTGCGGTTCATCAGCGCCTCCGCGATCTGCACGGCGTTGAGCGCGGCGCCCTTGCGCAGATTGTCGGCCACGCACCACAGCACGAGACCATTGTCGACGGTCGGGTCTTCGCGAATGCGCGAGACATAGGTGGCGTCTTCGCCCGCCGCCTCATGCGGCGTGATGTAGCCGCCGGCTTCGCGTTTGTCGATGACGAGCACGCCCGGCGCTTCGCGCAATATGTCGCGCGCTTCGTCGGCGGAAATCGGCTTTTCGAATTCGATGTTCACCGCCTCCGAATGGCCGATGAAGACGGGCACGCGCACGCAGGTCGCGACGAGCTTGATCTTCGGGTCGAGAATCTTCTTGGTCTCGGCCACCATCTTCCACTCTTCCTTGGTGAAGCCGTCCTCCATGAAGACGTCGATGTGCGGAATGAGGTTGAAGGCGATGCGCTTGGGGAACTTCTTCGCTTCAATCGAGTCGGAGACGAACACCGAGCGCGTCTGGGCGAAGAGTTCGTCCATGCCCTCCTTGCCGGCGCCGGAGACCGATTGATAGGTCGAGACGACGACCCGCTTGATCGTCGCCGCGTCATGCAGCGGCTTCAAAGCCACGACGAGCTGGGCGGTCGAGCAATTAGGGTTGGCGATGATGTTCTTTTTGGCGAAGCCTGCCGCGGCGGCTGCGTTGACCTCGGGCACGACCAATGGAACATCCGGGTCCATGCGCCAGGCCGACGAATTGTCGATAACGACGCAGCCCTGCGCGCCGATCCTCGGCGCCCATTCCTTGGCGATGGCGCCCCCCGCCGACATCAGGCAAATGTCGACATCGGAGAAATCGTAAGTATCGAGCGCCTTGCACTTCAGCGTCCGATCGCCGAAGGACACTTCCGTGCCGATCGAGCGCGACGACGCCAGCGCGACGACTTCCGAGACCGGAAAGCGGCGCTCGGCGAGAATATCCAGCATCTCGCGGCCCACATTGCCCGTGGCGCCGACGACCGCAACCTTATACGCCATCATTAAACTCCAGCCGGCGATCCGGCGTCTCTCGATTTAGAAAGGCAGGCCGACCGACATGTTCCCGGAAGGCGACATGCCGATCGGCATTTTGCCGTTGGGCGCGTTCGCCTGTCCGCCTTCCTTCTCTTTTCCTTCTTTTCCTGGCGGCGCTTTGCCTGGAGACCAGCCCTCCAGCTCGCCAAACTGGCGGTCGCCGCCGCCACGCTGCTGGGCCGCCCCGCCGGGCTGCGATTGCTGCGCTTTAGTCTTCTTGGCCTTCGGCGAGAGCGAGACGGCTCCAGACGTGTCGAGCGCGTTTGGGTCGAACTGCTGGGCCGAAGCTGTCCCGCTGCCCGCCGCGATGAGAAAAGCGGCGAGAAAAACCGGGCCGAAAGAACGACGAGCGCTGGTCGACATGGCGCAAATCTCCACAGACGTTTGAATCCGTCCTAAACCGGCGGCGCGGCGGGATCAAGGCGGCCAGCTCAGCGGGCCTGCGCCTCGTCCTGGGCGATCGCCATGTTTTTCAGTTCCGCGATCGCCTTCGCCGGAGACAGGCTCTTGGGGCAGACCTGGGTGCAATTCATGATCGTGTGGCAGCGATAGAGGCGGAAGACGTCGTCGACATAGGAGATTCGGTCCTTCGTCGCTTCATCGCGCGAATCCTGCACCCAACGGAACGCCTGCAGCAGCGCCGCCGGACCGAGAAACCGGTCGGAATTCCACCAATAGCTCGGACAGGCCGTCGAGCAGCAGGCGCACAGGATGCATTCGTAGAGCCCGTCGAGCTTGGCGCGCTGTTCCGGCGACTGCGGCCGCTCCTTCTCGGGGGCGGGTCCGGCCCGCAGCCACGGCTGGATCGCGGCGTATTGCTCATAGAAGATCGTCAGATCGGGCACGAGGTCCTTGACCACCGCCATATGCGGCAGCGGATAGATTTTGATCGCGCCGTCGATCTCATCCATGCCCTTGGTGCAGGCGAGCGTGTTCAGCCCATCGATATTCATCGAGCACGAGCCGCAAATGCCCTCGCGGCAGGAGCGACGAAAAGTCAAAGTCGGATCGATCTTGTTCTTGATCCAGATCAGCGCGTCGAGAACCATCGGCCCGCAGTCGTCGGCGTCGATGAAATAAGTGTCGAGGCGCGGATTGGCGCCGTCGTCAGGGTCCCATCGATAGATGCGCAATTCCCGCAGGCGCTCGGCCCCTTCGGGCCTGGGCCAGGTTTTGCCTTCGGCGACGACGGAGTTTTTGGGGAGGGTGAATTCGACCATATCAATACACCCGCGCCTTCGGCTCGATATAGGCCACTTCGTTGGTCATCGTGTAGCTGTGCACCGGGCGATAATCGATCGATGTGGTCTTCCTGTCGCGATCGATCGTCGCCAGCGTATGTTTCATCCAGTTCTTGTCGTCGCGGTTCGGGAAGTCCTCGCGGGCATGGGCGCCGCGCGACTCGGTGCGGTTGGCGGCGCTTTCCATCGTCGTGACCGCCTGCACGATGAGATTGTCATATTCGAGCGTCTCGACGAGATCGGAGTTCCAGATCAGCGAGCGATCGGTGATCTTGACGTCGGCGCCGTCGCGCCAGACGGCGTTGATCTGTTCGACGCCTTCGGCGAGAACCTCGCCGGTGCGATAGACGGCGCAGTGCGACTGCATCGTGCGCTGCATCCTGTCGCGCAAGACCGCGGTGGGCGCGGAGCCATTGGCGTTGCGGAAAAAATCGAGCCGCGACAGCGCGAGATCGGCCGAATCCGCGGGGAGTTCCGGCTGCGTATCATTCGGCTTGATGAGTTCGGCGGCGCGCAGCGCCGCGGCGCGTCCGAAGACGACGAGATCAATCAGCGAGTTGGAGCCCAGGCGATTGGCGCCATGCACCGAGACGCAGGCCCCTTCGCCAAGCGCCATCAGGCCAGGCACGACCTCGTCGGGATTGCCGTCGCGCTTGTGCAACGCCTCGCCGTGATAATTCGTCGGTATGCCGCCCATGTTGTAATGCGCGGTCGGGATGATCGGAATCGGCTGGCGCGTGACGTCGACGCCGGCGAAAACCATCGAGCTTTCGGAAATGCCCGGCAGGCGCTCATGCAGGATCGCCGGGTCGAGATGCTCGAGATGCAGATAGGCGTGGTCCTTGAGCTTGCCGACGCCTCTGCCCTCGCGAACCTCCATCGTGATCGCGCGCGAGACCATGTCGCGCGGCGCGAGATCCTTCACCGACGGCGCGTAGCGCTCCATGAAGCGCTCGCCTTCGCTGTTGGTCAGATAGCCGCCTTCGCCGCGCGCGCCCTCGGTAATCAGGCAGCCCGCGCCATAGATGCCGGTCGGATGAAACTGCACGAACTCCATGTCCTGCAGCGGCAATCCGGCCCGCAGCACCATGGCGTTGCCGTCGCCGGTGCAGGTATGCGCCGAGGTCGCCGAGAGATAGATGCGGCCGTAGCCGCCGGTCGCAAGCACGGTGAGCGCCGCGCGGAAACGATGAATCGTTCCGTCATCGATCTTCAGGCACACGACGCCTCGGCAGGCGCCGTGCTGATCCATGATGAGATCGAGCGCGAAATATTCGACGAAGAACTTCGTATCGAGCTTCAGCGCCTGTCCATACATCGTATGGAGCATGGCGTGGCCGGTGCGATCGGCGGCCGCGCAGGTGCGCTGCGCCGGCGGACCCTTGCCGAAATCGGTCGTCATGCCGCCGAAGGGACGCTGATAAATCGTGCCTTCGCTCGTGCGCGAGAAGGGAACGCCCCAATGCTCCAGTTCATATACGGCGGGGGGCGCGTTGCGGCACATATATTCGATCGCGTCCTGGTCGCCGAGCCAGTCGGAGCCCTTGACGGTGTCGTACATGTGCCACTTCCAATTATCCGGCCCCATGTTGCCGAGTGCGGCGGCGATGCCGCCCTGCGCCGCCACCGTGTGCGAACGCGTCGGAAAGACCTTGGTGACGCAGGCGACGTTCAGCCCCGCCTCGGCGCAGCCGACCACGGCGCGAAGCCCCGATCCGCCGGCGCCGACGACGACGACGTCAAAAGTGTGATCGACGATCGGATACGCCCGGCCGCCGACCGACACATTTGATGCGGGACCCTGTGCAACCATCATCGAGCCTTCTCTGGATGTCATTCGATCGAACGCAGTTCGCTGCGTCGTTACTAGGCGAGTTCATTGACATCGAACGAGCGCCGCCGCCCGCTCGGCCGACTATTTCGGGGCGGCGATGAGGAGGATGGCGAAAGCCCAGAGCGCTGCGATCAAGCGCGACGCCCACAGGTTGGCGATGAAAGCCCATGCCTTCAACGCCCCGTCGTGCACATAATCTTCGATGATGTCGTCCATGCCCTTGCGTGCATGGATCATGCCGACGACGCCGAAAGCAAGAAGCACGAGCGCGGGAATTGGTCGGCCGATTTCGGCGCGCACGCCGTCGAACGATTTGCCCGCCAGTCCGAGAATCCACCAGGCGCTCAACGCGCCGAGCGGCGCCAGCGCATAGGAGGTGAGCCGCATGAAGCGCGCGTGAGGTGAGCCGCTATGGTCGGAGACATAGGCGTCGCCCGTCCCGGTTCGACCGCTCTTGAACTTTGTCGCGACCGTCATGAGTTCGCTCCGTCTAGCTCGCCAGCGTCTTCAGGATGTAAACGAGCAGCGTCAGCAGGATTCCGCCGACGAGCGTCCCTTGCGCGAGCAATTCGCGCCCCTGCGGGTCCATGTACAGGCCACGATCCCAGAGGGCGTGACGCACGCCGCCGAGCAGATGATGGAAAATCGCCCAAACGATCAGCAAGATGATGAGATTGCCGATGAAGCCCGAGGCGATCCAGGCAACGGCGGCGAAAGCGCCCCCGCCGATCGCCGCGCCGAGCAGGAAAAGCGTCAGCAGCGCGATGCCGGCGTAAAGCCCCGCGCCGGTGATGCGATGGGCGATCGACATCATCATCGTCAGGATGGGCTTGAAGATCGTCAGATGCGGCGACAGCGGCCGCCGCGCGGCGAGCCTGTCTATATCGGCGTCGGCCATAGGGAACCCTCTCGCGTGCGGCCGATCTGCTTCTCGGAACGCTTCCAAGCAGATAATTCAATTGTTGCGGCGCCGCAACCACAAGCCGTCGGCGACATCGAGATATGCAAAAGCCCCGTCGCCGGGGCTTCTGCCGCTCATATCATACAGCATTTACGTTCAATAGGCCGCCGCCGCCGGTCCTGGCGCAAACATCCAGTTGAAACGGTAGTTGACGCCGGCCCGAACCGTATTGAGATGGGCGCGTTGCTGGGTTTCGATGACGAAGGGGCCGGTAAATACCCGGTCGTAATCTGCCCCGATGTTTGCGTAGAGATATTCGACCTTGGCCGACCAGTTCGGCAGGAAGGCGTATTCGAGCCCTCCGCCGGCGGTCCAGCCGGTTCCGGTGCGCCTCTGAGAGCCGAGCCAACCGTAGTTGAGACGCAGGTCGCCATAGGCGAAGCCGCCGGTCCCATAAAGGAGCAACTGCGAATTTAGGAGCGACACGCCGGCGCGGCCGCGCACCGTGCCGAACCAGCCGACGCTGCGCGTCGCGCCAAACGGCTGATCGGCGGCGCCGACGCTCGATCCCTGAAAATCGGTTTCGAGACCGGCGACGAAGAGCGGGGTGAACTGATAGTTGTAGCCAAACTGGGCGCCGCCGACGACGCCCCCGGCGTTGGACGCGTTCGACAATGGCGCCAGCCAGTGCCCATAACTGTATTGATCGAGCCAGCCGCCGCCGAGATTGAGGCCGACATACATGCCGGTCCAGGTCAAGACCGGCGGCGGCGGAATATAGACGGGCGGCGGGCCCTTGCGCGACGGCAGATCGGCGGCCGATGCGGACATGACGGCCAGGGACGCCGCGACGGCAAGACCGAAAACTGGTTTTTTCATGAGAACCTCGATGCTGCGTTGTTTAAACGCCAGCGCCCCCGCCGGTCTTGAAATGACTGGCCAACAATGGCGCAATTGCGGAAGATTTATGCTTGTTTTTCAATGTTTAAGCGACATGCTTAGCGCGCGGTTAACGCGCCCGCTCCGCGGCGCCGCCCGTTAACGCCCACTCAAGCCGTTTGCCGCCGCCGGCCGGTTCGATGACCGTCCGCCCAGAGCGCGACAAGCGCCAGCGAAGCGCAAAGCGCGCCCGCCCAGAATGCGGCCGCGGGGCCGAAGGCGTCCCAGAGCGCGCCGGCGGCGGCGCTGGCGACAAGCAGCGCCACGCCGCTCGCCAAATTGAACACTCCAAACGCCGAGCCGCGTAACGCGGCCGGCGCGACGTCGGCGACGAGCGCGGCCAGCAGCCCCTGGGTGAGGCCCATATGCAGGCCCCAGAGCGCCACGCCGAGCCATACGAGCGGCATGTGATCGGCGACCGCCAAGGCGGCGTCGGCGGCGATCAGCGCGACAAGGCCGGCCATCAGCGGCGTATTGCGGTCGCCGCGGTCGGAAAAGGCGCCGACGGGATAAGAGGCGCCGGCATAGACCACATTCATCGCAACGAGCACCAGCGGCGCGAGCGCCTCCGGCAGACCGACGGCGCTCGCCTTCAGAATGAGGAAAGCCTCGGAAAAACGCGCCAGACTGAAGACGACGCCGATCGCGACAACGATCCAGAAGGGGCCGCCGAGCCGGCGAATCTCCTCGATATGCAAAGGAAAGCGCGCCGGCCGCGGCGGCCGGGAGGACTGCGGCTCGCGCACGCCGAACGCCAGGACGGCGACGGCGAGCGCCGCCGGAATCGTCGCGATCCAGAACACCAAAGGGATGCTGTTGGCGGAGAGCCACATCACGGCGACCGCGACCGCCGGGCCGAGGAATGCGCCGACCGTATCGAGCGACTGGCGAAGCCCGTAAGCCGCGCCGCGAATCGAGGCCGGCGCGAGATCGGCGACCAGCGCGTCGCGCGGCGCCCCGCGGATGCCCTTGCCGACGCGATCGATGAAGCGCGCCGCCATCACCCAGGCGACATTCGGCGCGAGCGGAAACATCGGCTTGGTCAGCGCCGCGAGCCCGTAGCCGATGATCGCCAGCTGCTTGCGCCGGCCGAACCAGTCCGACAGCGCGCCGGAGAAAATCTTGACGATCGAGGCGGTCGCCTCGGCGACGCCCTCGATGATTCCGACTTCGGCCATCGAGGCGCCCATCGCGCCGACGAGATAGATTGGCAGCAGCGCATGGATCATCTCGGACGAGAAATCCATGAGCAGCGAGACGATCCCGAGCGCCCAGACGCCGGAAGGAATGGCGCGCAGACGCGAGCGGGCGCTGAAATCGTTCATGAACGTAGGGCTCGCGCGACACCCTCTCCCAAAGGGAGAGGGTCGGTCCGAAGGACCGGGGTGAGGGGTTACGATGTCGCTGCTTCAGGCGCAAGGAATCCGCTGCGGCTGCGCCAAAATGAGGGCGGGGAACCCCTCACCCGGCTGCTCCGCAGCCACCCTCTCCCTATGGGAGAGGGTTGCGCGCCCCCTACGCCTTCAGCGCCTGGGCCAATCGGGCGATCCCGGTCTCAATCTCTTTTTCGGTGAGCGCGACGAAGCCCAGCATCAGCAGACGGTCGCCGCCGTCGTTTTCGTCGAAGCGCAGCGCCGAACCCGTCGCCAGCGAACAGACGCCGACGCCCGCGGCAAGCCCTCGCCGCTCTACCTCGGCGGCGTCCGGAAAGCCGTCCGGCAGTCTCCAGACGAGATGCATGCCGGCCTGCTCGCCGTATATTTCGCAGGCGCCGAAGTGATTCCTGAGCGCATTCAACAGCGCGTCGCGCCGATCGCGATAGAGCTGGCGGATGCGCCGCAAATGGCGTCCGAATTCGCCGCTCGACATGAAATCCGCCATCGCCGCCTGTTCGAGCCAGCTCTGGCCGTTGTTCATCAGCATTTTCATCCGCCGCCCCGCCTCGGCGAGGCGGCGGGGCAGCACGATATAGCCGAGGCGCAGTCCCGGTCCCATGCACTTGGAGAAGGTGCCGAGATAGATGACGCGCTCGTTGCGATCGAGGCCTTTGAGCGCGGTCAGCGGCGAGCCCATGAAGCGGAAGTCGCTGTCGTAGTCGTCCTCCATGATATAGGCGTCATATTGCGTCGCCCAGGCAAGGAGTTCGATCCGGCGCTGCAGGCTCATGGTCACGCCGATCGGATATTGATGCGACGGGGTGACATAGGCGACGGCGCCCTGGGTTTTCGGCAGTCGCGCGACGTCGAGCCCGTCCTGATCGACGGGCACCGGATGAAGCGTCGCCCCCAAGCTTTCGAGCACGAAGGCCGCGCCCTGATAACAGGGGGATTCGACGACGGCGGCGCAGCCCGGCCTGACCAGCAGGCGCCCGACCAGATTGAAGCCGTCCTGGCAACCGCCGACGATGACGATCTGCTCCGGATCGGCGACGACGCCACGCGCCGGCGCGAGATGTTTGGCGATCGCCCGCCGCAGCTCCATCAGTCCGGCGGGATCGTTATAGCTGGTGAGATTGGCGCCTACCGATTTCAGACGATTCTTGATGTGGTGCGACCAGGCCTTGAGCGGAAAGGATCGCGCGTCGGGCCGGCCGACCCAGAAATCGGCGGCGAGACGGCGCCGCTCCGGATCGGCAAGGCGGTGGGTGCGCAAGGCGCCGCAGGGCGGCGGCGCTTGATCCGCGGCGACTTGCTGTTTGTCAGGCGGACCGCGATCGTCGGCCGAGAGAAACGCCGTATCCGGCAGGTCGGGCGCGACGAAGGTGCCGACATAGGGCTTGGTGCGGATATAGCCCTCGGCGATCAGCCGCTCATAGGCGAGAACCGCCGTGTTGCGCGACACGCCGAGCTGGTTGCTCAATTCGCGCGTGGTCGGCATCGGATCGTCGCACTTGAGCTGACCGTTGAGGATCATCGAGCGTATCTGATCGAAAATCTGATTCTGCAGCGTGGTCTTTTCCGACTCGCCCAGAATGATCGACAGTTGCACATGCCCGCTCCTAACGACGCGCGCCGGGCGATCCGTGGTCGTAAAGGTCATCGCTGCACTCTCCTGGGCGCAACCTAATGCGCTCTTATTCCATGCGCATAGGTCCACAGGGAATGTAAGCATTGGCGCCAACTTCGGCAGGCCTCCGGTCGACGGCGTCAGCCAGAGAAAGAGAGGGTTTCTTAAGCTGGCGCCATCAGGTTGTTCGCTCCTGGCGCTTTTGCTCGGACGCGGATTGCGGAAAGCTGCAACGGTCCTTTCGAGGCGCCAGAATATATCCAGGGAGACCGGAAATGCCGTTTTCAAACTCGCGCCTGATGCCGCTGGCGTTTTGGGTCGGCTTTCTCGCTCTGGGCCTCGCTACCAATGTCCCTCACGAAACAAAGGCCCGTGGCGTCGCGCGCGACAGGCATGAAATGAGCCTCGCCAGCGCGGCCGACAAGCGCCTTCCCCTGCTGTTGATTCAATATCCAGGACAGACCGTCCTTCGCGACTGAGCCCGCGACAAGAAAACTCCTCATGCGCCGCGCAAGCGGCGTTTTTTTTGCTCCGTTCTTATGATTTGCGCACGGGCGCGAGGCGGTTCAGCACCGTAATCGACAGGAAGCCGCCGATCCAGGCGCCCACGGCGGCGAAGGCCACATAGGCCCAATTCGAGGTGTAGCTGATGACGGCGAAAGCCGAGAGCAGATACCAGATGCTGCTCCAACTCGCCGCAGCGACGCGCCGGCGCTCCGACACGGCCGCGTTGAAGAACACATAGACCGCGTCGGTGATGGCGGTCGAGGCCGCGACGCCGATGCCGATCAGCGGGTCAATGCTAGGCAGGTCCATGGTCTCCTCCGCTTTGGCCCGTTCGGGGCGGAGGCAGCTATGGACGCCGGAATCGGGCGAGGCAAATCGAGACCGACAGGTCGCAAAACGCGACGGCCGCGCGCTAATCCTCGTTTCGCCCGGTCTCTTCTTTTGGACCGTCTTCCTCGATGGCAAGTCCGAGCGACTCAGCCAAGGCCAGCCGCAGCAGCAACAGGGCCATTCGCTCAGGCAGCGGGTCGCTCGTGACAGCCTCAAATGACAAGCGTAGCGCTATTCCAACTTCGCGCTGGATCACCACCGAGACTCGATCGTCGTCGGTTCGATTGGCCGGACGCATGATCGACCTCCTAGCGACTAAACGAACTGGCTTGCGCGTGGTTCCCGCAAAATATTGAATTTACGAGCAAAGTCATAGCCGACCGGGCAAGTTGACGGGCTTGCCGACGTGGAGACCGCGTCCTGTTCGAAATCCGGCGGGTCGAATGGCTTAACCCGCATTCGCCGGATGAACTCTGATTTTGCTGTACAATTTCGGCATTTATGGCATCATTTTCAGAAGGTTAGGCTCGTTTGAGCGAGGCGGCGATGACGAACCCGGCGGGTGAATCGGCTAGCGAG
>VGDY01000030.1 GCA_016869555.1 Alphaproteobacteria bacterium | reverse complement strand
CGGTCATGGCGTGGGCGGGCGTCCAGGTGAGCGTTTAATCAAGCGAATCGGCATGCCGATGAGCGACGATACGATTCTGCGCTGTCTCAAGCGACGGGTGAAGGCGCGCGGCTCCGAAAGGAAAACGTGAGTCGTGGGCGTCGACGATTGGGCATGGCGCAAGGGCTCGACTTACGGGACCATCATCGTGGACTTGGAACAACGGGAGGTAGTCGATCTTTTTCCGGAGCGCGCCGCCGGCATGACTGCGGATTGGTTCAAGAAGCATCCTGGCGTGGAGATCATCAGCCGCGATCGCTGCGGTTCGTTCGCCCAAGGCGCGCAGGAGGGTGCGCCGAAGACGCGGCAAATCGCCGACCGGTTTCACATTGTGAAGAACATGCGCGAGGCCATTCAGATCCAACTCAGCCGCGCGCCCGGATTTTGCGCCCGTCCTTTGTTGCCGACGGACGGCGAAGAGGTCGCCAGCGTGAGAGATAAGCACGGCGGCGCCGAGCACCGCCGCCTCACCAGAATCGCGAACCAACGTTCAAGGCAAGCGGTTTTCGACCACGTTCGCGCGCTCTGGAGCGAAGGCAGATATGTCCGTGAGATCGTGCGACAAACGGGGTTCGATCGCCGCACGATCGCCAAATGGATTCGAGCAAATACGCTTCCCGAACGGAGCGCTTCGGCGCCTAAGACGACGTCGCCGCGACATTTCGAAGATTATCTATCACGTCGCTGGTCAGAAGGTTGCGTGCGCGGCCGTCGCCTTTTCCAGGAAATCAAAGCGCGCGGTTACACAGGAAGTTTTTCAAACCTTGAGCGACTTTTGGCGAAATGGCGCAATCCAAAAAGCAAGACGGTGAATTTGAAGGCCACGACGGCTGTTCCGAATCCACGACCTGTCGATCCCGCGACGGGACGTTCGATATCGCCAATCGTGGCTGCGGCGCTGTGCATCAAGCCGCGGGGAATGCTGACCGCCAATCAAGCTGCGAAAGTCGATGCGCTGAAAAAGGATTGGCCAGAACTCGCCAACATGCGTCGACTCGCCATGCGATTTAGAGGATGCTCAAAAGCAAGAGCGTCGGTAAACTCGGCTCGTGGCTGAAAGACGCTCAGAAGTCAGGCTTATATGCGATGCAACGTTTCGCGCGCACGGCGCAAAGAGACATCGACGCGGTGAGAAATGCGATCACTGAGCCTTGGAGCAACGGCCAGACGGAAGGACAGATCAATCGATTGAAAGCGCTAAAACGAACGATGTATGGTCGAGCTGGACCAGAACTCCTCCGGGCGCGCCTGCTTCCTGCGTAGTGACTGCCGCAACAGGAAGTGAGGAAGACCCCATTTCTTGACAATCAAGAATTTACGCCCGCCAATTGATTTATGATTGATGAACGGACACGCTCAAGATACTCGATATGCGCGGTCATCGCGGGTGTCGCTTGTCTGTTCATTTTGCAAGGACTTGCCTTCGCCGCTTCTCACAACTGCGCAGAAAAAGCCCAAGTCGGCGCCGGCGCCAGCATCGCGGACTTTTTGGCCGGCGAGCATTGCGGCGTGCATCGCGACGATGGGATGCCGGCGCAGGAGCGCAAGACTATTCTCAGTGCTGTATCTTTTGCGCGGTTAGCGGGCGTGACGCGTTGGTCGTTTTGATCGCCGCGTCGTTCAGTATCGCTTCTTACTCGGCGCCCTTGGCGAGCGTTTCCATCGTCCACCTCTTCGCCGACAATCCAGAGGGGCATCCCCAAGGCTGGGCAAGCTCCTGGTCTTCGCGCGCGCCACCTTTCTTCTTCTGACCGATCGAAGGTGAGCCTGACGGTCCGGCTCATTTCCAATCGATTTGCGCGAGCGCCGTACGCCGCATCAGGAGTTTTTTTCCGATCTCTCCCTCCATACTCTTGCGCGCCGTTTCCGCGAGCGCACTCACGCTCGCGTTCGCCGCAACCCCGTCTTTGCCCAGGACGCATCGGCTGATGCGTCGCCTAGGCTCAAAAGTTCACGGCCTCAGCCGCCATCTACATGGATGAGAAGGGCGACTCGCACGCGGGGCATGGAAGCGTTGGCGCCGGGGGCGGAACGCATGAAAGAGAAATGAAAGGCAAGGGCCGTACGGCCATACCAGCGGGCGTTCATGGCGCTCATATGGTCGCGGCCGGAGTGGTGCGGATCGCCTACTCGCCGACATATATGGAGATGCGGGGCAATTATACCGGATCGTCGACGATCGCGCCGACAACCCTTGTCACGACGATTCCCTATGTTCCAAATAGCGTCTACAGCCTCCATCCGCCTCCGGCGCGGACGCTGCGCGTCGCCCCTGAAAACATGAAGATGCAAATGCACATGTTTCACTTGCATTAGGGGGTCACCGATTGGTTCAACATAGGGGTGATGGGCTCGGTGTCCGACAGGAACATGAGCATGACGCCCTTTAAGGGACAGAGCGGCGTGACGCCGCTCGGATCGACCACGACTGCGACCCAGGGCTGGGGCGATATTTCGATCCAGGGACTCGTCCGCCTCCACCAGGATGACATTCACCACGTGCACGTGAATCTCGGCCTCAGCCTGCCAACAGGAAGCATCGGACAGGAGATGGTCCACCTGCATCCTACGATGCTGTGGTCGCAAATGCGGGGCTTTGATGGGCTGCAACTCGGGACTGGAACATATGATGCGTTGTTTGGCGTCACCTACACAGGGAGGCTGGATGCATGGTCCTGGGGCGCTGTCTACCGCGGACGAATGGCGCTCAGCGACAATAACGCAGGCTACCACAGGGGTCCTTGGAATGAGACATCCGCCTGGGGCGGCTATGAGATCTTGCCGGGCCTCAGCGCGACAGGGCGCGTGGCGGCCACGATATGGGACCGCATCTACGGGCATGATCAACTGATCTACGGCGCGCAGCAGGGCGCCGTTCCCTATTATCAAGGCGGCGAACGCGTCAGGCTTCTTGGCGGGGTGGAGCGCCTTGTGAAGCTCCAGAGCCTGAAGCCAATCCGTATCGCGGTCGAAGCGGGCGCGCTCATCTACCAGCGCTTGAATGGGCCTCAGCTGGGCGAAGCATGGGAGCTCAACACTGTGTTTGGATTCGGCTTTTAGCGGGAGGCCTGTTTGCGGCCAAAGCGTCGCGAACGGGAAGCTTTGGCGGCTGTGCTTAACGCAATCCATTGGAGGCCAATAGAACCATGCAAGTGTCAACAATGAAGATCAAGTTCGGCGACTTGAAGATGGGTGAGCGAGCCCGCGTGACAGGCTTTGAGCGCGGCGACACCGCCCATCGACAAAAATTACTGTCCATGGGGCTAACGCCAGGCGCCGAATTTACCGTCATGCGGGTCGCTCCGCTCGGCGATCCTGTCGAGGTGCGAGTGCGAGGGGCCGATCTCAGCTTACGCGGCGATGAAGTATCGGCCCTATTGATCGAGCGCATCGCCGGCGAATCGAAGGTCGATCAGAAAGATACGATAACGATCGCCATCGCCGGCAACCCGAACTGCGGCAAGACCACGCTTTTCAACGGTCTGACAGGAACCAATCAGCGCGTTGGCAACTGGGGAGGCGTCACGGTCGAGAAGAAGGTGGGAGAGTTTGAGTTTGCGGATCAGCGCTTCCGGGTAGTGGATATGCCGGGGATTTATTCCCTGGACACTTACGATGAAGCGACGTCCGTGGATGAGCGGATCGCACGAGATTACGTTCTCTCCGGCGAAGCTGACCTGATCATCAATATCATCGACGCCTCCCATCTCGAACACAGCCTCTATCTGACGACGCAGTTGCTGGAAATGTCGGCTCCTGTGGCGGTCGTCCTAAACATCATGGACGACACTGATGGCGGGGGCGCGCAGCTTGATGTCGACGCCATCCAACGTCGATTAGGTTGCCCAGTCGCAGCGATCGTCGCCACAAGGCGCAAACAAATAGAAAGCCTCAAAGCTGACGTTCAGCAATGGGTCCACGAGCGAAATTTATCATCCTTCTCCATCGACTATCCGCCAGTGATCGAAACGGCGATCTCGGAACTGTCCTTAATGATCCGGGAAACGTCGACAACAAGCCGCTTGGACGACCGTTGGTTGGCTTTGCGCCTGTTAGAGGGCGACGGTTTCGCAATGCGTCTGGTCACACCGGCGGTGAATGAGGCGTATGCGCGGCTGGCCAACGGAATTCTGCAAGAGATGGGCGACGAAGCCGATACGATCATCGCCAATAGCCGTTATCAGTTTGCTCATATGATCGCCGAGGAGGCGCTGCCCAAACGCGCCGTCATCGGCTCCAGCACATCGGACCGGATCGATCGTGTGGTGCTGAACCGCTTTCTCGGCATTCCCATTTTCCTTGGCGTCATGTACTGCCTGTTCTGGTTCACCGTTCAGCTCAGTCGGGCTTTTCGGCCGTTCTTCGTTTTACTTTCCGAGACGTTGTTCGTCGAAGGCCCCAGATATCTCCTCGGGACGATCAATACGCCCACGTGGCTCACCGCCCTAGTCGCCGACGGGCTCGGCAACGGCCTTCTTCAGGTGGTGACCTTCATTCCGATCATTGGCTTCCTCTATCTTTTCGTTTCGGCGCTCGAAGAATCGGGCTACATGGCGCGCGCCAATTTCGTCATGGATCGGCTCATGAAGTCGCTGGGCCTTCCAGGGAACGCGTTTATCCCGATGGTGGTGGGTTTCGGGTGTAATGTGCCCGCCATTATGGCGACGCGCACGATGGAGCGCCCGCGGGATCGGATCGTGGCGGTGCTGATGAGCCCGTTCATGAGCTGCGGCGGGCGCTTGGCGGTATACACGGTCTTCGCCGCCGCCTTTTTTCCTGAGCACGGCCAATTCGTGATCTTCGGCTTTTATCTTCTCGGCATCGTTTTCGCGATGATCACATCCGTCCTCATGAAGTTCAGTTTGCTACCGGAAGAGCGCTCGCTGCACGTGCTGGTATTGCCATCCTATCATTGGCCCAAGCTACGCAATGTGTTGATCAATGCGTGGATACGCCTCAAGATGTTCATCTTTCGCGTAGGCAAATTCATCATCCCCCTGGTGCTTCTCGTGAAGGTGTTGAGCGCTTGGGGGACCGACGGCTCGTTCAACCAGAAACCGATCGAGGAATCCGTGCTGGCCGCTGGAGGACGGGCGATCACTCCGGCCCTGGCCCCGATGGGCGTTCAACAAGACAATTGGCCGGCCACGGTAGCGCTCTTTACCGGGGCTCTGCACAAGGTCGTGATCGTGAGCACGCTCAGCTCGATCTATCCTGGAGCAGGCCCAGCACATGCCGCCGGCTGCGGCGGAGCCGGTCAAAGAACCGCTCGTCCCTGACGAAGCTCAGCAAAGCGCGCCCGCCGCAGCTATGAGTCCGCCGGAAACAAAGGCGGTTGAAGCTGAGCGTCCGGGCACAGCCTCAGGCGCCGGCCAAGAGCACCAGCAGAGCGCTTCGACAGCCGTTTTGGAGGAGCCAAAGACAGCTGGCTCCGAGCATCAAAATCAAAATCCGAGCCAAGACATTCGGCAAAGCGAACGGTCAGAAGCCCATCCGGCGCAAGCCCAGGCACCCGGTGTCTCGAACCATCTGAGACAGGCGCCGCGCCAGGAGATCGCGCAGGACGGCGGTGGCGGCGTTGGCGAGAAAGAGGCGAGAGCGCTGGTCACAGCGCTGTGGCGGCGCACAGCCACGGCAAAAGAGTTTGTCGCCGCGGTCACAGGAGCGGGATGGGTTCTTGCTCGAGGAGATCGACACAACCTTATTTTAATCGACCCTAAAGGCGGAGCGCACTCACTTCGGTCAAGCATCGACAGCGTCAGCGCAAAGGTTATCCGCAAGCGCATGGCGAGGCTCGATCCAACGAGCTTGCCGCGCGTCAATGAGGCGCAGGCGAAAGTGCGGGCCGTCATCGCCCAGGAACAGGCGCGGACAGCGGCTGAGCGCGTCCCGCCGGTTGCGGTGGAGCGAGCGCCGGACGCCGTGCATGCTAGAGAGCAAATGTCGACGACGATCGAGCACTTGCCGCCGACTGTGACGGAGCGCGCGCCGCCGACGGTCGCCGAGCATGCTGACCAGGCATCGAAGCGTCACGTTCAACAAGGCGGCCACCCGGGCGTAGGCCTGCAGCACGCCCGGCCCAAGGAGGCGCAAGGCTTCGACCTGCTGGGACGGTTAGATCGGGCGGCTCTGACCATTCCACAAAACCTCAAAGCGCTGGTGGGCCTAGCCAAACCGGTGCGCCTTCACGGAGCGAGGGCCGGCCTCGCCCCGGCCTTGGCGACCAAGTTCGATGGCCAAGTCGGAGCGCTCGCCTATCTCATCTTGCTCCTATGCTACCCATGCATAGCGACCACGGCTGCAACCGCGCGCGAGACTAACCACCGATGGACAAGTTTCATGGTGTTTTGGACCATGAGCCTCGGCTACGGCGCCGCCGTCCTTTTCTACCAGATTGGAACTTTCGCCTTGCATCCGTACTTATCGGCCGCATGGATCGTGGGCGTCGTGACTTACTTCGTCGTTCTGGGCGCGGCGAGCTCCTACGTTGGGCCGCAGCCGAGGACCGTCCCTGCGAACCCGAACGGATCCTCGACTGGCACGTGCTGTGGCTGATCAAGGATGAAAGCGCCGGTCGAGGAGCGGGACAGCGACGGAAATGGCGCAAGTGGGGCGGCAAGAGCAGCGACCTGGGGGCTAAAGCCTGATGCTCATGGAGGTCAAAGACTATCTGGCGTCGCGGAGGGAAGCGTCCGTCCGCGACGTCGCCGCACATTTTTCTATTTCTCAGGAAACAGCGCGCGCCCTGCTTGAGCACTGGGTGCGCAAGGGCAAGGCCTCCCGGCTTAGCCTGGAACAGTGCCGACAGTGCGCCCTTCACTGCGGCAAATCGTGGGAAGCGTATCAATGGCTTGAGCAGAAGGCAGAATACCCCCGGTGAACATCGACACACAGGAGCCGGGTGTTCGCTCAATGACCTGCATGCTGTAACGCCAAACCGCGCAGACCAGCCGCTGGGGCGGACCAACTTCGTTCACAGATCAATCTGGCGCGCGTGAAAGCAGCGCAGTGGCAATACATTTGGTCGTCAACGAGCGCCTCTAATAGCGCGTGAGAGCGGCCGGCGCGCACCAGTTTGCAAGCTCGATCATACATACGGATAGGCGCTCGTTGTAATGAACTAGAGGTGTCAGCGACCAGAATGGTCAAGGCGTCCTCAAAGGCGTTACAGCAACCATTCCTGACGCGATTGAGCAAGGAGATTTTTGGGTCCGCAAAGCGGCTTGGTTGCAAGTCATCGCAAGACCGCCGCTATCTGAGACACCAAGTGTCGCCTTTCGAACTACAGCGAAATTGCAGCGCGATGACAGTTGCTACACGAAGTGCGGAACCCGCGAGCAAAGGATCAAAAACAGGGTAAAGGCGCGATCAAATGGACGCGGCTGTCAATTCGGTCGTTCGCTGCCAACGCCACCCGTCTCCAACTTCACGCGCTCGCTTACAATCTCGGCAACTTCCTGCGTATGCTGGCGACGCCCGAGCCGATCAAAGACTGGTCGATAGCGAGCCTATAGGAAAAGTCCATCAAAGTCGGCACGAAGATCGTCAGCCATGGCCGCTACGTCGGCTTCCAGATGGCTGAGATCGCCACTCCGAGGGATTTGTTTGCCGACATCCTGCGGCTCATTGCGGAGTTGCGACCGCCGCCCAATGCGGCGCTGGCTTGAAGCATCCGACTGTCATGCGTTCGAGGCCGGCCAAGCCAACGGGAGAGGAGTGCCTTGATGAGGAAATATCCGGCAATCTTCGGCGGCCCGCAGCGCGTCGGTTCGTTTCAACCCCACAGGCAGACCGCCGGAAAGGCTCTGGCTTGTCAAAAGCGACAAGGCGAGACAGGTTTGGACCCGAACCACCGGCCATCATCTGGTGAATGTCGGTCAAATGAGGTCCGAGCGCGACTCGGCGAGGATCTATGACGGGGACCGACTTTCACGACCTCGCCTCTGCATTCGTCACGCTGCTCGTCGTCGTGGAGCCTTTGGGGCTCGCGCCGATCTTCCTGGCGACGACGGCCCGACATAGCGAGCCGTCGCGCGCGCGGATCGCCATCCGCGCCTGCATTTACGCCTTCACTATCCTCGCCGGCGCCGCCTTCGGCGGCGAACGCCTACTCAGCGCCGTGGGCATTTCGCTCCCGGCCTTTCATATCGCGGGCGGTATACTGCTGTTTTCGCTCGCCTCCGAAATGGTTCTCGGCGTGCGCATCCGCCGCGAGGCCTATGCAGCCGCTCGGGCGGTAGAGGAAAACGGGCGCCATATCGCCGCCTTCCCCCTCGCTATACCACTGATGGCCGGGCCCGGCGCGATCACCGCGACGCTGCTGCTCGCCGGACAGGCCCGAGGCGACCCCACGAAGCTCGCAGCGCTCATTCTATCCATCACGGCGGTGATGCTGATCTGCTACCTCGTCTGCCGTTTGGCGGTGCGCGTCGAACGCATTTTTGGAACCTCCGCAAATATTGTCGTCGCGAAACTGCTCGGCGTTCTGCTCGCTGCGCTCGCGGTGCAGTTCGTTCTCGACGGCGTGCGGGCCCTGCTGCGCGGCTGATTCAGTCCGCCTGGGTCCACTCCTTGGCCAGATTAAAACCTATGCCAAGCAACGCTGGACCGAGGAAGACGCCGATCAGCCCGAAGGTCAGGAGCCCCCCGAGCACTCCAAGGAAGGTCAACAAAAAAGGCAGCTTGCCTTCCCGGCTCATAATGTAGGGGCGCAGAAAATTATCGATAAGACTGATCACGCTGACGCCGTAAACAAGCAGTCCGCCGCCCGCCCAGATTTTGTCATCTAGAATCAATGAAACGCCGGCGGGCAACCATATCAGTGGCGGCCCGATAGGCACGAACGAAAAGAAGAAGGTCAGCAGACCGAGGAACAACGCGCCTGGAACACCAGCGACAAGAAATCCAAGGGTCGCGAGGCCAGCTTGTGCCATGCCAGAGCCGAGGACCCCGTAAATAAAGGCGCGCGTCGTTCCGCCAGCGATTTCGATCAAGCTGTGCGCCCGCGGCCCCACCAAGCGCTCGGTCGCTTTCCACAAACGCTGTCCAAGATCATGACCGTCGCGATAGACAAAGAACGCGACGAGAAGGCTCAGGGCGACTTCCATCAATCCTCGCCCGAGCCCCGCCCCGGCCTTCAACAGCCAGTTCACGAGCTGGTTGATGTGAGGGCGCAGATCATTTAGGAGCGCGGTTGAGTCTCGTTGCGCGGCGATCCAATAGTCATAAAGCGACGCGCCGATCAACGGCAAATCCTTGATCCATTCCGGCGGCGCTGGTCGGCCTCGCGCGAGCAACTGGTTCACAGTATCGACGACGGAAAGAATATCGCGCGCTAGCAGGCTGTTGAAAAACCGTCCGGCTTCGCTTTGAAGACGGCCTCGTCGCCGCTGTCGTATTCGAACTCGATCTCGATAGCGCCGTCTTCGAGCAATTCGGCGTTGCCCTCACCGGAGACTTCGTTCATTTCGTCGGAGCCGATCCAGGTGAAGGCGATCGAGGTCGGGCCGTATTCGACGTCGAGGGTCGCCTGCATGGCGCCGAAGGCGATTTCGCCGCGGCCGTCGGCGCCGATGACGATATTCGCCGGCCCGCACAGATCGAGATAGGCTCGATCCCAGATGTCCGCCTCGACGATCCGCCAGCGACCGACGAGCTTGCAGCCGGCGGGAGCGCTCATGTCGGCGCCGCCATCAGTTTTGGCAGCCGCACCAGATTGTAGGCGACGGCCGCGAAGGTGAACGCCCAGCCGACCCGCTCGCGACCTCTGAATTTGGTCTGCTCCTGCCCAGCGATGGTCTTGATCCAGCCGAAGCCTTCTTCGATCTTCTTGCGGATGCGCTGGCTGATGGCGTAGCCCGCATGCCGCGTCGTGCGCGCGTCGATCGCCGAGGCGCGTCCGCTGGCGTTTTGCGCCACATGCGGCGTCACCTTCATCGCGCGCAACTCATTGACGAAATCCTCGGCGTCATAGGCCTTGTCGGCGCCGAGCGTGATAGCCCTCGGCCGATCGGCGCGCGGCTCGATCATGTGCAGCGCGGCGACGCGCTCGGCGTGGCCGTCCGCCGGCGTAAGGCAGGCGCCGACGAGGAGTGCGTGACGGTTTTCCATCAGAGCATGGCCAATGAAGCAGAGCTTGGCTTCCTTGCCGGGCCCTTTGCGATAGAGCCGCGCTTCTGGATCTGTCGTCGAGGCGTGCGTCTCGTTCGAGCGCTTCTCGCCGTGGAAATCCGCTTCCTTGTTGCGCCCGCCGCCCTCAGTCGGCGGTTCGTCCGCTCCGTCCTTGGGCTTGAAGCTCTTCATCGAGGCCCAGGCTTGGATCAGCGTGCCGTCGACCGAAAAGTGATCCGTGCTCAAAAGCCGCTTCACGCGCGGCTGCTCCAGGATCGCGTTCAGGAGTTTCACGGCGATGTCGCCCGCCAGCAGCCGGTCGCGGTTCTTCGAGAAAACCGAATGATCCCAAACCGGATCGTCAACGCCAAGACCCACGAACCAGCGAAACAGAAGATCGAACTCCAGCCGCTCCATCAGCTGGCGCTCCGAGCGGATCGAATAGAAAGCCTGTAGCAGCATCGCTCGCAGCAGCTTCTCGGGCGGGATCGACGGCCGGCCCATCGGGGAATAGAGCGCCGAAAACTCTTTCTCGAGCCCCGATAGACCTTCGTTCACAAGCTGGCGGATCGCCCGCAGGGGATGGGACTTCCCCACACGCGCCTCAAGATCGACATAGCTGAAAAGCGCCCCAGATCGCGCATCCCCACCCCGCATGATTCATCGTCTCCCGCACCGCCAAGGGAGTGAATCACACCGAGATTCTAAGGACCAGAGACTTTTTCAACAGCCTGCTAGGCTCGGAGCCACCACAGCAAAAGGCAGCAACAAAATCACGGCCGCCGAAGCGGTCATGATGAACGCTGCTATGGCTGGACGCCGGACGATCCGCAAAAGCCAAACATAGACAGGCCAAGTCGTGAAACACAAAATGCTCGCCCAAAGTATCGACGACAGGAAGGGCTTTAGCACAAAGAAGCAGCCGAGCGCGATTAGAGCGCCGACAGCGAGAGGCAAGAATTTTTCGACGCGATCGGTTAGCTGCATCTGATGTAAGTGGGGCGCCTGCCCCAATCTAGCTCGAAGACGCGGCAATAGTCGAGTGCGCGTTCTTGCAGACGATTCGGCGCAACGCAGGATCGCCAGAGCCGCCTCAATGGCCAAACGGCATGGTCCCGCGACAGCGACGACGCTCCCATCTTCGAACCGGCGCGCCACCCGAAGAAAACATAGGGCTGATGACCGCGTTACTCGCCGACGCCACCAATCTCGGTCTTGCCCTAACGGCGCGAAGCCCCAAGGTCAGTCATTCGAAATTCCTCTGGATCGCGGAATGGCATGTTCGCGACGAAACATATCAGGCCGCACTGGCATGCCTCACCGAAATAATACATTCGCAGCCATTCACAAGTGTCTGGGGTGACGGCGGCGCATCATGGTCGGATGGAAAATTTTTCAAGGCAGGCGGCCATGGCGAAGTCCACGCCGGTTACAACACCAAATATGGATCGGAGCCCGGTGTCAAATTTTATACGCATATCTCCGATCGCTACGCGCCGCTTCACACCAAGGTCGTTGCGGCGAACGCCAGTGAGGTCGCTCATATTCTAGACGGCCTGCTTCACCACGAATGCTCGCTGGATATCCGGGAGCACTATACCGACACGGCTGGCACCGTTGATCACGTGTTCGGTCTCTGCCATCTCGCGGGATTTAGATTTGCGCCGCGCATTCGTGATCTCGCCGCTCGCCATCTCTACGTCGCGGACGCGCACGCGACACATAAATCTCTCCACCCGATGATCGGCGGCGTTATCGACTTCCGTATCGTTGGCGAAAACTGGGATGAGACGCTGCGCCTCGCCGCGTCAATCAAAGCTGGAACAGTTGCGCCATCGATCCTAATGCGCCGGCTCGCGGCTTACCCGAAACAAAACGTGCTGGCGAAGACCCTTCGGGAAATAGGACAGCTCGAACGCACGCTCTTCGCCCTCGACTGGATCAGCGACCCCGCACTGCGGCGGCGGACAAATGCCGGCCTCAATAAGGGCGAGGCGCGGAACGCGCTTGCCAGGGCGGTGTTCTTTCATCGCCTTGGCGAAATCCGCGACCGAACATTCGAAAATCAACGCTACCGGGCCTCTGGCCTCAATCTCGTCGTCTCGGCCGTCATCCTTTGCAATACGGGCTATCTCAGCCACGCTGTCGCCGAACTGCGCTCCAGCGGCGAACGAATCTGTGTTGATCTGCTCGCTCATATCGCGCCGCTTGGAGCACATCACCTTCAGCAGCGAATATGTTTGGCCGACTGATCTGCTCCGAAACGCATTCCGACCCCTCCGCAACCCGCGGTCCGAGCTACTCGACGCAGCTTAGGTACGATTATGGACTGGCCCGCCTCTCTGTCAGGAGTCACTTTGGCTGGGTCTGCGTCACTTTACGTGCTTTGCATTGCCAAAGCGGAGCTTGGCGTCTCAATAGCGCGTGACGAAAAAAACGAATTTGTCCTTTGGACCGGGACTGGTCGTCCGCAGCGTTGTATTTCGGGAGAACCGGTGGTTCGTATCGGCGGACGGAGCCGGGCGCGGTCATCGGCGCCGACGGGCGCGGCGAAAGGCGTCGATCCCCGACAAGTAGAGGACGTCGATCTTAATCTCCTAAAACTTAGTTGCCCCCACGACCTTGCATGCTCTCGCGGATAAATCGGCGCATGTCGGCATTCGGGGGGCTTGCTTCCCGGAGGGAACTTTATCGCGGATGCCAGGACTATTGGAGTTCCATCTGGGCGTCTTCTCGATGACGGCGCTATTGGACCTTCCGTCGGCCGATCACCATTGCGTTAGGCGTTCGACTCTGCGCAGCGATTCATGACTATTCCGGCGCGGTGCCATCGCCGTGCATATCGGCGGCCGATCAAGCCTGCGGGCAAAGAATTCGAAGCCGTGGGTGCGTTGCGCTCCGCCGCCCGACGAAGGATATTAGAGCGCTGCGGCGAACCGGACCTCAGCCTCGAGCGCGTGATTCTGACACCGTGAAAAGGCCTTGAAATTTCGTTATCGAAACGGCTATTGAAGGAATGAGTTGCAATGGAGCGGATCTGGTTGAAAAGTTACAGCGCGGGCGTTCCTGCGGAAGTCGATGTCGGCGCCTATCGCTCCATCGTCGACATTCTTGAGCGAAGCGTCGCGAAATTTTGGGACAAGCCGGCATTTATTCAAATGGGCGCGACGCTCACATACGCCGAAGTCGATCGCCTGTCCCGCGACTTTGCCGCCTATTTGAGCGAGGAACTTAAACTTGAAAAAGGCGCGCGCGTCGCGCTGATGATGCTCAATATCCTTCAATATCCGATCGCGCTGCTCGGGGCGCTCAGGGCGGGATATGTCGTGGTCAATTGCAATCCGCTTTACACTGCGCGGGAGCTTGAGCGGCAGTTGGCGGATTCCGGCGCCGAAGCTGTCGTCATCATCGAAAATTTTGCGTCTGTTCTGCAAGAAGCGCTCCCCCGGACGGCGATCAAGCATGTCATCACGACGCGGATCGGCGACATGCTGAGTTGGGGTCGAGGAGCGCTCGTCAATTTCGTCATAAAATATGTCAAGGGCCTCGTGCCGGCATGGAGCATTCCGGGCGCGGTGGAGTTTCGGACCGCGTTGCGGCGGGGCGCGAATCTCGCTTGGACGGGGCCATCGATAGAGCCCGACGACATCGCCTTTCTGCAATATACCGGCGGAACGACTGGCGTGCCGAAGGGCGCGATGCTGTTGCATCGTAACATTGTCGCCAATCTCCAGCAGCATCACGCGCATTTGCACGCCGTGCTTGGGGAAGGGCGCGACGTGGTGATTACGGCTATTCCGCTGTTTCACATCTACGCGCTGACGGTCAGCTGCCTGCTCGCAATCAAGATCGGGGCGATCAATGTGCTGATCGTCAATCCGCGCGACATATCCGGGCTCGTGAAGGAGCTGAAGAAACACAGATTCACCTGCTTTCCCGGCGTCAACACCTTGTTCAGGGCGCTTCTGGATAATCCTGAATTCGCGCGGCTGGATTTTTCCAGTTTGAGCATCGCCGCCTCGGGCGGCTCTGCGTTGCAGAAGGCGGTGGCGACGAAATGGAAGGCGATAACGGGCAAGACGCTGATCGAAGCCTATGGCCTGACCGAAACCTCCCCCGTCGTGACGTGCAATCCAACGGACCTGATCGAATTCAACGGCTCATGCGGCGTTCCGATTCCCTCGACCGAAGTCGCCATCAAGGACGATCATGGCGCCGACCTGCCGATTGGAGAAGCCGGCGAACTCTGCGCGCGCGGACCGCAAGTTATGAAAGCCTACTGGAAAAAGCCCGAGGAGACGGCGAAAATTATGACCTCGGACGGCTTCTTACGGACCGGCGACATCGCGACGATGGACGAGAACGGCTTCGTGCGCATCGTCGATCGCAAGAAGGACATGATCAATGTTTCCGGCTTCAAAGTCTATCCTAATGAAGTGGAAGAAGTCGTTTCGATGCATGCCGGCGTGCGGGATGTCGGCGCGGTCGGCGTTCCCGATCCGGTTTCTGGAGAGGCTGTCAAAGTGATCGTCGTAAGGCGTGATCCGTCCTTGACGGAGACCGAACTCAGGACGTACTGTCGCAAATATCTCACGAGCTACAAGGTTCCTCAGATCATCGAGTTTCGAGACGAATTGCCAAAAACGAATCTGGGCAAGATTCTGCGGCGGGCGCTGCGCGACTAGGGAATGAGGCGCGACGACGCGCAATCATTGGAGGCGTTGGGATGCCAGTCCACAATGCCGAAATCGCCGCGATGTTCGACCAGGCGGCGGAGTTCCTTGAGATCAAGGGCGACAATCCGTTTCGCACGCGCGCCTATCGGCGCGCCGCGCGGGTTATAGAGGGTCTTCCCAGGAGCGTGGCGACGATGTTGCGCGCGGGCGAAGACATCGCCGAACTGCCAGGGATTGGCGAGGATCTGGCGGGCAAGATCGCGGCGATTGTCGAGACAGGCAAATTCGACCTGCTGGAGTCGCTCAAACGCGAGCTTCCCGGCGACCTCGGCGAAATTGCCGCCATTCCCGGCCTTGGCCCGAAGCGCGTCAAATTGCTCATTGAGAAGCTCGGCGTTCGTTCGCTCGAGGACGTTCGCCGCGCCGCCAAGCGAGGCCGATTGGGCGAGCTTCGCGGCTTCGGCCCCAAGCTTCAGCAGAATATTCTCGTGGCACTGGCCAAGCCCGTCGCCGCGAAGCGCTTCAAATTGCCCTTCGCCGAAGCGGAAGCGGCCGCGTTGATCGATTGGCTCAGTCGCGGCTTGGATGGCGGCCGCGTCGTGCCAGCTGGCAGTTTTCGGCGCCGTCGCGACACCGTGGGCGATCTCGACATTCTCGTGACGACTGCCCATGCGGTGGCGGCAGGCGACCGGCTCGTCCAATACGAAAATGTTGCGGAGACGCTCAACCATGGCCCGACCCGAACGACTGTTGTCCTGCGCTCGGGGATTCAGGTCGATCTGCGCGTCGTCAAGGAAGAGAGCTACGGCGCCGCCCTGATGTATTTCACTGGTTCAAAGGCCCATAACATCGCTCTGCGCAATATCGCCGTCGATCGCGGATGGAAGCTCAACGAATATGGCTTATTCGAGAAGAACCGGGCCGTCGGCGGCGAAACCGAGGAAGGAATTTACAAGAAGCTCGGTCTTCAATTCGTTCCGCCGGAATTGCGCGAGGACCGGGGCGAAATCGCGCTCGCGCAGAAGAATGCGCTGCCCAAACTCGTGCAACTGTCCGACATTCGCGGCGACCTCCATGTCCATTCGAATTGGAGCGACGGAAACGCTTCGGTCGCCGAGATGGCGCAGGCGGCGCAAGCGCGCGGATACGCCTATATGGCTTTGACCGATCATAGCCGGCGCGTGACGATCGCCCATGGGTTGGATCGCGCCCGCTTGTCGCGCCAGATCGACGAGATCGATCGTTTCAACGCCAAATTGCGCGGCTTCACCGTGCTGAAGGGCGTCGAGGTCGACATTCTCGCCGATGGAAGCCTCGATCTGCCAGACGAGGTTTTGTCGCGGCTCGACATCGTTGTCGCCGCGGTTCACTACAAATTCGACTTGTCGCGCGACGAGCAAACCGAGCGCATCATCCGGGCGATGGACAATCGGCATGTATCGATCTTGGCTCACCCAACTGGTCGCTTGATCGAAGAACGCGCGCCCTATGACATTGACATGGATCGCGTGATGACGGCGGCGAAGGAACGCGGTTGCCGCCTGGAGCTTAACGCCGAGCCCGATCGCCTTGACTTGACGGACGTCGCCGCCAAGGCGGCAAAAGAACTGGGCGTGCAAATAGCAATCTCCACAGACGCGCATTCGACCGCCGGTCTCGCATACATGCGCTATGGCGTGGACCAGGCGCGTCGCGGATGGTTGGAGCCTGGGGATGTCATAAACACTCGGCCGCTACGGGAGCTGAAGAAATTGATTAGACGATAGCCGCGGCGCTAGACGTATGACGGCGCGGCATTGTCATCGCCCCTTGGGCGCTTGCCCATGAAGGAGCCGTTGCATAAGCTCAATTGTCCAAGTCCGACGCGAGAACGCCTCTGATCGACGCCGCATATTGAAAGATTGAAGAAGAAGCGTGGCGGCTACGGGAAACATTGAATGCGCGCCCCTGACAACGCTGCTCGATACGCGACGATCCACAAGGATCCGGCCTCATTTGCGGTTCCGCCGAACCTTGCGGACTATCGCAGCGTCTGCGCCGCATTCAACTGGGAGGCGGCGCGAGCGGGTTTGAGCGGCCTGCCGCATGGCAGAGGGCTGAATATCGCTTACGAAGCAGTGGATCGACACGCGCACGGGCCTCGCGCGGATCGGGTGGCGTTGCGTTGGATCGGGAAGACCGGAGAACGTCACGACTATTCCTATCGCGATCTGGCCCTCGCAACCAATCGCTTCGCAAACGCCCTACAATCCATCGGCGTCAAGCCGGGCGACGCCGTCTTCGTTCTACTCGGCCGCGTTCCGGAGCTTTATGTCGCCATTCTGGGCGCATTGAAGATGAAATGCGTCGTCACGCCGCTCTTCTCCGCCTTCGGGCCCGAGCCGATCGCGACCCGCATGGACATCGGCGACGCGCGCGTGCTGGTTACGACCGAAGCGCTTTATCGGCGCAAGGTCGAAGCGCTGCGAGGGCGATTGCCCAGACTCGAGCATGTCATTCTCGTCGACGCCGAGGAGCCCGGCGCGGGCGTCCATTCCTGGCAAAAGCTCACGCAAACTGCCTCCGACGCCTTCGAGATCGCGCCCACCGATCCGCAGGAGACGGCGCTGCTGCATTTCACCAGCGGCACGACCGGCCGCCCCAAGGGCGTCATACATGTGCATGAGGCGGTCGTAACGCATTACGCGACCGGACTCTATGCGCTCGATCTTCATGACGACGATCGCTTCTGGTGCACGGCGGACCCAGGCTGGGTGACTGGAACGAGCTACGGGGTCATCGCGCCGCTCACGCATGGCGTGACCAATATTGTCGTCGAAGCGGAATTCGACGCGCCGACCTGGTACGGCGTGCTCGCACAGGAACGGGTCACCGTGTGGTACACGGCTCCCACCGCCATCCGCATGATGATGAAGCTCGGCGCGGACGCCTTGCAAGATTATGATCTTTCCGCTCTGCGTTTCGCCGCCAGCGTTGGAGAGCCGCTGAACGCAGAGGCGGTGGTGTGGGGCGCAGAGGCCTTCGGCCTGCCGTTCCATGATAATTGGTGGCAGACCGAGACGGGCGGCATCATGATCGCCAATTTCCCGTCCATGGACATCAAGCCCGGGTCGATGGGCCGGCCCTTGCCGGGCATCGAAGCGGGAATAGTCCGGCGAATGCCCGACGGCGGAATTGAAACGGCCGACATTGGCCAAGAGGGCGAGCTCGTGCTCAAGAGCGGCTGGCCATCGATGATGCGTGGCTACCTTCACGAGGAAGCGCGCTATCGAAAATGCTTCGCCGGCGAATGGTATCTGACCGGCGATCTCGCGCGCTGCGATGGCGACGGCTATTTCTGGTTCGTCGGACGCGCCGACGACGTGATCAAATCCTCAGGCCATCTCATCGGCCCCTTCGAAGTCGAAAGCGCGCTCATGGAGCATCCCGCCGTCGCCGAGGCGGCGGTCATCGGCAAGCCGGATCCAATCGCCGGCGAGATCGTCAAGGCGTTCGTCGCCTTGAAGCTCGGATACGAAGCGAACGAAGGCATGCGCAAGGAACTGCTCGGACATGCGCGCAAAAAGCTCGGCGCCGCCGTGGCGCCCAAAGAAATCCAGTTTCGCGCCAATCTGCCGAAAACCCGCAGCGGCAAGATCATGCGGCGCTTGCTCAAGGCGCGCGAGCTCGGCCTGCCGGAAGGCGATCTATCGACGCTGGAGAGCGACGAGCGATGACCCAGAAAGTGCATCTTGATCACGCGCACTTGCTGCATCTCCTGAAGTCGATGATCCGCATCAGGCGTTTCGAAGCCAAATGCGTCGAACTCTACCAATCGCAAAAAATTCTTGGCTTTCTTCACCTCTATGACGGCGAGGAGGCGGTCTCCGTCGGCGTAATGGAGGCGCTGACCCAAGACGACGCCGTGATCGCGACCTATCGCGAACATGGACAGGCGCTCGCTCGCGGCGTCGATCCGAAGTGTCTGATGGCCGAGATGATGGGCAAGTTCAATGGATGCTGCCGTGGCCGCGGCGGCTCCATGCATTTCTTCGATCGCGGGCGTCGTTTTTACGGCGGCAACGCCATCGTCGGCGGCGGTCTGCCGCTGGCGCTTGGCGTTGCGCTCGCCGACAAGATGCAGCGGCGCTCCACTGTCACGGCCTGCTTCTTTGGCGAAGGAGCGGTGGACGAGGGCGAGTTCCACGAGACGCTCAATCTGGCCAAGCTCTGGCGGCTTCCGATCCTGTTCGTCTGCGAGAATAATCTTTATTCCATGGGCATGGCGGTTGAGCGCGCGGAGGCCGACCCAGACTTCGTGCACAAGGCGTCGGGCTATAGGGTCGCCGGCGAGAAGGTGGACGGCATGGACGTGGTCGCCATCGAGAGCGCGGCGAGAAACGCCGTCGAGCGGATTCGTAGCGACAGCGAGCCTTATTTTCTCGAATGCCGAACCTATCGCTTCAGGGCGCATTCAATGTTTGACGCGCAACTTTACCGCTCGAAGGACGAGGTGGACGCATGGCGCAAGAAAGGGCCGATCGTCCGCTTTCAGGCCTGGCTGGAAGCCAATCGCCTGATCAAGCCCGAAGAGCTTGCGGCGATTGAACAGGAGGTCGATGCTGAAATCGCCGAAGCGGTTGCTTTCGCGGAGGCCGGAGCGCTCGAGCCAGTTTCAGAACTCGAACGTTTCGTCACGATGGAGGAGGTTCCATCGTGAATGCGCCGCAAGCGAACGCCGCCGCCACGCGCATGACCTATCGCGAGGCTTGCAAGCAAGCGCTTCGCGAGGCGCTGCTTTCCGATTCACGCGTCTTTTTGATGGGGGAGGACATCGGCCGCTACGGCGGGTGCTATGCGGTGACGAAGGGTCTCTTGGAGGAGTTTGGCGAGGAACGCATTCGCGACACGCCTCTCTCCGAGAGCGCCTTCGTCGGCGCTGGCGTCGGCGCCGCCATGGCGGGGATGCGGCCGATCGTCGAAATCATGACCGTGAATTTCAGCCTGCTCGCGCTGGATCAAATTCTCAATAACGCCGTCACTATTCCGCATATGTCGGGCGGACAGTTCGCGATCCCTCTCGTCATTCGTATGGCTACCGGCGGCGGGCGACGCGTCGCCGCGCAGCATTCGCGCAGTCTCGAAGGGTGGTATGCACATATCCCTGGCCTGCGCGTCCTGACGCCGGCTACGGTCGAGGACGCGCGCTTCATGTTGAAGGCCGCGCTCGCGGACCCCAATCCTGTGATTATTTTCGAGCATGTCATGCTCTACAATATGGAGGGCGATCTTCCGCCCGACGTGGAGGAAGTCGACATCTCTCAAGCCAAATTGCGCCGCGCCGGTCGTGACATTAGCCTGATCACTTATGGCGGCAGCTTGTTCAAGACGTTGCAAGCCGCGCAAGAGCTGGCGTCCGAGGGCATCGAGGCCGAAGTGATCGATCTGCGTGTGCTTAGGCCGCTCGACACCAAGACGATTGTCAACTCGGTTTCGAGGACTAGGCGCTGCGTCATCATCGACGAAGGCTGGCGCAGCGGTTCGATTTCCGCGGAGATCGGCGTGCGCATCGCAGAAGAAGCCTTCTTCGAACTCGACGCCCCGATACGGCGTGTATGCTCACGAGAGATCCCCATTCCATACGCCGCTCATCTCGAAGACGCTTGCCTGCCGCAGATGGCGACGATCGTCGCTGCGGCGCGTGAACTCGTCCGTCCGTCATGAGCGAATTCAAGATGCCAGCGCTCGGCGCCGATATGGAGGCCGGCACGCTGGTCGAATGGCTCGTAAAGCCCGGCGATCGAGTCAAGTCCGGCGACGTGATAGCGGTCGTCGAAACGCAAAAGGGCGCGATCGAGGTCGAAATCTTCCAACAGGGCGTCGTCTCGAACATCCTTGTTCCAGTCGGCGAGCGCGTTCCGGTCGGGACGGTTCTTGCGCAGATCGATGGCGCGCCCGGCGCCGCCACGCCGCCACCCCTTGAAACTCCGGTCGCTGCGCCGAAACCGGCGCCGCAAGCATTGGCGCAGGCGCCGCCAATGCCGGTCCTCGCGGCGCCGAGTTCGCGACCAAAAATTACGCCTGTGGCGCGGCGTCGTGCGGCGGCGTTGAGCCTCGATCCCGCGCTGATCCTGAGGGGCACCGGCGTCGAGGGATCGATCCGGCTCGCCGATGTCGAAACCTATGCGAGCGGCGCAAAACTCGCGCGGCGCCCGGCGAAAAAAGGCCTCGACCTTTCTCAAATGCGCCAGGCGATCGCCGCCGCCATGAGTCGTTCGAAGCGGGAAATACCGCACTATTACCTCACCGAAACGGTCGACCTCAGCGCCGCTTCGACCTGGATCGAGCGATACAACGCTGAGAAAACCCCCGTCGAACGCATTCTGCCCGCCGTACTCTTCCTCAAGGCCGCAGCCCTGGCCTTGCGCGAGCAAGCGCAGCTCAACGGCGCTTATGAAAATGGCGTCTTTGTTCCTTCTTCGAGCATTCACGTCGGCTGGGCGATCTCATTGCGAGGCGGCGGACTGATCGCGCCGGCCATACGCGACACCGATGGAAAATCGCTGGCCGAACTGATGGCGGCCATGCGGGACCTGGTGGAGCGCGCGCGACGCGGAAATTTGCGCAGCTCCGAACTCACTTCACCCACCGTTACCATCACGAGCGTTGGCGACCGCGGCGCGGAGTCGGTGACCGGCATAATCTATCCTCCGCAGGTCGCGATCATCGGATTTGGCCGTGTGGTCACGCGCCCATGGGTCGTCGACGGGCGCATCGAGACTCGTCCGCTCGTTACCGTCAGCCTCGCGGCGGATCATCGGGTCACCGACGGCCATATCGGCGGCTTATATCTCGGCGCGGTCGGGCGTCTCCTACAGGAGCCGGATAAATTATGACGGAAGCTGAAATCAGAGCGCTCATTTTGGAACTCATCGGCGAAATCGCGCCCGAAGCCGATCTCGGGTCGGCGCAGGATCAAGATGATTTACGTGAAATATTCGATCTTGATTCGATGGATTTCGCCAATCTCGTCGTCGCTCTTCATGATCGACTGGGGGTCAATATTCCCGAGGTCCACTACAATCAGCTTTTCAAGCTCGAGAGCGCAATCGCCTTCCTGCGAAATGCGATCGTCCAATAAAATAGAACCATAGTTAGTGCGTCGTGTTCAGAAACGTTTTAGAAAAACGCTTGTTGTTTGCGCCGTGGCAGCGCATCATCGGCTCGTCGCATCAAGAATTAAACGGGTTCGCTCGGGAAGTCCGGCGTTCATGCGATCTCCCAGATTGAAGTGCGTCAACATAGGCAACGCTCTTCGAGAGGAATTGCGGACGACGGTCGGAAAATACGTCTCTCTTTGCGAGGATGGGCTCGCGACGTCGTTTCTGGCAACTTGATTATGTCGCGGATACGACAACTCTCACAGTTCCAAGCGGCTTCCGCGGCTAAGAATATAGATCTCGTCCAATAGCAAACAGGATGGGCGAACGCCCAGCCTTGGGCGCTCGCCCCGGCCGTTACGTTGCGCATGACTGTCATGTTCGTCGCGGCCCTTACCGTCCTCAACACGAGATACCGATCCGGCTAGAAGACCCGAGCATTTTCTACAGGGTCGCCGAAGCGCTCTCACGGCTCCTCTGAAAACTATTGTCTGCCCAGCGATATGAAGACGAAGAACTCGGCCGTCATAGATCCTTATAATCATCGCCGCTATCACGAGAGCCGAAACAATTGCGCGCCGGCCGAAGTCTACTCCGGACGCGGATCTACAATCCTACACGAACGAGAAAAAATCAAACGCACCACGATCCAGTCGCTTGCAAACGCCAAATGATTGCTGCACAATTTCAATTGTCGGGTGAGCCGCGTTTTCCGGTGGATCACGACGCCTGCCCCGGTGTCAAATCATTCGATATATGTTGCCGCAGCTCTGAAGCGTTTTCTTGTCTGTATCCGGGGTATTCTCAATGAGTGTTGAGCTCGAAGAACTGCAGCGAGAAAACGCCTCCCTAAAGGCGCAGCTGGCCTCAGCGCATCAACGTTATGATGAGGTTTGTCATCGGATCAGAAACGAATTGCAGGTGTTCTCGGCTCTCTTCGCCGCACAGCGAAGACAGTGCGGCCATCCAGAACACTGCGACGTCTGCGTTTCCCACATCTGCGCAGCTACGGCGCTGCATAGCGCGCTCGATAGCAATGAGCGCGAGATCGCTAACCTCGGCTCTTTCGTCAAGCGTCTGGCTGAAATTCTGCAATTGGCCTTCGGCTGTTTCGAGTGCTCAGTGATCATAGAACAGGATTTTGAGATTGATAACGCGCGCGCCAAATGTGTCGGGCTTATTGTCGTAGAGGCGACCATGAACGCACTCAAATACGCCTTCGCGGGTCTCGAAAGACGTAGAATGGAGATATGCGTCCGGCGTTCCGAGAGCGAGGTTAAAGTCATCGTCGAAAACGACGGAGCGCCTTTTTCTTCGACGGCATTATCTTATGAGACCACTCGATCGGGAAAAGGCCTCAAATTCATGCGTGATATTGCGGCGCAGCTCGGTGGAACTTTGGCGATCTCGCCGAGCGCTGTGGGAACTGCCGTGCGGCTCACTTTCCCGCTCGATCGCCCGCCGTAATGTTCATCCTAAATCCAAGCTTGGCGTCTAGGCCAATTTTTAAACTTCGGTGGGTGAGCCAGGGAATGCGACCACGTTTTTTCGTCACAGACGATGGCGGTTTTGACGTCTTGCGCAGCCGCTTTTGGGGCGTCGCTAAATGCTAGAGCAGACTCCGATCAAGGTGGATCATATCCACACGCGGCGAAATAATTTGCGCATTCGAGTGGCTTGAAGATTTCCGCGCCGATTTCGAGTGCGCGCATCAGTCCGGCGACAGTTCTCTCGGCGATTTTGCGCAAGTATGCCTTGAGTTTGGAGAAGGCCTTCGGGACTGTAGGGCGGCAGATAGCGCAACTCGGCTCCGGCGGCCCTGATCAACTCTTCGACCCGTGGCCCCTTGTGTGCGGGCAGATTGATGGGGTGGACGCCCCCTCGACGGCATCATGTGCCAGAGTGGTGGTGTTTCGAGCCACTCTCAAAGGAAGCGTCCATGGAAAATGTTAGCACAATTGGTCTGGATCTGGCGAAGCATGTCTTCCAAGCGCATGGCGCCGATAAGAACGGCGCGGTCATTTTTCGCAAGAAGCTACGACGCCAACAGGTCCTGGCATTCTTCTCCGCCCTCTCGCCTTGCACGGTCGCGATGGAAGCCTGTGCCGGTAGTCATTACTGGGGGCGTGAGATTGGCAAGCTTGGCCATTACGTCAAACTGATTGCGCCGGCGTATGTGAAGCCATTCGTCAAGCGGCAGAAGAACGACGCATCCGATGCTGAAGCAATTTCTGAAGCTGCGCAGCGACCGACGATGAGGTTCGTATCCGTCAAGAGTGAAGAGGCGCAAGCTGCGGCTATCGTGTTCCGCGCGCGCGATCTGCTTGTCCGTTAGCGCACGCAGATAATCAACGCATTGCGTGGTCATCTGGCCGAGTTCGGCATGATTGTCGCCAAGGGGCCGCAACACCTGTCCAAGATAATTGGGTTGGTGGATGCTCCGACATCTGATTTGCCGGACGGCGCACGCGTGATACTCGGCCTGCTGGTCGAACAATTGCAGGCGCTTGAAGAGCGCGTGAACAGGCTTGATCGGGAGATCGCATGTCGAGCGAAGGAGGATAAAATCGCTCGCCGGTTGATGACCGTTCCCGGGGTCGGCGCGGTGACGGCAGTCGCATTGGCGGCACTCACGCCGCCGCCCGAGACTTTTAAACGTGGGCGTGATTTCGCTGCCTGGCTCGGCTTGACGCCTCTTCAACGATCAAGCGGAGGCAAGGAGCGCCTCGGCAGGACGTCCAAAATGGGCGAGCGGACGTTGCGACGCTTGTTGATCATCGGGGCAAGCTCGGTCGCCGCCTGGACTGTTCGAAAAGGTGCGATAGCCGGATCCTGGCTTGATCGGATGTTGCGTCGTAAGCCGCCGATGCTAGTGAGGGTGGCATTGGCGAACAAAATGGCGCGCATTGTTTGGGCGCTGCTCACCCATGGCGGAATTTATCGAGCTCCAATCCCGGCTGCCGTGTAGGTGAACGGGATCGCGAGACTGTCGATGGCGTAGGAAGGTCAAACGGAGGGTATGGCGCAACGGTCAACGAGACGGGATCGGAAAACCAGTTCATGGACGAGCGCCACGAGCGCGCGAGATTGTAATGGATCCGATCCGCGAACTCCCATACGGGCCCGCGGCATGCAATCAGCCGCATAAGAGGCCGGATACATGTCAGCACCTGACCACGCGCCGTGCAGCTTCAAAGATTTTTCTTGCGCCACCGGGGGCGTCCATACATGTCCATGATGACAATGTCGCCTTTCGAGAGCGTGGGAACGAGAAAGTTTTCCACCCATTCTTCGAAGAGGACGGCATTGATTGGACGATCATAGACTTTCGACGCCACGAGACCGCGAAGGCACAACCCCGCAACCAGCGTGACCGTCTTGTAGTGGCCATGCGGCACTGCGGCACGCAGCCGTTGTCCGCGCCAGCAGCGTCCGGCTTTTCGGGCCAGATTGGTCGAGGCGCCGGTCTCGTCGATGAACACAAGAGAAGAAGAAGAAGATCAACAAATTTTCGGCTTAAGTGCGGAATCGAGCGGTTCAGATGGTGCGGGAGCATCAGGGCGAACACGCCTCGCAAAGGGCCGCGATACCTCGATTGCCGCGATGATCGGCTGGGTGAGCGAAACGGCGCGCAACCGGGTGCGGCAGGCGGAGCAATTGGTCAACAGAAATAGCGGTGGCAGAAGATTCAGCTGGCCGCATTATGCGGCGGTTTTCTTTCGTGGCCGATCGGCGCTTCGTAGCCTGTCGGCGCAATCTCGCGCCAGCGCGTCACAGCCGCTCGGCGCGCAGCGTGAAATCCGGGGTGATCTCATAGACTGAATCCTGCGGCGTCTCCCGCCAGTTCTCGTGGCTGATGGGCTCCGAGGCGACGATGACGGCGCGATAGCGCTTGTGTGGATCATGGTGGACATGTGGGAAGCCGCATATTTCGCAATCCTGGACGCCGACGCGCTCGACAAAATGTAGCGAGCGGCCGACTCTGCTGCCGAGCATATGTTCGCCATCGGTCAAGATCACATTCAATCCGATAGGCGCCGACGCATCGATCTCCTGACACCATTCGAGGATCTGGCGGACGGCATGGCGGAGCACGTCGATCAATGGACGTTCCGGCGCACATAAGTGGAGGTGGCGCAAATAATGAAAAAAATGTTCGCTGTCGGTGTCGCCGTGAATCGCTCTGCGGCGGTCTTCCGACAATTGCGCCAGAAGGCGCGGTTTCACCAGATCGAAATTCGGCACCGTGCCGTTGTGAATGAAGCTCCATTTGCCGTCGACGAAAGGATGGGTATTCTCCATTGTCGGCGGACCGACGGTGGCGCGGCGCACGTGAGCGAGGACTTGTTGTGAATAAATTCGCGCTGCAGCCCGTTTGAAATGTTCGCCGTGATACGCCGCCCACACCTGTCGTTCAACATGCGGCCGAACGGCTTCATAGGTCGCAATGCCCCAGCCGTTGGCGTGCGCCCAGCCCGCCAAATCCTTGCGGGCTTGCACCATCAGGGCGTTCTGGGCGTGCACCAGCGTGCATTCGACTTTCGTTGGCTCGTTTGCGCTGAAGCCATAGAGACGGCACATGGTCTGCTGTTGCCTTTCGCTGGATGATCGACAATAACACCACGAAGCGGCGAGTAAGACTCGAACATGACGAAAGAGCAATTTTCAGAACTCTTCGAAGCGTTCAAGGAAGACCATGCAATTCTCGGCCGGCGCCTGCATGAACTGTCTACAAATCTGCGGATCGGTGATCTCGTGGCGGCGAAGATTTGCGCTGATCGTCTCGACAGGGAGGCCGGTGCCCATATCGGCTTCGAGGAGCGCTGTTTCTATCCAGCGCTGCGGCCGCTGCTCGGGGATGCCGAGGTCGAACGGCTTTTGGGCGAACATCGGCATGGATTGCGGTTGGTTGAGGAACTGCTGAAATTTCGCGAGGGCGCGACGCAGGACGAAGCGCAGCGCCAGAGGCTGATCCGACAATCCGAAATTTTGGAAAGCCACATCGTCGAATGCGGTGAGCTGTTCGGCGCGATGGGACGGCTTCCGCCCGAGCAGCAACGGGCGCTTTATCGCGAGCTTCTCGAATTGCGGTCGCGGGCCCCGCGCTGGACAGACCTGGAATCGGAGACGAAAAAAGGCGACGCGTGAAAGGACGCGCGGCTTCCGCAGAGGCGGATCTCTGGGAGCCAGGACGAAAATTTCGATGACGGAGCCGTTCGAACTTCAGGAAATGACGCAGCCATCGCCGGCGCTGCCGATCGTTCCGGCGATGAGCGTGTCGCTCGGGCAGGGCGAAGCGCGGCGATTACGGGAAATCGCCGCGCGGATCGCCGAGAGCCAGCCCGCGATTATCTCGACCCGGCCCTTTGGAACCGCCGTACGCTCGGGACTGGCGGCAGGCCTCTGGCTACTGATCGGCGATGCGCGCGAAATTGCTCTCGCCGCTCGGGGGGAGAGCACAACTTACGAATACAGGCTGTCGCTTTTGGCCCGCGATGGCGATCTCGTCGTTTTCGGACGAGAGCCTCTGCCGGAATTCACGCGATACCGGGCTGAGCAACTTGGGCTCGGGTCGATCGTGAGTCTCAACCCGCGTAGCGGCCCGCGCGAGCGTTTGCTGCCGCTCGCCGAACGATGCCGTCTCGACCGAGAGGTTTTTTCTCGCATAGTGGAAAAAACCCGATCGGCTGGCGGTTTGACGATCCTGCCCCATATCGGCATGGGCAGCGCTTGGCGTCTGGGCGCGGCCGTCGCCGCCGCAAGCGGCCAAGAGGTTCTTTTGGCGAGTTCGCCGCCGGGTCTGACGCGCCGGGTCAACGACAAGCTCTGGTTTGCGCGTCTCGTGGAAGAGGTCGTCGGGGAAGCGGCGCTTCCAAAGACCCACAGCGCCTATGGCCCGGCCGTTCTGGCTCACCGGCTGCGCGCGCTCGCGCGATCGACAGACCAAGTTGTGGTCAAGGTGCCCGACAGCGCCGGCGGCTCTGGAAATATCTGTCTGGAATCGCGGGAGATCGCTGAGAGGCCGCTTTCGGAGATCAGGAACCGCGTTCTCCGGCTGCTGCGGGCGACGAGCTGGCGCGATGCCTATCCATTGCTCGTCGGCGTGTGGGAGGCGCCGGTCGTCAGCAGCCCGTCGGTTCAACTGTGGATTCCGCGCGAGGCCGACGGGCAGCCAATCATAGAAGGGATATTCGAACAGATTCTCGAGGGGCGGGAAGGGTCATTCGTCGGCTCCGTTCCGGGAGAATTTTCCCCGAGTTGGCGTTGGCGTCTTGCCTA
>VGDY01000029.1 GCA_016869555.1 Alphaproteobacteria bacterium | reverse complement strand
GAGGTCGCCGCATGGCAGGACAATCGCAACAAGCGCTGCGTGAAGGCCAACTGGCAATTCACAACCGACGATGCCCGCGTTAAGCTGAGAACTCTTTACCCTCAGTTCGAATGACTCGGGCCACTAGTTGGGATTCTCCCGAGAGCAGCGCCGGCGGCGCCGTGTTCGAGCCTTTGCCTTCGATCTCGATCGAGACGTTCGGGTAAATCGACTGGAAGCCCTCGGTCCAGAGCTCCATCTCATGAAGCATCGTGTCCGAGCCGACCGACTTTAATTTTCCCGAAAGTCCATTGACGACCTTGTAGGGAGAGAGCTCCATATCGAGCGCGGCCGCGCCGGCGGTCAATGCCATTAGAGCGGCGACAGCGGCGGAGAGCGCTCGCAGTTTCATCACTTTTCTCCGTTGCATCAAATCATTGCGGCCGAAACCACCTCGCCGCGGCAAGAGCGCGATCGGAATGGAGCGGCTTGGGGATCGCCCGCTACGCGGATGCGGCGTTAGAGGTTCTTGCTTTCGCCACAATTTCGCTCGGCGAAATGACAGGCGCATGACGCCTGCGTGACGGCGCGGTCGCGCAACGTGCGGATCAACAAGCGCGCGCAAAAAAAACCGGAAGGCGATGCGTCGCCTTCCGGTTTGCAATTTTCCGGGCCGCCTCGCGAGCGGCCCAGCATTGGTTCGTTTAGTAGCTGTAATACATGTCGAATTCGACCGGATGCGGAGTCATTTCGAAGCGCATCACGTCCTGCATCTTGAGGTCGATGTAGGAGTCGATGAAGTCCTTGTCGAAGACGCCGCCGGCGGTCAGATAGGCGTTGTCGGCCTTGAGATTCTCGAGCGCTTCGCGCAGGCTGCCGCACACCGTCGGGATCGCCTTCAACTCTTCCGGGGGAAGATCGTAGAGGTCCTTGTCGGCCGGTCCGCCCGGATCGATCTTGTTGGCGATGCCGTCGAGGCCGGCCATCAGCATGGCCGCGAAGGCGAGATAGGGATTGGCCGTCGGATCGGGGAAGCGGACCTCGACGCGCTTCGCCTTCGGGCTGGCGCTGAAGGGGATGCGGCACGACGCCGAGCGATTGCGCGACGAATAGGCGAGCAGCACCGGCGCCTCATAGCCCGGGACCAGACGCTTATAGGAGTTGGTCGACGGATTGGTGAAGGCGTTCAGCGACTTGGCGTGCTTGATGATGCCGCCGATATACCACAGGCACTCCTGCGAGAGGCCGGCGTATTTGTCGCCAGCGAAGACCGGCTTGCCTTCCTTCCAGATCGACTGGTGGACGTGCATGCCCGAGCCATTGTCGCCGAAGACGGGCTTGGGCATGAAGGTCGCCGACTTGCCGTAGGAATGCGCCACCTGGTGGATGGCGTATTTATAGATCTGCAGATGATCGGCGACGATGACGAGCGTTTCGAACTTCAAACCCAGTTCGTGCTGCGCCGACGCGACTTCGTGATGGTGCTTTTCGACCTTGACGCCCATGGCCGCCATGGCGGCGAGCATCTCGCTGCGCATGTCCTGCGCCGAGTCGACCGGCGGCACCGGGAAATAGCCGCCCTTGGTGCGCACGCGGTGGCCGAGGTTGCCGCCCTCATAGGCGGTGCCGGTGTTGGAGGGGAGTTCGACCGAATCGATCGAAAAGCCCGTATCATAGGGCTCGGTCGAAAAGCGCACGTCGTCGAAGACGAAGAATTCGGCTTCGGGACCGAAAAAGGCGGTGTCGCCGACGCCGGCGGTCTTGATATGGGCCATCGCCTTCTTGGCGATGCCGCGCGGATCGCGGTTGTAGGGCTGGCCCGTCAAGGGCTCCATGACGTCGCAGACGATCGAAAGCGTCGAGGCCGCGAAGAACGGGTCGAGCGCGACGGTGCTCAAATCGGGGAGCAGCGTCATGTCCGATTCATTGATCGCCTTCCAGCCCGCGATCGACGAGCCGTCGAACATGATGCCTTCGGTCAGGGCCTCCTCATCGACGATCGACACGTCGAACGTAACATGCTGCCACTTGCCGCGCGGGTCGGTAAATCGGAAATCGACGTATTTAACGTCGTTGTCCTTGATCTGCTTGAGTACGTCCTTGGCCGTCGTCATTTGGTTCGATGCCTCTCTTTGCTGATCTTGCTGAGTTACGGTTTTGTTATTGGGCGCGGCGGAGCGCTTGAAGATGTTGGCGAGAAAGCTCATGTGGCGGGGGCTCAGTGCTAGATGGCGTCCGCGCCGGTCTCACCGGTGCGGATGCGGATCGCGCCTTCGATGTTGGAAACAAAAATCTTGCCATCGCCGATGCGGCCAGTTTGGGCGGCGGTGCGTATCGCCTCGACGGCGCGTTCCACGGCGTCGTCCGCAAGGACGATCTCGATCTTAACTTTCGGCAGAAAATCAACGACATATTCGGCGCCACGATAGAGTTCCGTGTGTCCTTTCTGACGACCGAATCCCTTTGCTTCGGTGACCGTGATGCCCTGGAGCCCCGCCGCCTGCAGGGCTTCCTTCACCTCATCGAGCTTGAACGGCTTGATGATCGCCTCGACCTTTTTCATCAAATCCCCCGCGCGCTTAGCTTAAGCCCCGGCCTAGCTAGCGACTTTGGCTCGGCAGAAGAACCGCCGAGCTTCTATCATTGCCGCGTTGGTCGCGCCATGGCCAAAGTTCCGGCGCCGCATCCAAATTCGGCGCCCATACGACATGCTGTATGCCCAATAATTATACGATGCGCATAATTATTGGGCTACATCTCGTTCGTCGACGACCGCCGGCAAATCTTCCCTTGCGCCCCATTCCGACCAAGACCCGTCATAGACCGTCGCCAGAGGACGGCCCGTCGCCGCGAGCGCGAGACTGATGATGCAAGCCGTGAGCCCGGAGCCGCAGGTCGCAATGACGGGAGCGTCGGGATCGACGCCCGCCGCGGCAAACGCCCCTTCGAGATCGGCGCATTCCTTCAATTTGCCGCCGTCGAGCGCATTGCCGTAGGGGAGATTGCGCGCGCCCGGCATATGGCCGGAACGCAGCCCGGGGCGCGGCTCCGGCGCCCAGCCGTGGAAACGCGCCGCGCCGCGCGCGTCCACCACCTGCGGGCCGCCGAGGTCAAGCGCGCGCCGCACGGCCTCGGCGTCGGCGACAAGGCTCGCGTCGAAACGGGGCGTAAACGTCGCGGGCGTTCGCTTGCGCGCTTCGCCCTGTTCGAGCGGCCGGCCTTCCGCCTTCCATGAGGGCAGGCCGCCCGCAAGGATCGACGTATGTTCGGCGCCGAACACGGCGAGCGTCCACCACAGGCGGGGCGCCGAGAATATTCCAACGGCGTCATAGACGATGGCCCGCATGCCGTCGCCAAATCCCAGCCGACCCATCTCGGCGGCGAAGACGTCCGGTTTGGGCAACATATGCGGCAGGTCGGTGGAATGATCGGCGAGCGCGTCGATATCGAAGAATTGCGCGCCGGGAATATGCCCCGCAAGAAATTCGGCGCGCGCGTCGCGACCGGCCGCCGGCATATGCCAGGAAGCGTCGAAGACGACGAGGTCGGCGTCGAAAAGATGTTCCGAAAGCCAGTCGGCGGAAACGAAAAGCGCGTCGGGGTCGATAATGCGCGTCATGGCTCCGCTCGCTCGTCGCCTGACGCGGCTTGCATCCGTCCGGCTGGCGGTGACAATACGCCGATTCGATTCTCACGCCACCGGCGCTCAACCGTCATGCTCGACATTCCAGGCAAGGCCTGCGGTTCCTGCTTCTTCTGCTGCAAGGTTCTTGAAATCGAAGAATTCAAGAAGCCGGCCGGCAAGCTTTGCGAACATTGTGCGCACGCAGGCGGCTGCGGCGTTTACGACACGCGCCCGCAAGTGTGCCGCGATTATTATTGCCGATGGAAGGACGAGCGCGGGTTCTCCTCGCAACTGCGGCCCGACCGCGTCGGCACGCTGCTGATGGACGACCCGGACAGCGACGAATATCTCGCCGTCTGCGACCCGGAAAAGCCGTTTTCCTGGCGCAATCCTCTCGTATTCAAGCATCTTGTCGCCGAGGCCAAGGCGGGAAGGCTCGTTATCGCAAAAGCGGGATTGCGGGCATGGCGCATTTTCGAGGACGGACATTGGCAGGAATGGGCCTGAGCCTCTGCGCCGCCGCCGGCCGACAGCGTCTCGGAACGTTCGGCCGGGACATCGCCGCCATCGCGACTTCTGTCGCGCTTTGCATAGCGCTTGGCGCGCCGGCTCGGGCCGAGACGCTCAGGGCGCATTATGCGCTGAGCCTGATGGGGCTCTCGATCGGCAGCGCCTATGCGTCGGGCGTCGTCGATCCACAGACCTACCGGGTCGAAATCTCGATGCGGACGACCGGCCTCGCCAATCTGATCAACAACGCCAGGGGCGCCGCCAGCGCCAGCGGCGGACTGACGCTCGCCGGCCCGTCGCCGGCAAGCTACGCCAATACCACCTCGAACAGCGACGAGACGCGCACGGTGCGCATGTCGCTCGCCGGCAACGCCGTTCGCTCGGTCGACGTGAGGCCGGCGCCCTGGGACGCCGAGGCGCGCATCCCGGTGTCCGATAGCGCCAAGCGTCATATCGTCGATCCGGTCAGCGCGCTGATCATGCGCGTGCCGCCGGGAGAGGAGCTCACCGGTCCCTCGGCCTGCAACCGGACCATTTCGGTGTTCGACGGCGTCACGCGTTTCGACGTGGAACTCGCCTATGCCGGCGATCACACCGCGCAAACCAGAGGCTACGCCGGCCCCGTCACCGTATGCTCGGCGCGCTATACGCCGATCGCCGGCCATCGTCCCGACAGTTCGTCCACCCGCTACATGGCGAATAATCACGACATCAGCGTCTGGCTCGCGCCGCTGCCCGACGCCCATGTCGTCGTGCCGATCCACATCGCGATTGGGACCGCCGCCGGCCGGCTCGTCATCGACGCTTCGGAATTCGAGATCACTCAGCGCCGCGCCGATTTCAGGCGCTGAATCGCTTGGCCGGTTTCAGTCGACGCGAACTTCCTTCGTCTTCTTCCGGTTCATGCGATCGGACTCATATTCGAGATATCTGACTTCCGTTGGCTCGGCGTTCGCGTTCGGGCGCAGACAAAACGAGGGGCGGGGCGAGAATCCCCCTTCCGGGGCCTGGAAGCAATCCGAGTAACGCACTTCGCACTGAAACATGGATTCGCTTTTGGGCGCCGCCCGCGCGACGACGGCGCGCGCCTTCTCGATCGCCTCCCGGCATATGTCCGGCGTGAAGCCCCACGCCTCGCAGTCGCTCTGGGTCGCCATATATTTGCCGTCGGCGGAACAGACGGGCGAGCGCCGGAAGGCGTAAAAGGCTGAAAATCCAGCGGCCACGATAGCGACGGCGATGATCACGAACTTGAACATGGAAAGTCTGCTCGCGAGATGGACGGGCGCCGCTCACCGATTGATAGTCGTGGGAGCGCTGCCGCGGCAAGCGCAAACTGAGCTTTCGATTTGGAACGTTGATGTGGCGATGCAGCGCATCGGCGGCCATTTCAGTCGCTTGACAGGGCTGTGCGTCTGCAATACTCCCAAAAGACCGCATTTCGGAACCGCGGCCGAGAGCTGCGAGCATCATGGCTCTCCGGGCGCGGCTAGGGCCGAATAAGCGATGCAGACGCGTTCCCGCCTAAGTGAGGTCGATGTTGAACTGAGACCGATTGGGCCGGCGTCAGCCATGCTATCCACTTGACCAATTCTACAACGACCGCAACGCCGCTTGCGCGGATTGCAGCCCTGAATCTCGGCTTGTGGCAAAACCGGCAGTATGTGACAGAAGGAGGAAACTATGGGCGCTATTCTTGAACTGACGAGCTATGCAGCGACCCCGGTCGGCATGATCGCGATCATCGTCATTGGCGCGGCCGCCTATTTCGCCGCCCGCTGGGTGTTCAGCGACTAAGATCAGCCTTTACAAATCGAAGCAAATCAGCGCGGCGCGCTGGCTCGGCCAGCGCGCCGTTTTCATGTCTGTCCGCCCCTGCGCCGGCGCGAAGAGGCGCGAAGAGGCTTGCATCCGGCGGCGCCTGCGCTATGGTGATATGCCCACCTCCAACGGGCGGGTAGCGCCGACCCGCTGGGCTGGAATTTGATCTCTGTCTGAGTTTTCTGCAGGGCGAATCGAACACATGCGCCGCGGTCGCGCGGCGGCGGAGGCGAGATGGCTCCTACCTCTTCGATCAGGGCTGCAAACGACCATAAGGACGGCTTGCGCGTCGCGCGGCCCAATGGCGCCGACGGCGCGCAGGCGACGGCGGAGGCGGAGCGCATCGACGTCGCCGTAGCGGACAAGAGCCCGCTGATCCTCGCGGGTCTCGACAAGCTGCTGTCGGACGACCGCCGCTTCAACCTCGTGGCGAAGCTGACCGACGGGGAGGAATTTCTCGAGGCGGCGCGCCAGCAAAAATTCACCATCGCCGTCATCGGCTGGCAATTGCCGACGCTGCACGCCCGCGACGTTTTGCGGGCGCTGTCGCGCCAGGTCGCCGCGCCAAAAATCGTCGTCTACAGCGGCACCAACGATCCTGCGGCGCCGGCCGAGACGCTCCAGCTCGGCGGCGCCGGCTTCGTCTCGAAGCGCGCCCCGCCTGAGCGGCTTCTGGACGTGCTCGCCGCGGTGGCGGCTGGCGACATGGTGTTTCCGTTCGTCGACATTCGCAAAATGCGCAGCGATCCGCTGGAAAATCTGACCCTGCGGGAGCGCAGCCTGTTGTCGGCGCTCGGCTCGGGCCACACCAACAGCCAGCTCGCCAAGGATTTCGGGGTCTCGATCAACACGATCAAATTCCACCTGCGCAATCTTTTCGAGAAGCTCGATGTGCGCAATCGCGCGCAGGCCATCGCCCTTTTCCTGGAGATGAAGCACGGCGCTTATCCCGGCGGCGGCGGCGGGCGCAGCATGGAGCCGGCGGGCGCGTCGCGCGGACGGCGCGGCCGCCCGGATTAGGTCACGGCGCGGGAAAAAGCGCGTCGGTCTTTCCGGTCAGCCGATAGGCGACAAGACCTGCCCATTCATGCGCGGCGGATTCGACGAGAGCAAAGGCGCCAACCGCGCCGCCTGGAAATTCGAGACGCCAGACGTCGCGACGCGCGCGGTAATCGACCGGAAAGGCGATCACCGGAAAGCCCGCCTTGCGAAAGACGCCGATCGCGCGCGGCATGTGCATGGCGGAGGTGACAAGCAGCCAGCGTTCGCCCGGCTTCGGCTGAACCAGTTCGCGCGTGAAGACGGCGTTCTCGAGCGTGTTGCGCGAGCGCCCTTCATAGATCACGCGGTTGTCGTCAAGGCCGGCGTCGTTCCAGAATTGTTTCGCGACCTTGGTTTCCGAATAGGGAAAGCCTAGCAGCGCCGCCGATCCGCCGCTGAAAACGAGCCGCGCCTCTGGATATTTTCGCATCAGCGCGATCGGCGTCGTGAGGCGTTCCGCCGCCTCCGATAAAACCGGCCAAATTCGCTCGGCGCTCAACTCCGCATTGGCCGCTCCGCCGAGCACGATGATTCCGTCGGGCGCCGCCGGCGGATCGCGCGACGCCTCGCGAAAGCGGCCTTCGAGCGACGCCGCGAGCATATCGCCGAGCGGCGTGAAACCCATGAGGAGCAGCGCCAGCGCGCCCATGGTCGTGAGCGCGCGACCCCATGCGCGCCAGCGCGTGAAGAGCAGCGCCGCGCCGATGGCGCAAAGAAAGATGGCGACATGAACGGGCGCCAGAAGGAAGCCGAGAATCTTCGAGGCGAGGAAGAACATTGGCGTTGGCGACTCCTCCGCGCGTCATCGCGAGGCGTGAAGCGACGAAGCAATGTCGGCTTCTTGCAAAGCGTTCGCCGGCCTTTCGAGCCGCGCGCTTCGCTTGCTCCTCAGGATGACCAAAGCAGCTTACATATTCGGATAATTCGGTCCGCCGCCGCCCTCCGGCGGAACCCAGGTGATGTTCTGCGCCGGGTCCTTGATGTCGCATGTCTTGCAGTGAACGCAATTCTGCGCGTTGATCACGAAGCGCGGATCGCGGCGCGTCTCCTCGTCGGCATAGACCACTTCATAGACGCCTGCGGGACAATAGAGCCGGGCCGGTTCGCCATAGACCGGAAGGTTGCGATCGATGGGGATCTCCGGATCGGCGAGCTTCAGATGGACCGGCTGATCCTCCTCATGATTGGTGTTGGAGACGAACACCGACGAGAGCTTGTCGAAGACAAGTTTGCTGGCGCGTTTCGGATAGACGATCGGCGTGACTTCCGAGAGCGGCTTTAAGGTCTCGTAATCGGCCTTGCCGTGTTTGAGCGTGCCGAAGAAGGATAAGCCGAGGAGCTCGTTCGTCCACATGTCGAGGCCGAAGAGCGGCGCGCCGACATAGGTGCCGTATTTGGACCACAGCGGCTTGACGTTGCGCACGCGCTTCAGATCGCGGCCGATGTCCGAAGATCGCCAGGCCGCGTCATAGGCGTCGACCGCGTCATGCGCGCGGCCTTCGCCGATCGCCGCCGCGACATGTTCGGCGCATAAAATCCCCGAGAGCATCGCATTATGCGACCCCTTGATGCGCGGCACGTTCATGAAGCCGGCGCCGCAGCCGGCCAGCGCGCCGCCCGGCATGACGAGCTTGGGCACGCTCTGCCACCCGCCTTCGGTCAGCGCGCGCGCGCCATAGGACAGACGCTCGCCGCCCTCGAGCGTCGGCGCGACCATCGGATGCGTCTTGAAGCGTTGAAACTCGTCGAAGGGAGAGAGCGTCGGATTCGAATAGTTGAGATGGACGACGAAACCGATCGATACGAGATCGTCGTCGAAATGATATAGGAAAGAGCCGCCGCCGGTATCGGCTTGGAGCGGCCAGCCGAAGGAATGCTGGACGAGCCCGTCCTTGTGCTTCTCCTTGGGAATGCGCCACAGCTCCTTGAAGCCGATGCCGAATTTCTGCGGCTCGCTGTTGGCGCAAAGATCGTATCTGGCGAGCAACTGCTTGGTCAGCGAGCCGCGCGCGCCTTCGGCGAAGATCGTATATTTGCCCTTCAGCTCCATCCCTCGGGTGAAACTGTCCTTCGGTTCGCCGTCGCGGCCGACGCCCATGTCGCCCGTCGCGACGCCGACGATTTCGCCGTTCTCGCCGTAAAGAATTTCGGCGCCGGCGAAGCCGGGGTAGACTTCCACGCCGAGGCTTTCGGCTTCGGCGGCGAGAAAGCGCACGACATTGCCGAGCGAGCCGATGAAATTGCCGTGGTTGTTCATCAGCCGCGGCATCAGCATGTTAGGGATGCGAAAGCCGCCCTTTTCGGTCAGCAGTAGAAAATGGTCTTCGTGCACCTGAGTTTTCAGCGGAGAATCGTCGCGCGTGCGCCACTCGGGCAGCAGACGGTCGAGGCCGATCGGATCGATCACCGCGCCCGACAGAATATGCGCGCCGGGCTCGGAGCCCTTTTCGATGACGACGACTGACAGATCCGGCGCGATTTGCTTCAAGCGAATCGCCGCGGCGAGCCCGGCCGGCCCCGCGCCGACCACGACCACGTCATATTCCATCGATTCACGCGGCGGCAGCTCGGTATCTTCAGCCATTTTCAATCCCTTTTCGCCTTTCTTGGAGGCATTCTAGCCTTTTTGCGGCGGCTGCGGCAAAAGGAGTTTCGCGTTTGAGGATGGTTACTGTTCGCTCGCTGCCGTCGGCGTTTCACGGCGCGGCGGCGGAGGTGCATAATCCAATCATGTTCGATCCGCTCTCCGCTCCCGTCGCATGAAGCGTCTGCTGTTCCTAGTGGCGATGGCGCTCCTCGCCGTCGTCGTTTGGCGTATCGCCTATCATCCGGCCAATGCCGACGGCGTCTTCCTCGGCTATGTCGAGGGGGACATCCTCTATATTGCTCCCCATGAGAGCGAGAAAGTCGCCAGCATCGCGGTCGCCGCCGGTTCGGTGGTGAAGAAGGGCGATCCGCTGTTCGCCATGTCGACGGCGCTTCTCGATCGCGCCCGCGACGAGGCGGCGGCGCGTATCGCTCAACTCGAGGCGCTGGCGGAAAATCTGCAGGCGGCGATGAATCGCCCCGAGCAGATCGCGGTTCTGCAGGCGGCGCTGGAGCGCGCCGAGGCCGCGCTGCAATTGTCGCGCGCCGATTACGAGCGGCAGCGCAAGCTCTACGCCGAGGGCCATGTCGCCAGGGCGGCGCTCGATCGCGCCGAGATGGCGCGCGCGCGCGACGAAGCGAGCGTGAAGGAGGCGCGCCGGCAGGTCGAGGCCTCGCGCATGGCGAGCCGTTCGCATGAGATCGAAGCCGCCGAAGCCAGTTTGAAACAGGCGCGCGCGCAGCTCGATGCGCTGAACATTCGCATCAAGCGCCAGAGCGTCGTCGCGCCCGCCGACGGCGCCGTGCAGGACGTGTTTTTCCGTCCCGGCGAAATCGTCAACGCCGGCCAGCCGGTCGTCGCGCTGCTGCCGTCCGAGAACCGGAAAGTGCGCTTCTATGTTTCGGAACCGCAGCTGCCACAAATTTCGCTTGGCGAGCGGGTGCGCGTCTCCTGCGACGGCTGCGCCGGCGATCTTTACGGACGCGTCAATTATATCGCCGGCCGCCAGGAATATACGCCGCCCGTCATCTTCAGCGACAAGGAGCGCGCCAAGCTGGTCTTCAAGGTCGAGGCGCATCTTGAAGGCGCGGCGCGCGCCTTGCCGCTTGGAATGCCGGTCGCGGTGACACAGGCGCCGGAATCGACGGAACCTGCGCCATGAGCGTCGAGCGCGAGATCGCGATCGACGCGCGCGGGCTGACCAAATCCTTCGGCGGGAAAAAAGTCGTCGACAATCTCTCCCTGCAGGTCGCGCGCGGCGACATTCAGGGATTTCTCGGCCCGAACGGCAGCGGCAAGACGACGACGATCCGCATGCTCTGCGGCCTGCTGACCCCGGATTCGGGCGAGGGCACCTGTCTTGGCTACGACATCCGCCGCCAGCAGAAGGAGATCAAACGTTGCGTCGGCTATATGACGCAGGGCTTTTCGCTCTATCGCGACCTCACCATTCGTGAAAATCTGGAATTCGTCGCGCGCGTCTATAATCTCGAAGCGCCCGAGGACGCTGCGCAGGCGGCGCTCAAGCGATTGGGCCTCGCCGCGCGCGCCGATCAGCTTGCCGGCGAACTGTCCGGCGGCTGGAAGCAGCGGCTGGCGCTCGGCGCCTGCATCCTTCCGGGTCCGGCGCTGCTGCTTCTCGACGAGCCGACAGCGGGCGTCGATCCCAAGGCGCGCCGCGATTTCTGGGATGAAATCCATCATCTCTCGACGCAAGGCCTGACCGTGCTGGTTTCGACCCATTACATGGACGAAGCCGAGCGCTGCCATAAGATCGCTTACATCGCCAACGGCCGGCTGCTCGCTTCGGGCACGATGCCGGAGATCGTCGCAGGCGCGCAGCTTTCGACATGGGTCGTGACCGGCGAGGGTCTCGATGCGCTCGCCAGCGAATTGAAACATCAGCCCGGCGTCGACATTGTCGCGCGCTTCGGTTCGGCGCTGCATGTCGGCGGGCGCGACGAAGCGGCCATCGAGCGCCTCGCCCGCCGCTATGGCGCCGAAGGCCGTCGCCAATGGAAACGCGACGAGCCGACGCTCGAAGACGTGTTCATCGATTTGATGACCCGCGCGGGAGCGGACCGATGAGCGCGCCGCAAGTCCTGCCGAGCGACGCCCGGCGTCCGGCGCGCGGCGCGCTGGCGCAGTCCTTCCGCCGTTGCGTCGCCATGTTCGTCAAGGAGTTCATTCAGCTTCGCCGCGACCGGCCGACCTTCGCGATGATCGTCGGCATTCCGCTCATGCAACTGCTGCTCTTCGGATTTGCGATCAACACCGATCCCAAACATCTCCCGACGGCCGTGCTGACGAGCGATGACAGCCCGATCGCGCGCGCGCTGATCGGCGCCTTGCGGGCGACCGATTATTTCGACATCAAATATGTCGCCAGGGGCGAAGCGGACGCCGACGAATTGATCCTTTCGAACAAGGCGCAATTCGTCATTCAGATTCCGCCTGATTTCTCCCGCCGGCTGGTTCGCGGCGAAAAACCGGCGGCGCTGCTGATCGCCGACGCGTCCGACCCGGTCGCCACCTCCGGCGCCGTCGCCGCCGCGCTCGGCGCCGCCAATCAGGCGCTCGACCGGGAATTGATCGGACCGCTGGCGTCGCTTTCGCAAAATGCGGCGCCTTACGAGATGCGCGTGCATCGCCGCTACAATCCAGCGGGAGAGACGCGCCGCAACATCGTGCCCGGACTGATCGGGACGATTTTGACCATGACGATGCTGATGTATACGGCGATGTCGGTGACGCGGGAAATCGAGCGGGGAACGATGGAGGCGTTGCTCGCCATGCCGATCCTTCCGGTCGAGATCATGCTCGGAAAAATCGCGCCCTATGTGGTCGTCGGCGCGGTGCAGATGGCGACGATTCTCATCTTCGCGGCGCTGTTGTTTCAAGTGCCGGTGGTCGGCTCGCTGTTCACCCTCACCACGCTGACCCTGCTGTTCATCGTCGCCAATCTGTCCGTCGGCTACACCTTCTCGACGGTCGCGGAAAACCAGCTGCAGGCGATGCAGCTGACCTTTTTCTTTTTTCTGCCGAGCATGCTTCTGTCGGGCTTCCTTTTTCCGTTCTACGGCATGCCGAAATGGGCGCAATATGTCGGAGAGGCGCTGCCGCTCACCCATTATCTGCGCATCGTGCGCTCGGTGATGTTGAAGGGCTCGACCTTCGGCGACCTCGCCGTCGACGCCGGCGCGCTCGCGGCTTTCACGCTTATTGCGATGAGCGTCGCGGTGATGCGATTCCGGCAGACATTGGACTGACGTTGACAGCCGCCTTCCCTAACGGCCAAACATTGGCGCGGAGATAAAAATGTCTGACACGGAAGATCCGGAGAGGCGGTTCAACCTCATCATGAAGGTCGCTATGGCCGCCGCAGTGCTGCTGACTCTCTATTACGTCTGGTCGTTTTTCGTCAGCAGCCGCTATCAGGCGCTGTGCGGCGGCTCCTACTGGGAGCTGGACAAGAAGGAGATCGATTCCTGCATCGACCGGAAAAAGGAGCTCGAAAAGTAGGCCGGTTCGCAGCGCGTCACGTCGGTTGCGCTGGGAACGGCGCCAGAGAAGCGGATTAAAAGAGAAATGCCGCGCTCTGCGCGAAAAAGCCTGCGAACAGCAGCAGCCCGGCGTCGCGATTGGAGCGGAACAGGCGAAGCGCGGTCGCCGGCGCGACATCCTCTTTCGTCTGTACGGTCTGCCAGGCGAGATGGGCCGCATAGGCGGCGACTCCGAGATAAGACAGCCATCCGCCGCCCGAAAGAAAAACCGCGACGGCGGCGCTCGCCGCGGACAGGGCGTAGAGCGCGCCGACCGCAAGTTGTACGCTCGGCCCGAAGAGACGCGCCGTCGAGCGCACGCCGACGATCGCGTCGTCCGTAAGATCCTGAAGCGCGTAAATCGTATCGAAGCCGATGGTCCAGGCGACCGCCGCGGCGTAGAGGAAAAGCGTCGGCGCGCCGAGCGCGCCCGTCTGCGCCGTCCAGCCGAGCAGCGCGCCATAGGCGAAGGCCGAGCCGAGAATCGCCTGGGGCCAGGAGGTGAAGCGCTTGGCGAATGGATAGATCAGCACGATCAGCGGCGAGATCAGTCCAAGCGCGATCGTCAGCCCGTTGAACGACAAGAGCACGGCAAGGCCGACGAGGCATTGCGCGACGATAAAGCCGAGCGCGGCGCGCGGCGTCGCCCGTCCGCTGGCGAGCGGTCGCAGCCGCGTGCGTTCGACCTTGGCGTCGATCTCGCGATCGACATAGTCGTTGTAGGTCGAGCCAGCGCCGCGCATGGCGACGGCCCCGATGAAGAACAGGGTCAGATGCCAGATGTTCGGGCCTTCGCGCAGCGCGACGGACGCCAGCGCGCTCGATTCCCAACAGGGGAGCAGCAGCAGCTGCCAGCCGACCGGCCGATCGAGCCGCGCGAGCTGAATGTAGGGAAGCAGCGCTGGCGGCGCGCGCCGGAGCAGCGGATGGCCGGCGATCGCGTCGGGGAGCGCGGTCGCCTCCGACGAATCGCCGCTTCGCGCTGCGCTCACAGCGGTCCGGCGGGCAGTTTCGGCGGCGCCATCATGCCGCCGCCCCCGGCGGCCGCCTGATCGCGCATCTCTTTCATCTTCGCCGCGGCCGCGCAGGCCTGCGCGGCGAAGGCCTGAGTCTTGCCGCGCGCATCCTTGAAGCCGTCGGCGACATTGTCCGGGATGTTGCACCATTCCTTGTTCTTAGACAGGTAATTCATCATCTCGGTTTCGATGGCGACGAGACGGCGCGCGGCCGGGCAGGCGGCTTCGGGATCCATCTTGCCCTTGCCCGCCTTGCCGATGGCGTTGAGCGCCTCGATGCCGGCCATCCGCTTTTCGGTGAGCTTCTGAAAATCCTCCTGGCAGCTTTGTTGCGCATGCGCGCCGCCCGCCGCGAGCAGCGCCGCCAAGAAGGAGAGTCGCGCCAGAGCGCGCGGAAAATTGATAGCGCCGATGATCATGTCTCTTGATCCGCTCATCAGGCTTGTGGTCCATTCATCAGGTTTGCAGCAATACCAGCAGGCTTGCCGGCGACGCAAGTTTTGGCCAACCTGCCCGCAACAAAGCGGCGGCTTCATGGCAAGCGCGCATTGCGCTCGCGCCTCCGCTGGGAAGTGATTGTGTCAGCTTGCGATTTCTCCGCTCAGCGCCTGTTCGTTCGCGACGAACTCGCGCCCGGCGCCGAATGCGCGCCTTCAGCTGAGGCGTTGAACTATCTGCTTAACGTGCTGCGCCTGCGCGAGGGCGCCGCGATACATCTGTTCAACGGCCGCGACGGCGAATTTCGCGCGACGCTCTTCGATGTTTCGCGCCGCGCCGCAAGACTGCGCGTCGCCGAGCGCCTGCGCGCGCAGCCCGAACGCGCCGACCTCGACTATTGTTTCGCTCCGTTGAAGCAGGCGCGGCTCGACTATATAGCGCAAAAGGCCACGGAGATGGGCGCCGGTCGGCTCATTCCGGTGATCACGCATCGCACGCAGGTCCGCCGAATCAATTCGGCGCGGCTTCAATCGAATGTCATCGAAGCCGCCGAGCAATGCGGCGTGCTGGCCGTGCCCGAAGTCGCCGCCGCAGTCGAATTGCCCGATTTTCTGGCGCGTTTGCCGGCGCCGCGGCTGCTGGTTTTTTGCGACGAACATGCCGATCTCGCCAATCCGATGGAGGCGCTCGCCGGCCGCACGGCCCGAGCGGGCGTGAGCGTGCTCATCGGACCCGAAGGCGGCTTCGACGACGCCGAACGGGCGGCTATTCGACGTTCGCCGAACGTCGTTCGTCTGTCGCTTGGACCGCGCGTGCTTCGCGCCGACACCGCCGCGGTCGCCGCGCTGGCGATCGTACAGGCCGCGATCGGCGATTGGCGCTCGTTCGACGCGCCCGATTCCTAAACAAAAAATAAATAAATGGAAAATAAAGCGTAGTTCTTAAAGTCACGTCGGGGCGCTGCGCCCGTCGGCGTCAACGACACGATCCTGCCACGATGTTTGGCTCTAGTTGCGATCGGCGGAACGGATCGTTGCTTCGAGGCCAGAGGCCATCGTCGCCGCCGGCGTAACGATTGTGTATCGAGAGACTTGGTCGGGATTGCAAGGCTCCTGAAATCTCGCGCGCCTTGCGCGAACTTTCGGAGGTAAGGCCAAATATTATGACGATCCTAAACATCACAAGCCGCAGCGACCGTCTGTTTCCGGGACGCTATTTTGGCGTTGTCGCGCTCACCGCGCTGGCTGTCATGCCAGTTCGCGCCGAGAATGTCAGCCAATGCGCGCGCTATGGCGCCGATTATGTCGCGGTCGCAGGGTCAAACGGCTGCGTTCGACTCGGTGGTCACGTCCGCGTCACCATGCCTCGAACGCCGGTCGCGCCGATGGGTTACGCGGCGATGCCGCGTGACGGCATGCAGCATGCCTCCGCGGGTTCCTCATGGCTCCCGATGGCGCCCTTCGGACTGCGCGATCTCTTCCCGCGCTAATTCACGCTGCGTTGAGGCGATTCGAAACCGCTAGAGCGGCAGAACGCAGTTCGTGAAGGCGGCGTCGATCGATCGTCCCCAGCCGCCGTGATAGGCGTCCAGCCGCTGCTGCGCCAAAGTTCGACCATCTTCGAGAATTGCTTCGAGCGGCGCGAGAAAAACGCTTTCGTCGCGCCCCTGCGCGTCGAGTCGCGCGCGCCCGCGCAAGCCGCGTTCGGCCAGCAACAGAACGTCGCGCCCGATTTCGCGCAGTCTGCGGCCCCCGATCGTCGCATCGAGCGCCAGCGCGGGAACGTCGTCGCGCAGCGTCTGGCGGGCGTCGGCGCTCCAGTCCTTGGTGAGTTCGCGCGCCGCGTCGAGCGCGCCGGAATCATAGAACAGGCCGGCGAAGAGCGCCGCAAGGGCGGTAAAATGCGCGCGAGGCCCGGCGTCCGCGCCGCGCATTTCAAGATAGGTCTTTAGTCTCACCTCGGGAAAAATCGTCGAGAGGTGATTGGCCCAGTCGGACATTGTGGCCTGCTCGCCGGGCAATTGCTGAAGCCGCCCCTTCATCAGATCGCGAAAGCTCGCGCCGGCGACGTCATAATACACGTCGCCGCGCTTCACGAAATACATCGGCACGTCAAGCGCATAGTCGACATATCGCTCGAAGCCGAAACCCTCTTCGAAGGCGAAGGGCAGCATGCCGGTGCGATTCGGGTCGGTGTCGAGCCAAATGTAGGATCGCTGCGACAACCGGCCGGTCGGCTTGCCGTCGAGAAACGGCGAATTGGCGAAAATCGCGGTGACGAACGGCTGCAAGGCGAGGCCGACCCGCATCTTTTGAACCATGTCCGCCTCATCGACGAAGTCGACGTTGACCTGCACAGTGGCGGTGCGAAACATCATGTCGAGCCCGCGCGCGCCCACTTTCGGCATATAGGCCTGCATGATGGCGTAGCGCTGCTTGGGCATCGCCGGCGTTTCGGCGCGCGACCATTTGGGGCTGCAGCCGAGATCGAGGAAGCTCACGCCGAGCGCGCGCGCCGCCGGGGCAAGCGCGGCGAAATGCGCGTCGAGTTCGTCCTTGGTGGCGTGAACGTCCAGCAGCGGCGCGCCGGAGAGTTCGAACTGGCCGCCGGGCTCGAGCGAAATCGCCCCGCCGCCATCTGGCTGGTAGAGGCCGATCAGCGCGTCGCGGTCGAAAATCGGCGCCCAGCCGAGCGCGTCGCCCAGACCTTCGAGCAGCGCGCGGATGCCGCCGCGGCCGGCCGAGCCGTCATAGGGGACCGGCGCATGGTCGGCGACATAGAAGGGGATTTTCTCATGTTCGGTGCCGATGCGGAGCGGCGCGCCGCCGGTCTTGCAGCCGGCTTCCAGCCATTCGACCAACATGTTGCGCGACGTGATCGGCGTCGTGTCGGATACGTCGCGGGCCATCTAGCGGAAACTGTCCGTGTTCGAGGAGGGGCGCGATTGCGGCGCGGACGCGCCTCGCGCTGTCGAGGATTCGCGCCGACTGGATTGCAGGAAAGCCGGCGCTGCGCAAGCCTGCGGCGCGCCGGCCCGGAAGGGCGCCTCTCCCAAGGATCGGCCGCCCATCTCCGGCGGGCTTGGCCCGCCGCCGAGACGGCGCCGCCTCGCTCAGCGTTTGCCGAACATCTGGCCGATGATGCTCTCGAAATCGGAGCGCGGACCTGCGGTTTCGCCTCCGCCGGCGCGTCCGACCTGCAGCGTTTTCTTGATCTCCTCGATCGCCTGCTGGATCGACGCCTGGTCCATGTCGTCCGGCATGCCCTGGGGACGGCTTCGACCTGGGTCAAGATCGAGCGGGCCGCCGCCTGAATCGTCCGCCGGTCCTCGATAGGGACCCGGCGCCGGACGTCGGCCGCCGCCGAGCAGCGACCCAAGGATCGATCCCAGGATTCCGCCGAGCGCGCCGCCGCCCATGCCGCCGCCCATGCCGCCACCGCGCGGCGTCGGCATCGGCGCGGGTTCGGGCTGCGGCGCGCGGCCGCCGCCGAGCATTTGTTCCAGGATCGAGCCGAGCGCGCCGGAATTGACGAGCTGACCCAAAACGCCCCCAAGACCGCTGTTGCTCATGTTCTTGAACAATCCGCCGATGAGAACCGAGGCGAGCACCGGCAGGAGCTGCGAAAGAATATCGGGCCGCAGCCCAGACTGGCGCGCGGCGACCTGCACCACCTGTCCGGCCGCCGCCGGAGAGCCGAAGAGATCGTCGAGCAGCTGTCGCGACTGCGCGACAGAGTCCAAGTCATGCGCGGCGCCGGGCTCATAAAAGGCCGCCGCGCGTCCGGGCGCGGCGATGTCGCCCAGAAGCCTTTCGAACAGCGCCGGATTTTCTGCGGCGTTGCTCAACCCGACTTCCAGCGCGGGGGCGAGCGCCCTGATGGCGCCGTCCATCTGTTCTTCCGTGAGGCCATAGCGTCGAGCCAGATTGGCGACCAGCTGGCCGCCTTGCGCCGACTGCAAAATCTCGTCGAGATACGACATGCGCGCAGCTCCGTTCGATCGGGCCCGGATGCTGGGCCCGCCATCATGGTGTCACAGTCCGGCGGCGCCGCCAATCCGCGGCGCGTCAGGGAAACCGTTCGAGGCGCAGGCCGTTTTGCAAAGCGTTGGCCTTGCTCGCGGATGGGGCTGTCGCCGCCGGTCCGCGCGTCGCGGACGGCTTGACACCGTCGCGCATGCGCGACATTGCTTGCCGGCGTTCAGTCCGGGGTTCTGGATGGCCGCGTTTGGCGCTTGAGCGACTCGCCGCCTCGCGCCGCCTCTGCCAAAGGCGCGAAGATGAACGTTCACTCTCGGCCCGAGAAACCGCCGCTCAAAATACTCCTGTGTTCGCCGCGGGGGTTTTGCGCGGGCGTCGTGCGCGCGATCGACGCCGTCGAGCGGGCTCTGGCCAAATTCGGCCCGCCTGTCTATGTGCGGCACGAAATCGTCCACAATCGCTATGTCGTCGAATCGCTCAAGGCCAAGGGCGCGATTTTTGTCGAGGAGCTCGACGAGATTCCCAACACCGACGCGCCGGTGATCTTCTCTGCGCATGGCGTCGCCAAGGAGGTCTCCGCCGCGGCTGCCGCGCGTGGCCTTCTCGCCATCGACGCGACCTGTCCGCTTGTCACGAAAGTGCACAGGGAGGCGGAAATTCATTGGCGGCGCGGCCGTCGGGTGCTGCTCGTCGGACATTCCGGCCATCCGGAAGTCGTCGGCACCATGGGGCAGCTGCCGGAAGGGGCGGTGGTGCTGGTCGAGTCCGTCGAAGACATCGATCGACTGAAATTCGACGATGAATCCAATCTGGCTTATGTGACGCAAACGACGCTGTCGGTCGACGACTCGCAAGGGATCGTCAACGCGCTGACGCGGCGCTTTCCAAAGATCATCGGCCCGCACAAGGAAGACATCTGCTATGCGACGACGAATCGCCAGGCGGCGGTCAAGGAGGTCGCGCCTTACGTCGACGCGGTGATCGTCGTCGGTTCGCCCAATTCCTCCAACTCGCAGCGGCTGCGCGAAGTCGCCGAGCGCGCCGGCGCGCCGGCGCAGCTCGTGCAGGGTCGCAGAGAGATCGACTGGGAGATTTTCGGCGCCATATCGACGCTCGGCATTACCGCTGGCGCTTCCGCGCCCGAGGTTCTGGTCGAGGAGATCATGGACGCCTTCGCCGAGCGTTACGACATCGTCGTCGAGACGATCTCCAGCGCCGACGAGAACGTGTCCTTCCCCCTGCCAAAGGAACTGCGGGCGATCGCCTGAGGGCGGCCTGCGGGAACGGTCGGCGCGCATGGCCGTCTATACGCTGGTCGATGATGAGGAGCTGATCGCTTTTCTGTCGGCCTATGACCTCGGCGACTTGCTGTCCTGCAAAGGCATCGCCGAGGGCGTCGAAAACTCCAACTACTATCTCCACACCGGCGCGGGAAGCTTCATTCTCACGCTTTATGAGAAGCGCGTCGCGGAAGAAGATCTGCCGTTCTTCCTTAACCTGATGGAGCATCTTGCCGCGCGGGGCGTCACCTGTCCGCTGCCGGTTAAAGACCGCGCCGGCGTCGCGCTCGGGCGACTCGCCGGCCGCCCGGCTGCGATTATCACCTTCCTTGACGGCTATTCCGTCCATCACCCGGACGCCGCGCATTGCGCCGCGCTCGGCGCGACGCTGGCGCAATTTCACCTAGCCGGCGCCGATTTTCCGCAGCGGCGGCGCAACGCGCTGTCGGTCGAGGGTTGGCGACCGCTTTTCGCGACCTGCGCGTCGCGCGCCGATGAGGTCGCGTCGGGACTGCGCGCGCTTGTCGAAGCGGAGCTCGATCATCTGGAGCGGGACTGGCCGCGCGACCTGCCGGGCGGCGTGATCCACGCCGATCTTTTCCCGGACAATGTGTTCTTTCTCGGCGAGCGAATCTCCGGACTGATCGACTTCTACTTCGCCTGCACCGACGCCTACGCCTATGATCTGGCGGTCTGCCTGAACGCCTGGTGCTTTGACGCCGAGCATCGCTATCAGCCCGAGAAAGGCGCCGCGCTGCTCGACGCCTACCGCCGAATCCGGCCGCTCTCCTTGTCCGAGATCGCGGCCTTTCCGACGCTCGCGCGCGGCGCCGCGCTGCGGTTTCTGGTCACCCGCTATGTCGACTGGCTCAACGTGCCGGCGGGCGCGCTGGTGCGTCCCAAGGATCCGCGCGAATATCTCGCCAAGCTCCAGTTTCACCAGTCCGCCGCCGATGCGCGCGTCTATGGAATCGGTTCATGACGCTCGGCGTCACGATCTGGACAGACGGCGCCTGCTCGGGAAATCCGGGGCCTGGTGGCTGGGGCGCGATTTTGCGATTCGGCGATCGCGAAAAGGAGATCAACGGCGGCGAGCCGCTCACCACCAATAACCGCATGGAGCTGATGGCGGCGATCATGGCGCTCGAAACTCTGACGCGGCCTTGCGCGGTCGATCTCCACACTGATTCGCAATATTTGCGCGGCGGGATCACCTCATGGATCGCCGGCTGGAAAGCGCGCGGCTGGCGCACCGCCGACCGAAAGCCGGTGAAAAACGTCGATCTCTGGCAAAGGCTGGAAGCGGCGGCGGAGCCGCATGACGTCGAATGGCATTGGGTCAAGGGCCATTCGGGCCATGACATGAACGAGCGCGCCGACGAATTGGCGCGCGCCGGCATGGCGCCTTTCATCCCTGGCGGCCCGACGGCAAGCGCGCGCGCTTCATTGAAATAGCCTTGTCGACGCGCCGACAAACCCTATGTCATAGTCGACCAGGACTCTTCTTCGCCTTTGGGGAGCGCGGCGCGGCCGCGTTCCCCATTTTGCTTTGGACATCCGATTGAGCTGTTGGCCATCATATTGACATGACGCCGCGCAAAGGAGCCATGTGCGGTTGAGTTAAGCGCGTCTTCGCTGATTCTCTCTTCGATGGAGGGCAAGACGTCGATGCACCTTCCCAGGAAATGGTGGATCGGGCTGCCGGTCCTTACGGGACTCGCCTATTTTGCTCAGAACGCGCTGACCGGTCCGCTGGAGGACGATCTGCGCGCCGCTGTCCTTTCCCGCATCGCAAAATCGCCTGACGCGATCGACAGAGCGGATGTGCGCATTGCCGGCCGCGACGTGATTCTCGCCGGCATTTCGCTGTCGCCCGATGTGAAAGCGCGCCTTCTGACGGCGTTGGGCGTTGAAACGCCCGCGCGGCGAATCGTCGACGCGACCGAACCTCTCTCGCGCGCGACGCCCTTCGTCCTGCGACTTGAGCGCCGTGGCGGCAAGGCCACGATTTCGGGCAATATCCCGCCGACAGGCGCGCGCGAAAAGCTGCGCGCCGAGATCGCCGCTCTTGGCCTGGAAGTGAGCGACGCCGCCGCCTATGCCGACGGCGCGCCGCAATCCTTCGCCGATCTCGCCGCCTTCGCCATCCGTCGTCTCGCCGAACTCGACCCCGCGACGACGACGATCACCGACGCCACGCTCGCGGTTGCAGGCGAGGCGCGCAGCGCCGCCGATTACGACAAGGCGCTCGCGGCGCTCAAGACGCCGCCGTTCGACGCGGTCGCCATAAAGGCCGCCGTGTCGCCGCCGCGCGTTTCGCCTTACGTGTTTTCCGCGGCGTTGCGCGACGGCGTCGTCAGCCTGTCGGGCCATCTTCCCAGCGACGATCTGCGCAAACAGGTCGTCGCCATGGCGGCTTCGGCGGGCGCCGGAGCGGCGGTCAGCGACGCCACGCAGCTTGGCGCCGGCGCGCCGGAAGGCGACTTTGCCGGCGCGCTCGCATTCGCTGTCGGCGAACTCGGCAAGCTGTCGCAGGGCAAGGTCGTCGTCGCCGACGGCAAGATTCTTATTGAAGGGCAGGGCCGCGAAAACATATTGACCGCGACGATCGAGGCCGACGCCAAAGCGCGGCTGCCTTCAAGATTCGAGCTCGCGCGGCTCGACGTCATGGCGGGTCCGGTCGCGCCTTACGTGTTTGACGCGCAGCGCGCCGGCGGAGAAGTGACGCTGACGGGCTATGCGCCGGATGAAGCCGTCCGCAATCGTCTCGTCGAAATTGCGCGCAGAAGTTTCTTCGACGCGACGGTCATTGATCGGCTCGTCATCGCGAAGGGCGCGCCGCAGAATTTCGCCGAAGCGACCGATCATTCGCTCGCCGCGCTGGCGCGACTCGACGAAGGCAAGCTTTCGATCAGCGATTCGACTGTCTCGCTCGCTGGCGTCGCGCGTCATCAGAACGCGCGCGCCGATATTTCAGCGGCGTTGGACGAGGGGCTCCCGCAGAGCTTCCGCGGCGACGCGCAGCTCTCGACGCGCATCGTCGGCGCGCCGCTCGACGCCGGCGCATGCGGCGCGGCGCTGGCCCGGCTGATCGCCAAATCGCCGATCGTCTTCGCCTCGGACGATTCGACGATCGCGCCCGAATCCGCGCCTCTCATCGACGCGATCGCGGCGACGGCGCTGCGCTGCCAGGGCGCCGTTCTCGAAGTCGCGGCGCATACGGACAATGTCGGCATCGCGGAAGTGAATGTCGGACGCAGCAAGCGTCGCGCGCAGGCGATCGTCGATCGTCTTTCGAAAGCCGGCGTCGACCCGTTCAAAATAACGGCGGTCGGCTATGGCGGCGAGCGTCCGATCGCTCCCAATGACAGCGACGACAATCGCGCCCGCAACCGCCGCGTCGAAATCATCGTCAAGTAGGGTCAGAGAAGGAGAAAGCAGATGGCTTATTTGCTGACGCTCGGCTGGCCCTGGTTCGCCGCCGCTTGCGCGCTTGGCGCGCTTGTCGGCTATGTCACGACCGCGCCGGCGAAGGACTCGCCCTCGGCGCCCGGCTGGAACATCGTCGCTGTCGCCGTAGCGCTCGCTTGCGGCGCGACCGCGTCCTCGCTCGGCCTCCTCGAAGGCCGCGCCGCGCTGACGATGGACATATTTCTTGTCGCGGCCTTCGCCTATCTGATCGGTCTGCCGATCGGCGGCGCGCTCAAGAAGGTTCAGGCGTCGGCGCCGGCCCATGCGACGAAGCGGCCGACACTCGTGTTGCGCGGAGCGACGGCCGAAATTTCCGAACCTGTCGCCACGCCATACGCTGAACCTCAAGCGGAGATCGCCGCGACGGCCGAGCCCGCAGCGCCCACAAGCGTCGAGCCGGCCTTGGCGGCGGCGGCTTCCAGCGCCAAGGCGCTGAACGAAAAGGCCGCGCAAATGCGCGCGCCAAGCGGCGGGAAGGACGTTGGGTCGCGTCCCGCGACGCTTCCCGCGCCGCGCGGCGGCGCGGCGGACGATCTCGCCAGGATCAAGGGGCTCGGACCCAAAAGCGTCGAGAAGCTGCATGCGCTCGGCGTTTTCCATTATGATCAGATCGCCGGCTGGAGCGACGACAACGTCAAATGGATCGACTCATCGATCGGCGCGGCGGGCCGGGTGAGGCGCGGCGGCTGGGTCGAGCAGGCGCAGGCGCTGAGCGGCGGCGCTGGTCGGAGCGCCGACGCGGCGTAGCGCTGGAGCGAGAGAGACGAGTTTGCGTATATGCGTCATGTTGCAAGCTTCGTCCTCCTATGCGTCGCGTTCCTGTCGGCTGCGAACCTTCGCGCTCAGGACATGCTGCAAGGCGTCGACCTCGCGCAGCCGGCCTATTCCAAGGCCGAAATGACGCGCGCCGACGTCGAAGCGGCGCTGAAGCAACGCGGCGGCGGACGCAAGGTCGATCTTTCGGGCAAAAGCCTCAATGGGCTTGATCTTTCCGGACTTGATCTCAGCGGCGTCGATTTTCGCGCGGCGCGCATGAACAGGACGCGTCTCGCCGGGGCGCGGCTCGATGACGCGATCCTCGATCAGGCCTGGCTGATCGAAGCCGACCTCTCCGGCGCATCGCTGAAAGGCGCGCACGCCTTCGCTGCGCAAATGCAGCGGATGCGGGCCGACGGCGCCGATTTCGCCCATGCGCGTCTCGCCGGAGACCTCACCGGCGCTTCGGCGCGCGGGGCCAATTTCAGCGACGCCGATCTTTCCGCCGACATGAAGAATCAGTCGATGGGACTGATGCGCGCGGTGCTGCGTTCGGCCGCGCTGGAGGGCGCGCGTTTTCATGGCGCCAATCTCGCGAGCGCCGACCTTCGCTTTGCGAAAGCGGCGCGCGCCGATTTCACCAATGCGAATCTGAACGGCGCCGACGCCGCCGGCGCGGATTTCACCGACGTAAACTGGACCGGCGCGAAAACAGACGGCCTCGATCTCGATTCCGCTCAGATCGACTCCACCGCCAAAGCCGCGCTCTCGGGCGCACAGAACCTCGATCGCGCCCGTGTAAAATGACGCGCGACGTCGTTCGCATCGGCGTCGACCTCGGCGGCGCCAAGATCGAGGCGATCGCGCTCGGCGCCGAAGGCGAGACACTGGCGCGCCGCCGAATCGCGACGCCCGCGCATGATTATGCGGCAATCGTGGCGGCGGTCGCCAAACTCGTCGGCGACGTAGAATCCGACATCGGACGACGCGGCCATGTCGGCGTCGGCGCGCCCGGCGCGATTTCGACCCACACCGGGCTGGTGAAGAATTCCAACACCGCGGTCATAAACGGCAAGCCGCTCGATAAGGATCTTTCGCAGGCGCTCGGACGGCCGGTGCGCGTCGCCAATGACGCCAATTGCTTCGCGCTGTCCGAGGCGATCGACGGCGCCGGCCGCGGCGCCGGCGTGGTCTTCGGCGTTATCCTCGGCTCTGGCGTCGGCGGCGGCGTCGTCGTTGACGGCAGGATCGTCGAAGGCCGCAATCGCGTCGCCGGGGAATGGGGCCATGCGCCGCTGCCATGGATGACCGAGGAGGAATATCCGGGCGCGCTCTGCTTTTGCGGACACAAGGGCTGTATCGAGACCTTTCTTTGCGGCGCGGGGCTGTCGCGCGACCATGAGCGGCGCTCGGGCGCGCGGCGCCCCGCGACCGAAATCGCCGCGCTGGCGGACGCGGGCGACGCCGTCGCTCGTGCAAGCCTCGAGCGCTATCAGGACCGTCTGGCGCGGGCGCTGGCGATGGTCGTCGATCTCATCGATCCCGACGTGATCGTGCTCGGCGGCGGCCTTTCGAATATCACGCGGATCTATGAGGGGCTGGCGGCGCGGGTGGAGGCAAACGCCTTCACCGACGCCTTCGACACGAAAATCCTGCCCAATGCGCATGGCGATTCAAGCGGCGTGCGCGGTGCGGCATGGCTGTGGCGCGAAGGGGAGGCCGGCTGATCGGAGGGCGCGGCCAGAGGAATCGGGTGAGGAAAGACACGCGAAAACGGGTTTCCTCGTCCTTCGAGACGCGTGCTACGCACGCTCCTCAGGATGAGGAAACCCTTCACGCTATCGCCCTGGGCGCGGCGCCGGCGCCATTTCCTAAGGCCGCGCGCCGGTGTATGCGAAAGCAGCGCGGCGGCTGCGGACGATCGCGAAGGGAGTTGCGATGGGCGCCGCCGGAGACCAGTCGAGTAACGGGAAGAGGCCCTTCGCCAAGCTGGCCTTTCTCGCCTCGGGCGCGCCGGAGGCGGAAGAGGCGCGTCAGCGTCTCGTCGAAAAATATGGCGACTGCCCGCCGGAGGAGGCCGATTGCATCGTCGCGCTCGGCGGCGACGGGCTGATGCTGCGCACGCTGCATCGCTTCATGGACGCCGGCAAGCCGATCTACGGCATGAACCGCGGTTCGGTCGGCTTTCTGATGAATCAGTATCGCGAAAGCGGGTTGCGCAAGCGGATCGCCGAAGCGAAGCCGTCGATCGTCCATCCGCTGCTGATGAATGCCGTCAATGTGCGCGGCGACGAGTTTTCGGCGCATGCGATCAATGAAGTGTCGCTGCTGCGCCAGACCTCGCAGATCGCCAAGCTGCGCATTCTGGTCAACGGCCAGGAACGCATGGCCGAGCTCGTGACCGACGGCGTGCTCGTGTCGACGCCGGCCGGCTCCACCGCCTATAATCTTTCCGCCAATGGCCCGATCCTGCCGCTCGACGCGCCGCTGATGGCCTTGACGCCGATCTCGGCGTTTCGCCCGCGCCGCTGGCATGGCGCGCTGCTGCCGGACGCGGCCAAGGTGCGCATCGAAGTGCTGGAAGCGGGCAAGCGCGCCGTCTCTGTCGTCGCCGACCATGACGAATTCCGCGACCTTGCTTATGTGGACGTCGAGATGGACCACGCCACCACGCTGATCCTGCTCCACGATCCCGGCCATTCGCTGGAGGAGCGGATCCTGCGCGAACAATTCGGATATTGAATGCCCCAGTCAGCGATCAAGCCCTTCCGCAGCCATGTCTTCGTCTGCGTCAACCAGCGCGACGGCAAGCCGGCCTGCGAGGATCACGGCGCCAAGGCGGCGCTCGCCAAGGCCAAGGAGGCGATGAAGGCGCTGCCCTTCGCCAGGCGCGACGGCGTGCGCCTGTCGCAGTCGGGGTGCCTCGGCCAATGCGAGCACGGGCCGGTCGCCGTCGTCTATCCATCTGGGAAATGGATCAGCTACAGATCGGCTGACGACCTGGTCAGCTTCGTTCTGCAGGCGTGCGAGCCGGCGGACTGATCAGCGGCCGGGCGGGCGGCGCACCCAGTGGGGCATGAATTCGCGCGTCGGATATTTGTAATAGTCGGCGCGCTCTTCCTGTGGCGCGCGCGGGCCGCCAGCGTCGAGCCGCGCCATCTCGGCCTCGTAGCGCTCGCGCCATTCCTCGGCCTCGGCGTCGTCGGCGATGAGCCCATAGTAATATTCGGCGCTCTCGATCAGGCGGAGGCGCGCCCAGGCGTGTTCGTCGGTCCAGACCTTGACCGCCTGAAATTTTTCGAGCAGGCGCCTCGCGCTGTTGCGGACGGCCTCGGGGTCGGGGATATAGACGTCGCGTCGTGGAGGCGCCGCCTCGCCGAAAAGGTCCGGCTGATCGGGCGGGAACAGTCCCGGCTGGTCATATGATTGACGGACGGCGCGACTCGACATGGACCGATTATAGGGCCGTCCGGCGGCGTGGTCTTGCGCCGCGGGGAAGTTATCCCCTGTCGGGAAAGGCCGCCGCCCAGGCGTCATCGATCCGCTTCATCTGCTCGATGGTGAAGGCCAGCACGTCGGCGACGGCGGCGACATGGTTGATCTCGTCGAGCGAGAGCCTGCGGCCCTTTCTCGATTTCAGATATTTGTCGAGAACCTGATAGCCGCCGATATGGAATTCCCAGACGTTTTTGGGCAGGGGCGCGAAGGATTGCGTCTCGTTGATGAACACGCGCTGTTCGGGTTCGACATAGCGGGGCTTCTCGACGCTGTTGTCGCCGCGTCCATGATAGTCGGCGAGGCCGCGGCGGGGAAATTTGCGCAGAAGATGCGCTTCGATCAGTTCGGTTCCGAGTTTGGAGAGTTCTTCAAAATCCTCGCTTCTTTCAACGAAGGGAATGCGCGGGAAATCTATCCGCAGAAAATCGGCGTAGCGGCGCCGGTAGGTTGGGGCGTGAAGGATGGCGTAGATATAGCCGAGGATTTCTTCGGCTTTGCAATGGTGACCTTTGTAGCGCGCCCTTATGAAGTCGCGGAAGGCGGACGAGAGGTTTTCATCGTCGCTTACGTAAAGCGGAAAAATAAAGCCGTTGTTCGACGTGTTGGGGGACAGAACAATTTTCTCAATCATATTTTCGGTAACAATTGCATGAGCGAATGTTTCTCCTTTTGTAAATCTTGAGGTTACGAGACCGATATTCTTGCCTTTGAGGAGTTTCCAAATGCCTGTTCGCGGGTAGCTCAAGAATCCTCGAGAACGCCCCGTTAAATATGTAAATCTTAACCCGCATTCGCCGGATGAACTCTGATTTTGCTGTACAATTTCGGCATTTATGGCATCATTTTCAGAAGGTTAGGCTCGTTTGAGCGAGGCGGCGATGACGAACCCGGCGGGTGAATCGGCTAGCGAG
>VGDY01000028.1 GCA_016869555.1 Alphaproteobacteria bacterium | reverse complement strand
GCTGGCCATCGCGCGGCTCTCCCATTTTCAGGCGGCGACGAGCCTCTATCAGGCGCTCGGCGGCGGCTGGTCGCCCACGACCCGCGAAATCGAAATCGCCCGCTCCAACGCCGCATATGAAGCCGACCGGGGACCATGGCCATGATCCGCGTCAGCCGAAGAGCGCTGCTTGCCATCGGCGCGCTCGCGCTCGCCGGCGCCTTGGCCTGGGCCTATCAATCGGGAAAGCTCCCTGGCTTCGCCGCTAAGGACCAGGGTCACGGCGCGGCGGGTTCGGGCGGGCCACGAGGCGACCGTATCGTTACGGCGACTGCGGCGAAGACCCGCCTCAACGACGTGCCGGTGACCATCGATGCGGTCGGCACCGTTCAGGCGCTCAACACGGTGACGATCCGCACGCAGGTCGACGGGCGGCTGCTGCGCCTCGCCTTCACCGAGGGACAGGACGTCCGCAAAGGCGACATCCTGGCCGAAATCGATCCGGCGCTCTATCAGGCGCAATATGATCAGGCCGTCGCCAAGAAGGCGCAGGACGAGGCCAATCTCGCCAACGCCCGCGTCGATCTGGCCCGCTACGAAAAACTCGTCGTCGGCAATTTTGCCTCCAAGCAGCAGCACGCCACCCAGAAGGCGAGCGTCGCTCAGCTTGAAGCGCTGGTGCGGGCCGATAAGGCTGCGATCGATAATACAAAGACGACGCTGGACTATGCGACGATCCGCTCGCCGATCGACGGCCGCGCCGGCATCCGACTCGTCGACGTGGGCAATATTCTACACGCCTCGGATTCGACCGGCATTGTCGTCATCACGCAACTGAAGCCGATTTATGTTGTGTTCACCGTGCCGCAGCAGACGTTGCCGGCGGTGCAGAAAGCGCAGGCCGACGGAGCGGCCAAGGTCGCGGCGCTCGCTCCCGACAACGCGACGCCGATCGAAACCGGAGAGCTAAGCGTCATCGATAACCAGATCGACCAGATGACGGGAACGGTGCGCATCAAAGCGATTTTTGCGAATCAGTCGCTGGCGCTCTGGCCTGGCCAATTCGTTAATGTGCGCCTGACGCTCGACACGCTGAAGAACGCGGTCGTGGCCCCGAGCCACGCGGTGCAACGCGGGCCGAGCGGCGCTTTCGTCTATGTGCTGGGCCCCAATGATATCGCGACAATCCGCGAGGTGACGACGGGCCGACAGGATGAGAAAATCGCCGTCATCGCAGCGGGGCTTCAGCCTGGCGAGGTCATCCTGACAAGCGGCTTCTCTCGGCTGTCGGACGGCGCAAAGGTTCAGATCGTGCGCGCGGCTTCGGCCGCAGACGGCGACAGCGCCGAAGCCAGCGGCGAAGACGAGCGCGCAAAGCCAGCGCGCGGAGCGCCGCCGCGCGCGCAAGGCAGTCGAATGAAAAAATGAACGTATCAGCGCCCTTCATCCGCCGACCGGTGGCGACGTCGCTCCTTGCGTTCGCCGTGCTGCTGTTTGGCGTGATGGGCTATTTGCGACTTCCCGTCTCGCCGCTGCCGCAGGTCGATTTTCCGACCATTCAGGTGACGACGCAGCTTCCCGGCGCCAATCCCGATACGATCGCATCGCTGGTGACGGCGTCGCTCGAACGACAGTTCGGCCAGATTCCGTCGCTGACCAGCATGTCGTCGCAAAGCTCCTTCGGGCTCTCGCAGATCACGCTGCAATTCGATCTCGACCGCAACATCGACGCGGCCGCGCAAGACATTCAGGCGGCGATCAACGCCGCCGCCTCGACGCTGCCGCGCAACCTGCCCTATCCGCCCGTCTACGCCAAGGTTAACCCCGCCGACACGCCAATTCTGACGCTGACGCTGCGTTCGAAAACCGCCACCCTGCGCGATTTGAGCGATCGCGCCGACACGCTGATCGCGCCGCAGCTCTCGCAGGTCTCGGGAGTCGGCCGCGTGTCGGTGCAAGGCGGCGTGCGCCCCGCCATCCGCATTCAGGCCGATCTCGCGCGCCTCGCGGCCAATCGGATCAGCATGGAGGATCTGCGCCTCGCCATAGCTTCGGCCAATGTCGCCGGCGCCAAGGGCTCGCTTGACGGCAGGCGACAGTCATACGTGCTGGACGCCAACGACCAGATTCTGCACGCGAGTCAGTACGACGACATCATCGTCGCGTGGCGCAATAATGCGCCGGTGAAGCTTCGTGACGTGGCGCACGTCCTCGACGGGCTGGAGAACGCACGCGTCGGCGGCTGGCACAACGGCGAGCAGACGGTGGTTCTCGACGTATTGCGCCAGCCCGGCGCCAACATCATCAACACTGTCGAATTGGTGAAGAGCGAGCTGCCGCAGATTCAACGGGCGCTTCCCGCCGGCATGACTCTCGACATCGTCAACGACCGCACCGTGACGATCCGCGCCTCAATTTTCGAGGTTCAGTTGACGCTTGTCATCGCCGCGGCCCTCGTCGTGCTTGTCGTGCTGATGTTCTTGCGGAGCTGGCGCGCGACCATCATCGCCGGCGTCAGCCTGCCGCTCTCGATCATCGCCACATTCGCCACCATGTGGGCGGCGGGGTTCTCGCTCGACAATCTGTCGTTGATGGCGCTGACCATCGGCACGGGCTTCATCGTCGACGATGCGATCGTGATGATCGAAAACATCGTGCGCAACATCGAAGAGGGCAAAGCGCCGCGTCAAGCCGCGCTCGACGGCGCGCGCCAGATCAGCTTCACGGTCGTATCTCTTACCGTCTCGCTCATCGCGGTGTTCATACCGCTCTTATTCATGACCGGCATCGTCGGACGGATGTTCCGCGAATTCGCGCTGACGCTGACCATGGCCGTTATCGTCTCGGCGGCGATCTCGCTCACGCTGACGCCGATGCTTTGCGCGACGCTGCTGCGGTTTGCGCCGCCGCCGGGGCGAACGTCGCGATGGGAGACGCTTTCGCTGGCGCTCGACCGCGCTTACCACGCATCGCTCGATTGGGCGCTCAAGCGCGAGACATTCATGCTTGCGCTCACCGTCGCGACGCTGGCGCTTACCGTCGCGCTTTACGCCATCATTCCCAAGGGCTTCCTGCCGCGGCAGGACACCGGCGTGCTGTCGGCCGTGATGGAAGCGTCGCCGGACGCATCCTTCGACAAGATGACGGCGCTGCAGGCGAAGGTCGCAGATGCGTTTCGCCAGGATCCCGACGTGAACGGCGTAACTTCGGTGCTGGGCGTTGGCCCCCTCAACGCGACGACCAATGTCGCGCGAATCACCGTGACGCTGCGTCCGCATGGCGAACGCCGGGAGAACGCCGAAAGGATCGCCGACCGTCTGAAGGCGGAAGGCGAGAAAATCCCGGGAGTCACGCTCTATGTTCAGCCGGTCCAAGACATCCAGATCACGACCCGGCCGAGCCGATCCCAATATCAATATACGCTGACTTCCGCTGACGGCGGCGAATTGCTGACCTGGTCCAACCGTCTGCTCGACCGTCTGCGCATGACGCCAGGCTTGCGCAACGTCGCCGCCGAAACGCAGGAAGGCGGCTTGCGCACGCTGATGCGGATCGACCGCGAGAAAATGGGGCGGCTCGGCATCACCGCGCAAAATGTCGACGACACGCTGAACGACGCCTTTGGGCAACGGCAGATTTCGACGATTTACACGCAGTCGAATCAATATCGCGTGATTCTCGAAGCGGCGCCGCAATATCTGCGCGATGCGTCGGCATTGCAGAAACTTTATGTCGCGCCGCTTGGCGGCGGACCGCAGACCCCGCTTGCGACTTTTGTGCATATGGACGATCTTTCCGCGCCGCTTTCCGTCGCCCATCAGGATCAGTTTCCCGCCTCGACCATCAGTTTCGATCTTGCCGAGGGCTATGCGCTGGGCGACGCGGTGAAAATGGTCGCCGAAGCGGAAACCGCCATCGGCATGCCGTCGTCAATCCTCGGCGTCTTCAGCGCGGACGCCGCCGAGTTCAACAAGTCGCTGGCGAGCGAACCCTGGCTCATTCTCGCGGCGATCGTGTCGATCTATGTGGTGCTCGGCGTTCTGTATGAGAGCTTCGCCCATCCCTTCACCGTGTTGACGACTCTGCCGTCGGCGGGCGTCGGCGCGCTGCTCGCTCTGCTCGCCTTCCACATCGAAATGTCGATTGTCGCGCTGATCGGCATCGTTTTGCTGATGGGCATCGTCAAGAAGAATGCGATCATGATGATCGACTTCGCTTTGGACGCCGAGCGCGATGACGGACTCTCGGCGCGTGACGCGATCGTGCGCGCCTGCCATCAGCGCTTCCGCCCCATCATGATGACAACGCTTGCGGCGCTTTTCGGCGCTCTGCCGCTTGCGCTGTCGCATGGGCCGGGGAGCGAGCTGCGCATTCCACTCGGCGTTGCGATCATCGGCGGCTTGCTGCTCTCGCAAGCGCTGACGCTTTATACGACGCCTGTCATCTATCTCGCGGTGGAGCGTTTGCGGGTTCGGCTGTCGCCGCCGGCCGAGCCCCGGTTCGCCGGGGAAAACGGGGTCGTCGAACTGCCGAAACCGCCAACGCGCGAGGCCGCCGAGTGAACGTCTCGGCGCCTTTCATCAAGCGGCCGGTCGCGACGACGCTGCTTGCTGGCGCGTTGTTTCTCGTCGGAGCCGTCGCCTATTTTTTCCTGCCCGTCGCGAGCCTGCCGGAGGTCGATTTCCCGGTCGTCGGCATTGCCGCGCTGCGGCCTGGCGCCGATCCTCAGACCATGTCGGCGTCGGTCGCAGCGCCGCTCGAGCGGCGTCTATCCACCATCTCCGGCCTGAACGAATTGACTTCAACCAATTCGCTCGGTTCGACGCAAATCATCGCTCAGTTCGATCTTACGAAAAACATCGACGCCGCCGCGCGCGACGTGCAGGCGGCGCTTAACGCCGCGCTCACCGACCTGCCGGCCGATCTTCCGACGTTGCCGACCTATCGAAAGGCGAGCCAGTCCGGCATGCCCGTGCTCGTGTTGGCGATGACCTCGGACACATTGCCGACGAGCGCAATTTTCGATGCGGCCGACTCCGTGATCGTGCAGCGCGTTTCGCAGGTTCCAGGCGTCGCCGAGGTGCGCCTCGCCGGCGCCGAGCAGCCGGCGATCCGCGTCCAGGTCGACAGCGCGCGGCTCGCCGCCATGGGACTCGGCGTCGACGCCGTCGCCAATGCGCTCAACGCCGCCAACGCCCATTCCCCGGTTGGCGCGCTCGGCGGCGATTCACGCGAGATCACGCTTGCGACGACCGATCAGCTGTCGACCCCCGACGATTATCGCAATATCGTCATCGCATCGCGCAACGGGGCGGTGGTCAAGCTCGGCGACGTCGCCACGGTCGAGCGCAGCGTAAAAAACCGCAACGCCGCCGGCTGGTTCAACGGCAAGCCCGCCGTGCTCCTTATCGTCACCAAACAGCCCAACGCCAATGTGATCGCAACGGTCGATCAGATTAACTCGCTGCTGCCGCGGCTTCAGGAATGGATCCCAAGCGGCGTCAAGATCGATGTGCTCAGCGACCGGACGCAGACGATTCGCGCCAGCATCCACGACATTCAGCGGACGCTGGCGATCTCCGTTCTGTTGGTGATGATCGTCGTCTATGTATTTCTGCGCCGTTCGGCCCCGGTCATCGCCGCCGGCGTCACCGTGCCTCTCTCTCTGGTCGGCACTTGCGCGGCGATGTGGGCAGCCGGTTTCTCGCTCGACAATCTATCGCTGATGGCCCTGACGGTCTCGGTCGGCTTCGTCGTCGACGATGCGATCGTCATGATCGAAAACATCCAGAGCAACGCCGAGCGCGGTCTGAACCGCATCGAAGCGGCGCTGGTGGGCGCCAAGCAGATCGGCTTCACTGTCTTATCGATCAGCCTCTCGCTCGTCGCCGTCTTTATTCCGCTCCTCTTCATGGAGGGCGTGATGGGTCGGCTAATGCGCGAATTCGCGTGGACGCTGACTTTCGCCATAGCGATTTCGACCGTCATTTCGCTGACGGTGACGCCGATGATATGCGCGCGCCTGCCCGCGCCAGCCGGCAAGCCGCCGTCGCGCTTAGACCGGATTGTCGAAGGCGGTCTCGACAGGATCGTCGATTTCTATGCGCGCAGCCTGCGGCCGGTGATCGATCATCCGTGGGCGACCCTTATTGTGGTGATCGTTTCGATCGCCTGGACGGTCCGTCTCTACGAGACGATCCCCAAGGGCACGCTGCCGCAAGACGATATCGGCCTGATCAATGGAACGACCGAGGCGTCGGCTGACGTATCTTTCGCCGAGATGGTGCGGTTGCAAAGGCTCGCTTCGGAAACGCTGCTCGCTGACCCGGATGTGGTCAATGTCGGGTCGTTCATCGGCGCCACGAATCTGACCGCCTCGATAAATCAGGGCCGGCTGTTCGTCGCCTTGAAGCCGGCGGACGAGCGGCGCGCCTCAAGCAAGGAGGTGATCGCGCGCCTGCGACGCCAATTCGCCAAGATTCCCGGCCTGGCCGTTTATTTGGTGCCTTCCCAGGACTTAAGGGCGGGCGGACGGCTCAGCAAGGCGCAATATCAGTTCACGCTGTCGAGCCCGTCGGTCGAAATTCTTGAGGCGTGGCGCGACAAGGTGTTGGCGCGCCTGAAAAAAACGCCCGAACTCGTTGACGTGACCACCGATCAAGAGCGCGGCGGACTGCGCGCCAAGGTCGTCATCGACCGCAACGCCGCCTCGCGCATGAATGTGCAGATCGCCGCCATCGACGCGGCGCTGAACAGCGCGTTCGGCCAGCGGCAGGACGCAATCATCTATACGCAGCGCAACCAATATCGCGTGATCTATGAAACGCCGCTCGAACGGCAGCGCGACATTCGCGATCTCGCGGGCGTTTATGTCTCGTCAGCCAACGGCGACCAGATTCCCCTGACCGCGCTCGCCCATATCGAACGCAGCTCGGCGCCTCTCGTCGTCAACCATCAGGGCGTGGTGCCGGCGACGACGATTTCCTACAATGTGGCGCCCGGCTACAGTCTCGACGCAACCGTCGCTGCGATCGAAGCAGCGATCGCGGAACTCAATCCGCCGGGCGGCCTTCGCGCCGAATTCGCCGGCGAAGTGGCGGATTTCCGAAAAGTCGCGGCCGGGATGGCGGTGCTGATCCTCGCCGCCCTGCTCTCGGTCTACATTATTCTCGGCATTCTTTACGAGAGCCTGATCCATCCGATTACGATCATCTCGACGCTGCCGTCCGCCGGTCTCGGGGCGCTGCTGTCACTCGAACTGTTCGGCGTCGAATTCACCATCATCGCCTTCATCGGCATTCTATTGCTGATCGGCATCGTCAAGAAGAACGGCATCATGCTGGTCGACTTCGCCCTGCAGGCGGAGCGAGAAAGCGGCATGTCCGTGCGTGACGCCGCGCTCGCGGCGGCGCGCGAAAGATTCCGTCCCATTCTGATGACGACGCTCGCCGCGATTTTCGGGGCGCTGCCGCTCGCTTTCGCGACGGGGATCGGCGCCGAACTCCGGCGTCCGCTCGGCATCACCATCGTCGGCGGATTGCTGCTCAGCCAGGCGCTAACGCTCTACACGACCCCGGTGATCTATCTGCTGATGAGCAAGCTTCAGCGTAAGAGGCCGGCTGCGCCGGCCCATGAGCGCGTCACGCCGCTCAAAGCCCACGGCGCTTGAGGTTGGAGCGCGGCTCGCGCAAAGCACGCGCTCTGGCGTCGATCTCTGCATTCGGACGATTGCGCCCAAAGGCGGCGTGATCTACTGCGCCGGCGCCTGCGGCGTTTCGAAGAAGAAGCGCAATACCTGGGCGGCGCCGCAATCCTCGATCGGCACATGCCAGAATTTCGAATCGAGATCGGGGAAGCGCTCCATCGGCAGCTGAATCTGCGTCAGCGGCGCGTGGTTGTCGAAGCCGCGCAGCATGGCGCGCTCAAACAATTTCAACAGTTGCTCCTCGCAGTCCGGCACTTCCGTGACGGTGAGGATCGTATTGTTGGCGAGGGGGAAGGTCTTTTCGAACAGCTGTTCCAAGTTAACCGGCGCCATGTTCGCGTCTCCGACGCCCCCGAATAGGAGCTTCGACTATCCGGCGGTTCCCAAGCTCCAACCATTTACGCGTCGCGCCGAAAAGGCCAGCGCCGCTCATGGGTTGAATCCAGTCGTCCACAAGAAAGCTGGGCTCAGCTTTACAGCTATTTAAGGCGGGTTTGTGGACGCGGCCAGTTGTCCCCAGCTGTCCTCGAAAATCAGATTCTCCAAAGGAAGACGCGACGCCCAGCGCTTAACTTCGAGTTCCGGCGATGTATAGGCCTTGGCGACATAGCCGACGCAGAGATAGGCGATAATCGCTATCTCATTGGGAATATTGAAAATATGTCGTAGATCGGCTGCCTGCACGATGCTCACCCACCCGACGCCGACGCCTTCGGCCCGGGCCGCGAGCCATAGATTTTGAACCGCGCAGGCGGTGCTGAGAATGTCCGTGTCGGGCTGCTGGCTGCGCCCCAGCCCGGTCGCGCCAAAGCGGGCGCGGTCGCAGGTGACGCAAATATTGAGCGGCGCCTTCAGGATGCCTTGCAGCTTGAGGCTCCGGTAGAGCGAACGCCGCTCGGGCTCCAACGCCTGTTCCTCGGCCTCGCAGGCGCGCAAAAAGGCATCGTGGGCGGCGCGCCGCTTCTCGATGTCTCTGACGATGATGAAGTTCCACGGCTGCATGAAGCCGACGGACGGCGCGTGATGCGCGGCGTCGAGGATTCGCAGCAGGACGTCGCGCGGCACGTCGTCGGGAAGGAATTCATCGCGCACGTCGCGGCGCGAATGGATGACGCGATAGATCGCGGCGCGCTCGGCCTCGCTGAACGCCTCGGCTGGCGCGAGTTGCGCGGCTTGCGGGCCGTTCGTCGTTTCAGGCGCGTCAGCCGCCATCGACGCTCTCCAGCGCTTCGGCAAGCCGCGACCAGGCGGAGTCATTCTCCGGCAGACCGAACCGCAGCCAGTCCGGCCGTTCGGCGAATGCGCGCGTCAGCACGCCGCGGGCGGCGAGACTCGTGAACCAGCGCGGGGCTTGCGAATGCGACGCCAGCCGAAACAGCGTCGTTCCGCCCACAATCTGAAAACCCGCGCGCGTCAGAAGCGCGTCCAGGCGCGCCGCGTCTCGCGCTCGCTCTTGCGCGGCGCTGGCGCGCCATGCGTCGTCTGCAAGCGCGCGGGCCCCGATGGCGAGCGCCGGTCCGGATACGGCCCACGGCCCGAGCGCGGCGCGAATTCTCGCGCCCCGCGCCCGCGAGCAGAGGGCAAAGCCAAGCCGCACGCCCGGGAGGCCGTAGGCCTTACCGAAGGACCGCAGCACGACGAGGGCCGTGTCGTTGACGAAACGCGCCACGCTGCGTTCCGGCGTGAAGTCCATGAATGATTCGTCGACGATCAGCAGGCGGCCGCGTTGCGACATCCGACCGGCGGCTGACAGGATCTCTTCGGCTTCGAGCAAGCGTCCGTCGGGATTATTGGGATTGACGATCACCGCCACATCTGCGTCCGCAACCGCGTCCAAAGTTTCAACGACCTCGACCTCGGCGCCCGAGGCTGCCCAACAGGCGGCGTGCTCCGCATAGGTGAAGCCGAGCGCCGCGACCCGCTTCGCCGGAAGGACGCGCGGCAGCAATTGAATGAAGGCTTGCGTCCCGGCGCCCGCGACGATTTCGACGCCGGCCGGAACGCCATAGTTCCGGCGCGCGGCGCTCTCGAGCGCGGCGAAGGCGTCTTCGTCGGGAAGCCGCGCAAAGACCTCGTCGGCAAGCTGTGGCAATGGATAAGCGTGCGGATTGACGCCCGTCGACAGATCGATCCAGGGCTGCGGCGCGTCGGGATAAAGACGCCGCGCGGCGTCTAACCGCCCGCCATGCGCGACGGTGGGCGGCGCGCCGATTGCAGAATGCGCCGTCACCGCGCCATCTCCCACAGCGCGTCGAGATCGATATGTCGCGCGCAATGCGCCGCGAGCGCGTCGAGCGTTTCTTCGATCGACTCCTCATAGCGCAGCGGCGACGGCGGCGCGCCGAGCATGCGCAGCAGCGACGCGCGCAAGTCGTCATCGGCGAATAGCCCATGCGCATAGGCGCCCGCGACACGGCCGTCGCGCGAGATCGCGCCATCCGCGCGTCCGTCCGCAAGCCGCAACGCAGGCCGCTCACAATCTCGGCCGGAAGTTGCGCCGACATGCATCTCATAGCCGCGAAAAGGCGCGTCGAACATCGGCGCATGGCCGCTGACGGGCGCGAGCGTCTTTTCGGCGGTCAGCGAGGTCTCGATGTCGAGAAGACCCAACCCCTGGGCTTCGCCGGCGGCGCCTTCGACGCCAAGCGGATCGCCTATCACGCGGCCGAGCATCTGATAGCCGCCGCAGACGCCGAAGACGCTGCCGCCGCGACGCACATGCGCGAGAATGTCGATGTCCCAGCCATTGGCGCGCAGCGCCGTAAGATCGGCGATGGTCGCCTTCGAGCCCGGCAGGATGACGAGTTGCGCTTCCGGCGGCAGCGGCTCCCCATCCTTGAGGAATATCACGCGCACGCCGGCTTCGGCCTTCAGCGGATCGAGATCGTCGAAATTGGCGATATGCGGCAGCAGCGGAACGGCGATCGTCACGCCGTCGCCGTCCTCGGGCGTTCTTCCGCGCAAGCCGAAGGCGTCCTCGGCCGGCAGCCGCGCGGCGGCGTCGAAGAACGGCACGAGGCCGAGCGATCGCCACCCAGTCCGCTGCTCGATAAAGCGCAAACCATCGTCGAACAGCGTTGCGTCGCCGCGAAACTTGTTGACGATGAATCCTTCGATCATCGCCGCGTCATCTTCGTCGAGCGCCGCCTTGCAGCCGATGAGTTGCGCGATGATTCCGCCGCGGTCGATGTCGCCAACGAGCGCGACCGGCGCGTCGACTTCGCGGGCGAAGCCCATATTGGCGATGTCGTTTCTGCGCAGATTGACCTCGGCGGCGCTGCCGGCGCCTTCGACGATGACCATATCCGCTTCCGCTTTTAGCCGCGCATAGCTGTCAAGCACGGATTGCATCAGGCGCGGCTTCAACTCCTGATAGTCGCGCGCCTTCGCCTGGCCGACGACGCGTCCCTGCACGATGATCTGCGCGCCCGAGGCGCCTTGCGGTTTGAGCAGCACCGGATTCATATCGATGCGAGGCGTAAGCCGCGCGGCCCTCGCCTGCAAGGCCTGGGCGCGGCCGATCTCACCGCCATCGACAGTCACCGCGGCGTTATTCGACATGTTTTGCGGCTTAAAGGGCGCGACCCTGACGCCGCGATCGGCGAATGCGCGCGCGAGGCCGGCGACAAGCAGCGATTTGCCGACGTCGGAGCCAGTGCCCTGGATCATCACCGTGCGGCTCATTTAGCGAGGAAAGCCATCGCCGCGTCAATGTCATGCGTGGTCGCGGCGTCGCCGCTCGCCGGGCGCGCGATCATGACGACGTCGACACCGAGCGCCCGCGCCGCCTCGATCTTGGCGTAGGCGAGCGCGCCGCCGCTGTTCTTGGTGACGACGATTTCAATGCGTCGGTCGCGCATCAGCGCGATCTCGTCATTGAGCGCGAAAGGGCCTCGACCGAAAATCACCTCGCAGCGAGGCGGCAGATCGTCGGCGTTCGGCGGTTCAATCACTCGCAACACATAGTCATGCTGCGGCGCGCGGCGAAAATCGGCGACGCCCTGACGGCCGATCGCAAGAAAGACCCGGCGGGGACAGTCGCCGAGCGCATGCGTTGCGGCAGCGTTGTCGCCAACCTCGATCCAGCGATCGCCACGCGCCGGAAGCCACGGCGGGCGCGTCAGCACCAGCAGCGGCGCGCCGGCGGCGGCGCAGGCGGCGCGCGCATTGGCGGAAATGCGCGCCGCGAAGGGATGCGTCGCGTCGATAACATGTGAGATGCGCTCTTCGACGAGATAGCGCGTCAGACCTTCGACGCCGCCGAAGCCGCCGATGCGAGTCGGCAAATCATGCGCGAGCGGCGCGCTAGTGCGCCCGGCAAGCGAAATGACGCCTTGCAGACGCGGATCGGCGGCGATGCGAGTCGCCAGAAGGCGCGCTTCGCTGGAGCCGCCGAGCACGAGCGCACGGCGGCGCTCGATCGCCGCCGAAAGAAGAGTCGACGTCGAATGCGCGCCTCTCATGACGAATTCCATCGATCCATTCACTCGCATCACAACTGAACTGACTGATCGCATCGCGTGTCGTTCCCAACGCGCGCAGCGCGATCGGGAATCCAGGCCCAAATCCGAGCCTCGATATGTAGTTCTGGATTCCCGAACAGGCCTTTGGCCTGTCGGGAATGACAGTCCCAAAGCGCCGGCCGGCTGGATTTATATCACGGCTTAGCGCCGGCGGATTCACTCAGCGGCGAGTTTCACCGCAGCCGGCTGGCGGTATTCGGCGATGAGCCGCTCGCGCTCGGCGTCGACGGCGGCGATATGGCGCGCCTTGACATGCCCAAAGCCGCGAATGTGCTCCGGCAGGCGCGCAAGCGCGACGGCGATTGCATGGTTTTCCCGCGCGAGCGAAATGGAAAACTCATCGAGCAGCGCTTCATAATCCGCAAGCAGCCCTCGCTCGATCACGCGGTCGTGGTCATAGCGGAAGACATCGAGCCATGTGTTGCGCAAGCTCTTCATCTTGGCCAGCACGCGCAGCAGCTTGAACATCCAGGGACCGAATGTGAATTTGCGCGAGCCGCCAAAGTCCGTCTTACGCTGAAGCGAAGGGAAGTTGGGCGCAAGATGCAGTTCGAGCCTCAAGTCGCCCTCGAAAGTCTCCGCGAGCTGGCGCCGGAAGGCGCCGTCGGTGTAAAGTCGCGCGACTTCGTAATAGTCTTTCACCGCCATCAGCTTGAACAGATAGCGCGCGACCGCTTCCGTCAGTTCGTGCGAACCCGGCGCGCGCTGCGCCTCGAGTTTGGCGATCTTCTCGACGCGGGCGCGATAGCGGGCGGCGTAGGCCTTGTCCTGGTAATCAGTCAGAAACGCCACGCGACGTTCGATCACGTCGTCAAGCTTCCTCGACTTCTCGCGAATGCCGTTGGGTTGGCGCAGCGATTTGACGACGGCGAGCACGCTGTTGAGATCATGCGCGGCGCGCCGGCCCCACAAAAAGGCCGAATGATTCATCGGCACGGATTCGCCGTTTAATTCGATCGCGCGCAGGAGCGCGGCTTCGGACAGCGGCAGATAGCCCTTCTGCCAGGCGTAGCCGAGGATGAAAATATTCGCGGCGATCGAATCGCCGAGCAGCGCCTGGGCGAGCGCCGTCGTGTCGATGAAGGTCGACTCCGGGCCGCCGGCGCGGCGGATCGCCTGCTTAATGTCCTCCGACGGCAGGACGAAGTCGGGATTGCGCTCGATGTCGCCGGGAAAAACCTCGGCGCAATTGACCAGCACCGCCGTCTTGCCCTGCTCGACGGCGGCGAGCACCTGCTTGGCGCCGGCGACGACGAGGTCGCAGCCCAACATCAGGTCCGCTTCGCCCGCAGCGATGCGGATGGCGTGCACATCCGCCGGCGTGCGGCCGATCTTCACATGGCAGTAGACCGCCCCGCCCTTCTGCGCGAGGCCGGCCATGTCGATGACGCCGACGCCCTTGCCCTCAAGATGCGCGGCCATGCCGAGAATGGCGGAAACGGTGACGACGCCGGTCCCGCCAAGCCCCGCAACGAGGACGCCATAAGGCAAGGCGCCGATTTCGGCGATGCGCGGCCTCGGCAATTCAGACTGTCCGATGGCGGCTTCCTTCGAGGGCAGCGGCGCTTTTTTCATGCGCGCGCCATGCACGGTGACGAAGCTTGGGCAGAAACCCTCGAGGCAGGAGAAATCCTTGTTGCAGGCGGACTGATCGATGCGCCGTTTGCGGCCGAACTCGGTTTCGACCGGCTGCACCGCGACGCAGTTCGACGCCGTGCCGCAGTCGCCGCAGCCTTCGCACACGAGTTCATTGATGATGACGCGCGAATCGGGGTCGGGCATCTGCCCGCGCTTGCGCAAACGACGTTTTTCGGTGGCGCAGGTCTGATCGTAGATCAGCGCCGTGACGCCTTCCGTCTGCGCCAGCTCCCGCTGCACCTCGTTCAACACGTTGCGATGATGAATCGTCAGGCCGGGCGGCCAGCCGATCGTCGGCGCGTATCGGCCGGGCTCGTCGGAGACGAGCGCGATCTTCTTCACGCCTTCGGCCGCGACCTGGCGCGCGACGGTTTCGACCGTCAACTCGCCTTCGTGCTTTTGGCCGCCCGTCATCGCGACGACGCCGTTGAAGAGAATTTTGAAGGTGATGTTGGTGTTGGTCGCGACAGCGAAGCGGATGGCGAGAGATCCCGAATGATTATAGGTGCCGTCGCCGAGATTTTGGAACATATGCTTGCGCGTCGAGAACGGCGCCTCGCCGATCCAGTTCGCGCCTTCGCCGCCCATATGGGTGTAGCCTTCGGTCGAGCGGTCCATCCACTGCGCCATGTAATGGCAGCCGATGCCCGTGTAGGCGCGCGATCCTTCAGGCACATGGGTCGACGTCGAATGCGGACAGCCGGCGCAGAAATGCGGGACGCGAACGGTGACGTCGGTCATCGTCCGGCGGCGGTCCTGCAGCCGCTCGAGCCGGCGCACGCGGGCTTCGAGATCCTCGAGCGGATGATATTTCAACAGACGACGGCCGATGGCGATGGCGATGTCATTGGCGTCCAGCGCGCCCTTGACCGGAAACAGCCATGCGCCGCGCTCGTCCTTCTTGCCGATGCAGAGCGGCTGATGCGGCGCGGCGTATAATTCCTCGCGCAACTGCACTTCGATCAGCGAGCGCTTCTCTTCGACGACGATGATGAGATCGAGGCCGCGTGCGAATTCGCGCAGACCTTGCGGCTCGATCGGCCAGGGCGCAGCGATCTTATAGAGCCGCAGACCGAGATCGTTCGCCTTGACTTCGTCGAGGCCGAGATCGTCCATCGCCTGACGCACGTCGAGATAGGACTTGCCGACAGTGATGACGCCGATTTTCGGATTGGCGCCGCCGGAGGTGATGAACCGATTCAACCGGTTGGCGCGAATGAAGGCGAGCATCGCATCGCGCTTGCTCTCCTGCAGCCGCTCTTCCTGGGCGAGAACCGGATCGCCGGGACGGATATTGAGTCCGCCGGGCGGCATGATGAAGTCAGTGGGCGCGACCGGGCGCACGCGATCGAGCGAACTGTCGATCGAGGCGGTCGATTCGACCGTATCCTTCAGAAGCTTCAGCCCGACCCAGACGCCCGCGTAGCGCGACAGCGCGAAGCCATAGAGCCCATAGTCGAGGATTTCCTGCACGCCGGCCGGCGACAGGATCGGGATCATCACGTCGACGAAATGATAGTCGGACTGATGCGCGGTGGTTGAAGATTCCGCCGTGTGATCGTCGCCCATGAGCGCCAGCGCGCCGCCGTAGCGCGCCGTGCCGGCGAGATTGACGTGTCTGAAGGCGTCGCCGCTGCGGTCAATGCCAGGACCTTTGCCGTACCAGAGCGAAAAGACGCCGTCATATTTGCCTTCGCCGCGCATCTCGGCCTGCTGCGCGCCCCAGACGGCGGTCGCCGCGAGATCCTCGTTGAGTCCCGGCATGTATAGAATATCATTGGCGTCGAACAGCGCCTTGGCCTTATGCATTTGCGCGTCGACGCCGCCCAGGGGCGAGCCGCGATAGCCGGTGACGAAGCCCGCAGTGTTCAATCCGGCGCGGCGGTCCGCCTCCTTCTGCATGAGGAGCAGACGCACGATTGCCTGAGTGCCAGTGATCAGCACGCGCGATTTGTGGAGGTCAAATCGATCTGAGAGCGACGCCTCGGCGAAGGCGGAGCCGGTCAGTGCGTCGCCGGCGGCAATTTCCGCCATTTATTGCTCTCCTGCGCGAATTCGGCGAAGCGCGCCTGGGACTCATGCGCTCACACGCTAAATGACAAGGATCAACCCGTGAACGAATCCGACTTAACGACCCAGCCGGTCGCGTCGTCCCGACCCTCAGCGTCCCGCCGGCGCCGACTCTACGCCTGCCACCTTATGACACAGGAAAGCGCCTTTTCAAGGACATATCTCCTGGCGTGCACAGGCTCGAAGCGGGAGTGCGCGCCGCGTTTTCGCCGCCTTCGCCGCCTAAGCGCGAGACTCGCATGAAGCTGAAAATCAACTCGATTCTTATCCTTATCGCGACAGTGACGCCAATTGGAGCCGCGTCCGCGCACCCTCATGTATGGGTCGCGGTGCGAAGCGAAGTGGTGTTCGCGCCTGACGGCAGGATAACCGGCGTTCAGCACGCCTGGGAGTTCGACGAACTATATTCGGCCTATGCCGTGCAGGGACTCGGCAAGGACGGAAAGCCGCCGACCAGCGAGGAACTGGCGCCGCTGGCCAAGACGAATGTCGAATCGCTGGCCGAATTCGACTTTTTTACCTTCGCCAAGCAAAACGGGGCCAAGCTCGCGTTCAAGCCGCCGGAAAACGTCAAGCTTGAAGCCAACGACAAAAAGCTCGTCACCATGCGCTTTTTCCTGCCGCTGACGGCGCCTGTGGCGGCGAAAAAACCCTTCTCGTTCCAGGTCTATGACCCAACCTATTTCGTGTCCTTCGGACTGGAAAAAGAGAACGCTGTCACGCTCGCGGGCGCGCCGGCGGGATGTTCGCTCAGCCTGGTCGAGCCCGCGCCGCTCTTGGCGACCGACAACCAGAAACTGAGCGAGGCGTTCTTCCAGAACATGTCGCCGGGCTCCGATTTCGGCGTGAAACTGGCGACCCGCGCGATCGTGGCCTGTCCGTGAAGCTTGGGCGCAGGGCCTTCTGGATCGGCGTAGCGGCTGCGGCGGTCGTCGCGATCGCGGCTTCTTCGGCGTGGTGCGCGCCGCGTCATCCGTTCGCAGTCGGGGTGCAGGAGTCGGTTGGATCGGCGACGGGTTTTGCGGGTCTCGTTCTCGCTTGGCAAAGCAAGTTCCAGGCTGAACTGCAAGCCGCCGTGCGGGCGCTTAAGACCGATCCTTCCGCATTTTTCGCCCTTGCCACGGCGAGCTTCGCCTATGGCGTTTTTCACGCCGCCGGTCCCGGCCATGGCAAGGCGGTGCTTGCGTCTTACATGCTCGCCAATGAAACGGCGCTGAGGCGCGGTCTGCTGCTCGCGGCGCTCGCGGCGCTTCTCCAGGGACTGGTCGCGATCGCGATCGTCGGCGCCGCCGCGGCGATATTCCGCGCAACCGCCACAGAGATGAGCGAAGCGACGCGTATGATCGAGTTTGCAAGCTATGCGGCGGTGGCCGCGGTCGGCGCGCGTCTCGCCTGGGTCAAGGGCCGCGCCCTGTCGTCCGCGCTCAGAGCGCCCGCAATCGCCTCCACGACGCGCGGCTTCATCTGCGAGGCGATCGACGATCCGACCCATGTGCATGACGAAAACTGCTGCCATGCGCCGGACCCCTCGACTTTGACCGGGCCAAAATTCCGCCTCGCCGATGCGACGGCGACCGTCGTCGCCGCCGGCCTGCGTCCCTGTTCGGGAGCGATTCTCGTCCTGGCCTTCACCCTGTCGCAGGGGCTGTTCGCCGCCGGCGCCGGGGCGGTCATCGCGATGTCGGCCGGGACCGCGATAACGACGGGCGCGCTCGCCGCGACGGCGGTTTACGCCAAGGGCGCCGCGATGCGGCTTGGGGCGAAGGATTCGCGCCGCGCGATCATTCTCGCGCGCGGCGGCGAATTCATCGCCGCGATCCTGGTTCTGGCGCTCGGCGTTGCGCTGCTCTTGGGCCTCGCGCCGATGTCCGCGGGCGCGGCGTGACACAGCGTGCGATGCAAAATAATTGATTGCGGCGAGAGTGGCCGCATCCGGCGCTGGACGCGCTATCTTGAACGGCAGCAGATTGGCGGAGCGGACGATTCGCGATCCGCGACCATGTCGACTCGCGGAGGTCCAAGACGACAATGACGAACGCGGAACATCGAGAGGACCCTTACGCTAAGCGTCCCTGGCTGTCGTCATATCCCGCCGGCGTTCCGGCGGAGATTGATCAATCGTCCTATTCGACGCTGGTCGATATGTTCAACGCGAGCGTCGTGGACTTCGCCGACCGAACCGCGATGGAGAGCTTCGGCGCGACGCTCACCTTCGAGGAGTTCGGCCGCGCCGCCGTCGCGGTCGCCGCCTGGCTGCAGACCCGGGGCCTGAGGAAGGGCGATCGGGTCGCGATCATGTCGCCCAACGTCCTCGCCTACCCGGCGACTCTTTTTGGCGTCCTGCTGGCCGGCGGCGTCGTCGTGAACGTCAATCCGCTGTACACGCCGCATGAGCTCGAACACCAGATGAACGACTCCGGCGCGCGCTTCCTGTTCGTCTTCGAAAATTTCGCGCATACCGCCGCGGCCGCGTGGCCGCAAATGAAACTCGACCGTGCGATCATCGTAAAGCCCGGCGATCTGATGGGTCTGCGCGGCGCGCTCGTCAATTTCGTTTCGCGGTGGGTCAAACGCATGGTCCCCGCCTATCGCCTGCCGGGATGCGTCGGCTTCGCGCAAGTGCTGCAGGCGGGCGCGGAGGAGCCGTTCAATCCGCCGCCGGTGGGGCCGAACGACATCGCTTTTCTGCAATATACCGGCGGCACGACCGGCGTCGCCAAGGGCGCCATGCTGCTCCACCGCAACGTCGCCGCGAATGTCGAGCAGTCGTGGGCTTGGTTGAAACCCTATCTTGCGGATAAGCCGTTGATCATGGTGACGGCGCTGCCGCTCTACCATATTTTCGGTCTGACCGCCTGCCTTATGCTGGTGGTGAAGACCGGCGGCTGCTGCCTGCTCATCGCCAATCCGCGCGACATCAAGGGCCTCATCGCGACGCTGCGCAAATCTCCGTTCACGCTCTTTTCCGGCGTCAACACGCTTTACGCGGCGATCGCCGATCATTCCGCGGCCAGGTCGGTGGACTATTCCAATCTTCTTCTCACCATTTCGGGCGGCATGTCGACCCAGGAAGTCGTGGCGCAGAAATGGAAGGCGTTGACCGGCAGGCCGATCGTCGAAGGCTATGGACTGACCGAGACGTCGCCGATCGTCACGATCAACAAGCCGACAATCCCCGAATTTACGGGCGGTATCGGCTATCCCGTGCCGTCCACCGAAATCTCGGTGCGTTCGCCCGAAGGCGAACCTGTTCCTATCGGCGAACGGGGCGAACTCTGCGTCAAGGGGCCGCAATTGATGGGCGGCTATTGGCGCAGGCCGGATGAAACCGCGAATGCGCTGACGGCCGACGGATTTCTCAAGTCCGGCGACATTGCCGTGATGGCGCCCGACGGGCTGATCAAAATCGTCGATCGATTGAAGGACATGATCCTTGTTTCGGGATTCAACGTCTATCCGAACGAAGTCGAATCCGTGCTGATCGAACATCCCAAAGTCAAGGAAGTCGCGGTCATCGGCGTGCCGCATGAACATTCCGGCGAAGCGCCGATGGCGTTTATCGTTGCGCGCGATCCGAGCCTCACGCGCGAAGAATTGCGCGCCTTCGCGCATGAGCAGCTGACGAGCTACAAGATTCCGCGCTATTTCGAATTTCGCGAGAGCCTGCCCAAGACCAATGTCGGCAAAATCCTGCGGCGCGCGCTGAAGGAAGAATTTCTCGCGCGCAAGAACACTGTCCCAGACGAGGGACGCGGCAAGAGCGTGCGCAAGGAGATCGAACGCTAACCGCGGCCGAAACGGTCCGCCGCCTCGCTGATCGCGTCATAAACGAGATCGAGTTCGGCGTCCTCGACGCAGTATGGCGGAAACACATAGATCGTCGGGCCTAGCGGGCGCAGCAACAGTCCACGTTCGTTGAAGAAGCGCATGAGATCGAGCGAAACGCTCGCCAGATAGCCGCTCTGCGCGACATTGAGATCAAGCGCCGTGATGATTCCAAGCCGGCGGGCGTTCGAGAAGCGCGCGTCATCGGCGAAGCGCGCAATGCGCGTCGCCTGCATGTCGCACAGCGCCGCGACGCGGGCGGCGGGTTCGCCCGTCGCCCAGACGTCGAGATTGGCGAGCGCCGCGGCGCAGGCGATCGGATTGGCCGTATAGGAGCTCGAGTGAAAAAATGCGCGGGCGCGATCCTGCGACAGATGCGCCTCGAAAATCTCGCTCTTGCACATCGTGACGGCGAGCGGCAGCGCGCCGCCGGTAAGGCCTTTGGCGTAGCAGGCGATGTCCGGAATGACGTCCGCCTGCTCGCAAGCGAAGAACGTTCCGGTGCGTCCGAAGCCGGTCATCACCTCGTCGGCGATGAACAGCACGTCGTGATGCGCGCAGATGCGCCTCATCTCGCCGAGCGTATCGGCGCCGTAGATCAGCATGCCGCCGGCGCCCAAGATGAGCGGCTCGACCAGCAAGGCGGCGGGCTTGTCGCGACAGGCGCGCTCCAGCGCGTCGAGCGTTACCTGCTCGCGCCCGCGCGAGGGGAAGGGAATGCGCGTCACTTCATAGAGCAGCGGCTCATAAGGCGCGTTGAAAGGCGAGCGCGCGCCGGCGGACATCGTTCCAATCGTGTCGCCATGATAGCCATGTTCGAGCGCGACGACGCGCGTGCGCGCTTCGCCGCGATTGCGCCAGAAGCCGAGCGCCATTTTGATCGCCACTTCGACGCAGGTCGAGCCGCTGTCGGAATAAAACACATAGTCGAGTCCGGGCGCCGTCAGCGTGACGAGGCGCCGCGCAAGCGCCTCCGCCGGCTCATGGGTGAAGCCGGCGAAGATGATCTGGTCGAGCCGTTCGGTTTCTTCGCGGATCGCCTGCATGATCGCCGGATGGCGATGGCCATGGGTGATCACCCACCAGGACGAGATGGCGTCGAGAAAGCGCTTGCCGTCCTCGGCTTCGAGCCAGGCGCCCTCGGCGCGCGCGATCTTGAAGGCGTCGGGCTGCAGCGCATGCTGAGTGAACGGCCGCCAGACCGGAGAGTCGGTGACGAAGCTCACGCGCCGCTCCCGAAGGAGTCGCGTGCGATCGCGGCGTTGAACGCGGCGCCGAGCGTCTTCTGGTTCAAGGGATCGAGCTTGGGCAGTCGGCCGAGAATGCGCATGCCGCCGATCGTCTCGATGGAACGTTGCGCGTCGGCGTCGGCGTCGCCGACGAAAATGATTCCGATTATCGACACGCCGCGTCTGCGCAACGCTTCGAGCGTGAGCAGGCTGTGATTGATCGTGCCGAGACTCGTACGCGCGACGAGAATCACTGGAAGCCGCCAGCGTTCCAGCACATCGATGGTCAGCGCGCGGTCGCTGAGCGGCGTCATCACGCCGCCCGCCGTCTCGATCACGAGAGGACCAGAGCACTGCGGGGGATTAAGCGCGGTGGCGTCAATCTCGACGCCCTCGTCGCGGGCGGCAAGATGCGGCGAAGCGGCGCGACGCAGCCGCCAGGCTTCCGGGACGATATGGTCGGACCGCGTCCCCGAAAGCCGCGCAACAGTCTGCGAGTCGGTCTCGCCATCGAGCCCCGCCTGCACCGGCTTCCAATAAAAGGCGCCGAGCGCGCCAACGATCGCTGCGGAGACGACGGTCTTGCCGACGCCGGTGTCCGTTCCGGCGATGACGAAGCGGCGGTTCATGGTTCGAGCCTCGCCAGCTCTTCGCCAAGATGCGCGATCATCTGAGCGAGGTCATCTTTGCGCGTGTTGAGCGTCAGGGCGATGCGCAGCCGCGCCGAGCCCTCAGGCACCGTCGGCGGACGAATGGCGCGAATATCATAGCCATGCGCCCGCAGGCGCGACGCAAGAGTGGTGGCGCGAACATCGGCGCCGACGATGATAGGCTGTATTTGACTTCCCGACGAGTCGATCCCGCAGAGGCGCCGCAGTTCGGCGCCGGCGAAATCGATGCGCGCCATCAGTTCGGCGCGGCGGTCGTCGGCAGCCTCGATGATCTCGAGCGCCGCGCGCATGCAAGCGGCGACGAGGGGCGAAGGCGCGGTCGCGAAAATGAACGGCCGGCAACGGTTGATCATGAAGTCGCGCAACACGCGCGGGAGACAGAGAAGTCCGCCGGCCACGCCCATCGCCTTGCCGCAGGTGTGCAAGGTTATGACATTGTCCCTGCCTTCAAAACGCGCGGCGAGTCCGCGTCCGCCCCGACCATAGACGCCGGTCGCATGCGCCTCGTCGATGACGAGAAAAGCGTCGCTTCGCGCGGAAAGCGCATATAGTTCGTCGAGCGGCGCCTTGTCGCCATCCATGCTGTAGAGGCTTTCGACGACGATCCAGAGTCGCCCCCGTCCGCCTCTTGCGCGCCAGGCGCGGATCGCGTCCTCGGCGGCGCCGACGTCATTGTGCGCGAACGGGGCGTTCGGCGCGCGCGCCAATCGCATGCCCTCATGGGCGCTCGCATGCGCGAGCTCGTCGTAAAGAATAAAATCTTCGCGCTGAGGCGCGGTGGAAAGCAGCGCCTCATTGGCGGTAAAGCCGGCGCTGAAATAGAGCGCGCTTTCGGCCCCGAAGAAGCGCGCGGCCTCTGCTTCGAGCGCTTCATGCTCGGGATGATTGCCGCGCAGAAGCCTCGAGCCGCCGGCGCCGACGGGAACGCCGCGCGCGAGCGCCGCGCGCGCCGCCGCCGCGAATTCCGGCGATTCGGCGAGCGCCAGATAGTCGTTGGACGCGAAATCCATCCCGACGCGCGGCGCCAGCATGCGCAATCTGCCGCGCGCTCTGAGGCCGGCGAGATCCTGCGTATAGCGATCGAGCATGTCGGATCGATCCTCTATCAGGAGAACCGCTCCCAGGCCGCTTGTCGGGAGACGCCGAGAGCCTTGCCGATCGCCGTCCAGCTCACCTCGCGTTTGCGAAGCGCCTCGACCTGCACATGGATGAGCGAATGCAGCGCCGTGATGCTGGCCTCGCTCGCCTTGATCGACGACAATAGCTGCTCCTCGGTGAGATTGTCCCAGCTTTTGAACGGCGAAGGCGCGGCGTCGAGGATTTTATTGCACACGCCGACGCAGTCTTCGCAAATATAGCCGCCGGCGGCGCCGCCGACGAGCCGGGAGACCTGGGTCTCCGTCTTTCTGCAGAACGAGCAGCGCAGTTTACGTTTGGGCAGGGCCAGCATCGCAGATCCCTATTTGTCAAGACTACCTTGACAAAAGGCGCCGCGCTCGTCAAGCCTGTCTTGACGAGCTACTTGAAACCGTCGCGTTGAATCGCGATTTAGATAAAGAGTGGTTCTTCAAGTGTTTCATGGAGCCGCCGCAATGAACGCGCCGACGCGCGCAAACGGGCCGCCTTCCCCGATACCCTGGCCGCCGATCCTGATGGCGCTGACTCTCGCCGCCGGGCTGGCGCTCGACGCCGCGACGCGGGTTTCGCTCATCGATCGCGCCTCCTCTTCGCTCCCGCATCTCGCCGGGGCCGCGATCGTCATGCTCGCGCTGGCGAATGATGTCTGGTGCTTTCGCATTCTCTCGCGCCATCAAACGACGATCCTGCCGCATCGCGCCGCGTCCTGTCTCGTCACCGAGGGGCCGTTCCGCCTATCGCGCAACCCGATCTATGTGTCGCATGTCGCCTTGATCTTTGGACTGGGTCTGTTCCTTGGCTCGCCCTTCACGCTGCTGTTGACGCCCGTTCTGGCGTTTTGCCTTACAAAGCTCGCGATCGAGCCCGAAGAGCGGCATCTTCTTGCGAAATTTGGCGACCACTACCGGTCCTATATGGCGCGCACGCGGCGCTGGCTTTAAACTGATGCGCAAGGGCGTTGTGAATGAGGCGGCCGCTATGAACGCTCAAACTCCATTTCCAGGCGGCGAACGCCTTGACTTCTCCGTCCGGGGCATGACCTGCGCCTCCTGCGTGTCGCATGTCGAGAAGGCGCTTGCCCATACGCCGGGCGTAGAGGCCGCCAGCGTCAATCTCGCCACCGAACGGGCGGAGGTTTCGCTGGCTCCGGGGGCGAGTCTCCCCCAACTCGTAAAGTCGGTCTCGGACGCGGGCTACGAGGCGGTCGTCGAGACGATCGAGATTGGCGTCGGCGGCATGACCTGCGCCTCCTGCGTTTCGCATGTCGAAAAGGCGCTGAGCGCCGTTCCGGGCGTGATCGAGGCGAAGGTCAATCTTGCTACCGAACGCGCATCCGTGCGCGCGCTCGCGGGCCCCGGCCTGACCGATCGCCTGCGCAGGGCGATTGCACAGGCCGGCTATGAGCCGCGCCAGATCGAGACCGATTCAGGCGGCGCCGATCGCGAACGGGCGCGACGCGAGGAGGAAATGCGCGCGCTGCGCTTCCGCCTCATTGTCGCCGCCACCCTCACGGCGCCGATCTTCTTGGTCGAAATGGGCGGACATCTCATCCCCGCCATTCATCACTGGACGATGGGCGTGATCGGCGAAGCGAGGATTCGCGAGATATCCTTCCTGCTCGCCAGCGTCGTGCTGTTCGGTCCCGGCCTGGTTTTCTTCCTCAAGGGGATTCCGTCGCTGCTGCGGCGCCAGCCCGACATGAACGCGCTGGTCGCCACGGGCACGCTCAGCGCCTATCTCTATTCGGTCGTCGCGACCTTTGCGCCCGATGTGTTGCCGGCGGGCTCGGTGCATGTCTATTACGAGGCGGCGGTCGTCATCGTCACCCTCATCCTGTTCGGCCGCTATATGGAGGCGCGCGCCAAGGGCCGCACGTCGGAGGCGATCCGCGCCCTGGCGAAGCTTCAGCCGAAAACCGCCCGCGTCGAGCGCGACGGGGCGAGCGTCGACGTCGACATCGACGACGTGCGCGTCGGCGACATCGTTCTGGTGCGACCCGGCGAGCGCATTCCGACCGACGGCGTGGTGACGCAAGGCGCGTCGCATGTCGATGAATCGATGGTGACCGGCGAACCGGCGCCCGTCGCCAAAAGGCCGGGCGCCGCCGTCACCGGGGCGACGGTCAACGGCTCCGGCGCCTTCTCCTTTCGCGCGACCCGCGTCGGCGCCGATACCACTCTCGCCGGCATCATCCGCATGGTCGAGCAGGCGCAGGGGGCCAAGCTGCCGATTCAGGCGATGGTCGATCGCGTCACCGCCGTCTTCGTTCCCGCGGTCTTCGCCGTCGCGGCGCTGACCTTCGTCGTCTGGATGCTGATCGGGCCGGAGCCGCGTCTGACTTATGCGCTCGTCAACGCCGTCGCCGTGCTGATTATCGCCTGCCCCTGCGCCATGGGGCTGGCGACGCCGGCGGCGATCATGACCGGCACCGGCCGCGCGGCGGAGCTCGGCGTGCTGTTTCGCAAGGGCGAAGCTTTGCAGACGCTGCGCGACGTGACGCTGATCGCCTTCGACAAGACCGGCACGCTCACTTATGGCAAGCCGCGACTGACCGATCTCGTCGCGACGTCCGGCAAGAAGGAGAACGATCTTCTGCGGCTTGCCGCAAGCGTCGAGGCGCAGTCGGAACATCCCGTCGGCGCAGCCTTGGTCGCCGCCGCCAGGGCGTCGGACCTTTCGCTTTCGCCTTGCGCCGACTTCAAATCCGTGGCGGGCATGGGGGTCACGGGAATCGTCGACCGCAAAATCGTCGCCATCGGCGCCGAGCGCTTCATGGCGTCGCTCGGCGTCGACGCCGCCCCTTTTGCAGAGGACGCCCAGAAACTCTCTGAAGAAGGCAAGACGCCGCTTTACGTCGCGGTCGACGGCAAGCTTGGCGCGATACTCTGCGTCGCCGACGATCTGAAGCCGACAAGCCGCGCGGCGATCGACGCGATTCATTCGATCGGCGTCAAGACCGCGATGATCACCGGCGACGACGAGCGCACGGCGAAAGCCATCGCCGCGAGACTCGGGATCGACGAAGTCGTCGCCGGCGTTCTCCCAGATGGAAAAGTCGCTACGCTCGAACGCCTGCGTGAATCAAACAAGATCGCCTTCGTCGGCGACGGCGTGAACGACGCGCCGGCGCTCGCCGCCGCCGACGCCGGGATCGCCATCGGCACGGGAACCGACATTGCGATCGAAGCCGCCGACGTCGTGCTGATGTCGGGCGATCTCGCCAAGGTGCCGGCGGCGCTGGCGATTTCGCATGCGACGATGCGCAATATTAAGCAAAATCTCTTCTGGGCCTTCGGCTATAACATCGTGCTCATACCGGTCGCGGCGGGCGCGCTCTATCCAATCAACGGCATGCTGCTCTCGCCGATGTTCGGCGCCGCGGCCATGGCGCTGTCGAGCGTGTTCGTGCTGACCAATGCGCTGCGCCTGCGCCGTTTCAAGGCTCCGGTCGTCGCGAGCGCCGAGGTCGACGAACAAGCGCCGCCAATCGAAACGGAAGCGGCTGAAAAACAAATCAAGGAGGAAGCGATGACGACATTCAACGTCAAAGACATGACCTGCAACATGTGTGTGAAGCACGTCACCAAGGCGGTGCAAGCGGTCGAGCCGAACGCCGACGTCAAGGTGGATCTCGCGACCGGCAAGGTCGACGTCACCCCGGCGCCCAAGGACGCGCAGGCGCTCGCCGACGCGATCACCGAGGCGGGCTATCCGGCGCAGGTCGCCGCGTGAGACGAGGCGCTTTTTCCGCATTATGTGAGCCTGTGAGCGCGCGATGACAAACTCGATTACGCGCTCGCTCGCCGGCAAGACGCTGTTCATCACCGGCGCAAGCCGCGGCATTGGTCTCGCGATCGCGATGCGCGCCGCGCGCGACGGCGCGAATGTCGTCGTCGCGGCGAAGAGCGTGACGGAAAACCCAAGAATCCCGGGCACGATCTATACCGCCGCGGCGGAAATCGAAGCAGCTGGCGGACAGGCGCTCGCCGTGCCCTGCGACATTCGCTTCGAGGATCAGGTCGAGGCGGCGGTTCGTCAGGCCGCATCCTGCTTTGGCGGGATCGACATCCTCGTCAACAATGCAAGCGCGATTGATCTGCGCGGCGTCGACGCGCTCGAGATGAAACGCTTCGATCTCATGCATCAGATCAATGCGCGCGGAACCTATCTGTGCTGCAAGGCGACGCTGCCGCATCTGCGCAAATCCGCCAATCCGCATATTTTGACGCTTTCGCCGCCGGTGGATTTGAACCCCAAATGGTTTTCTCCCAACCTCGCCTATACAATGTCGAAATATGGCATGAGCCTGGTGACGCTGGGGCTCGCACGGGATGTCGAAGGCGACGGCGTCGCCGTCAATTCGCTGTGGCCCGAGACGGCGATCGCGACCGCGGCGGTCGGCAATCTGCTCGGCGGCGAGGAACTTCTGCGCCGGTCGCGCAAGCCCGAGATCGTCGCCGACGCCGCGCACGCCATTCTCGTTCGTCCGGCAAAGGACTGCAGCGGTAATTTCTTCATCGACGCGCAGGTCTTGCAGCAAGAAGGCATGACCGACTTCTCGACCTATGCGGTCGATCCCCGGGTCGATGCGGCGCTCGATTTTTTCCTCGACGCGCCGCTCACCGCCAGGGTGACGAAATTGGCGTTTCACGCCGACAAATAATTACGCCAAGGCGGCTGCTCCCACCGCGATCGTATAGGCGCCGATGGCGGCGACGATCGCGCCGGAAAGATAGGGCGCGCGCGCCGCCAGGGCTTCGAACCCCGGCCAGCGCGACGCGGCGTGGCGCAGGCCAAGCGCCGCCGCGACGCCGACCAGCACCAGCGTCAACGCGAGACCAATGCTGAAGCACAGCACCAGGAGCGCGCCGAGTCCGATGCGTCCAACCTGCAGGCAAAGCAGCAGCACGGTGATCGACGCCGGACAGGGAATGAGCCCCCCGGTCAGACCGAACAGAATGATCTGTCCGGTGGTCACCTGGCGATTGGCGAAGCGTCGCTCAATATCCAACGCATGTTCGCGCTCATGCGCGTCAGCATAGACGGTCGGATCGACGTCGAGGAGTTCGCTCTCGAATTCCTCTTCCTCATGGCTATGCGGAAGGCCCGCCTCATGCGCATGAATATGCGCGCCGTCGTACGTATGCCCATGCGCTGCGGCGACTGCCGGAACGCGCCCGCTCTCCTGCGTGGGCGCCGATGCGGGTCTGCCGGCCGCGATATCGCGCCAGCTTCGCCAGATCATCCAGAGAGCGACGGCGATGATCAGCGCGCCTGAAACGATCTGCAGATAGGGTTCGTTCGCCTCAACGTTGAGTTTCGCGCCGAAATAGAGACCCGTCAGCGCGATCGCCCATACAATCGCCGTGTGCGAGATGGTCGCCGCAAGGCCAAGCAGAATCGCTTGCGCCACCGTGCCGCGAATCGCGACGATGAACGCCGCCATCATCGTTTTCGAATGGCCGGGTTCGAGCCCGTGCAGCGCGCCCAGCGCCACGGCGCTCGGCGCGAAAATCCAGGCGTTCTCCGCGCCGGCGCGGAAGACTTCGGAAAGATCGGACATTGCGGCGGCGCGGGCTCCTCGGGCGCGGTGTCAGGGGCGATAAGCGAGCGGAGACCGGCTTACGGCGTCGACGGCTCCGCCGATCTTAAGGGAGCTCCGCCGTTTTATAGTGAGCGCGGGTTGCCGAAACAAGCGCAGTGGCGGCGCGAGCACCGTCGAGGCGCGGCGCCAAAAAGAAACTAGAACGGCTCGATGATGCGTCGAACGCGCGCCAAGCTCATCGGCCGGAGATCGCGCAGACGGACGCCATCATGCGGCCGCCATCATTGAGGGGCGGCGCATCGCCTTCATGTCGAACCTCGCCGCGTTTCCCAAATAAAAACCCCCGGCTTTATGGGCCGGGGGCTATTTTATAATTCGTCAGTCTCGCTTAGGGCATATCGCCCGCGACGAACTTCGGAATCACCGGACCGCCGATTTCGGCCGCGAAGCGGCGTCCCGACGGCGAGAAGAACAGCAGCAGGCCGCCGATCTGGCTGTCGGTGTCGTAGGCCAGGTCGGACAGACGCTCGATGTCCCAACGCGCGTCCTGCACCTTCACCGCGATTTCCTTGGTCTCGCCCGGCGCG
>VGDY01000027.1 GCA_016869555.1 Alphaproteobacteria bacterium | reverse complement strand
CAGTCGAACTTCATCAGGGCCAGCGGACATAAGCGCCGCGCCAAAAGGCCGGACATATGACCGAAACCCGCCACCCAGGTTCTCCGCGCCGAGAAAAAACCGCTTGCCAAGCGGGGCCGTCCACATATGACAGCCGAGCCATTCAAACGCTTGTCGTTCGATAGGACAACCGCCTCACGCGAAACGCACGCATGTCATGCCGGGACTGCGGTTGCGAATCCATCCGACGCGCATCAGGCCGTTGAAGACCAGCCCTTGCCATCCGCGCTCGAACTTATACGGAAAGGTCTCGGCGCGTTCGACCGCCGCCCATTCGCGCAAGATCGGCTCGATGTCGCATTGATTAATTCCCCAAGGCATTTCCGGCGTGACGTAATTGCGTCCTTTTCTCCAGCCTTTCAGCGTCTTTTTCGACAACCATTCGGGAATGTGATCGAAGCACAGGCGCGCTTTCGGAAACCGCGCCGCCATGTCGCAAATGAGGCGCCCCACATCCTCGGGCGCAAAATACATCAGCAGCCCCTGGGCGGTAATATAGACCGCGCGATCCGCTGGAACGGCGTCGAACCAACCTCGATCGAGCGCGCTCATGGCGAGATGCCGATGCCGTTCGTCCGGCTTGATGAAGCGCTCGCGTATGGCGATGGCGTCGGGCAGGTCGACGCAGAGCCACAGCGCCTCGTCGTCCTCGACGCGAAATCGCTGCGTTTCCAGCCCCTCTCCCAGATTGACGATCACGCCCTCGGGATGGTCCTTAAGAAAGGCGCGTAGCTCATTGTCGAAGAAATCGGCGCGAATGGCGTGGGAGGGCTCGGCCGCTCCGAAGCTGCCCACGTAATCGTAATCAAGCGTGTCATAGATTTCGACGCCCTTAGGATCAAGCAATATCCCATCGGGACGCCTCGCTTCGCATGCGCGATTATGGAGCGTCCACAACATCGTCTCCGGCACACCGGTCAGATTGGGTGCGATCCTCGCCATTGGCTTCGCCTCCGAATGCGCCATTGAGAGAAGAATGTCGGCGAGAGTGATGGAACGGGCGCCTTCCGGCAAGCGCTCCAAGTTCGGAACGCTTCCTGACGAATCGAGCGCCTGCGGACGACTAAGCGCGTCCTGTCGCCTCGCGCGCGACTTCGCGCCAGCCGATGTCGCGGCGGCAAAAGCCGCCGGGCCAGTCGATCAGATCGACCGCCGTATATGCACGCGCCTGCGCCTCGGCGACGCTTGCGCCGAGCGCGGTGACATTGAGCACGCGCCCGCCGGCGGCGAGGAGCCGGCCGCCTTCTTCGCGCGTGCCGGCGTGGGTGATCGTGACGCCCTCGACGGCTTCGGCGCGCTTCACATTTCGGATTTCGGTACCGACGATCGGCGTCCCCGGATAGTTTTTGGCCGCCAGCACCACTGTCAGCGCTGCGCGCGGCGAGAACCGCGGCCGCTCCAGCGGCAATTCGCCTCGCGCGGAAGCAAGCATCAGCTCGAGAAGATCATCTTCAAGGCGGGGCAGAATGACCTGCGCCTCGGGATCGCCGAAGCGGCAATTATATTCGATGAGTTTTGGCCCCTCCTCGGTGAGCATCAGTCCCGCATAGAGCACGCCCTTGAACGGCGCGTCCCTGTCGCGCATGGCGCGCATCGTGGGCGCGATGATTTCGCTCATGACGCGCGCCTCGATGTCGGGCGTCACGACCGAGGCCGGCGAATAGGCGCCCATGCCGCCCGTGTTCGGCCCGGTATCGCCGTCGCCGACGCGCTTATGATCCTGCGCCGTCGCGAAGGGCAGCGCGCGGACGCCGTCGCAGATTGCAAAGAACGACGCCTCTTCGCCGACGAGACATTCTTCGATGACCACCTCGGCGCCCGACTGGCCGAAGGCGCCGGCGAACATCGCCTGCACGGCCTGCTCCGCCTCATCAAGCGTCTGAGCGACGACGACGCCCTTGCCGGCGGCGAGCCCATCGGCCTTGACGACGATCGGCGCGCCATTCTCGCGCAGATAGCGCAGCGCCGGTTCGAGCGCGCCGAAACGCGCATAGCGCGCGGTGGGAATGTCGTAGTCGCGGCACAAATCCTTGGTGAAGCCCTTGGAGCCCTCTAACCGCGCCGCCGCCTGTGTCGGGCCGAAGGCGAGAATGTCGTGCGCCTCCAGCGCGTCGACGAGACCGCCGATCAGCGGCTGTTCGGGGCCGACGATGACGAGGGCGATTTGCTCTTCACGGCAAAATCTTATGACGGCGTCGTGATCGGCGGCGTCGAGCGCGGCATTGGCGCCGACGCGCGCCGTCCCCGGATTGCCGGGCGCGACGAACAGGCGTTTCAGGCGCGGGCTTTTCTTGAGCGCATGGGCGATCGCGTGCTCGCGGCCGCCGGCGCCGATGAGAAGAATGTTCATACGCCGTTCGATAGCGGTTGAAGGAGGCGGAAAGCAAGAAGTCGCCGCGCCGAAAGCGGGAATTCCACATCGCGCGTCGCTTGCGCGGCAGGACTTTGGCCGGACGGGCCCTGGACTTACGAATAAAGCGCTTCCCTGCCCCAATGGAAATGCTCTAAACACAGCGCCAATCTCTCCCATTGCGAGGCGATATGGCGCGCCAGTTCATCTATCACATGCAGGGCCTCACCAAGACCTACCCGGGCGGCAAGAAGGTCCTGGAGAATATCAATCTTTCCTTCTATCCCGACGCCAAGATCGGCGTGCTCGGGGTCAACGGCGCGGGTAAATCGACGCTGCTGCGGATCATGGCCGGCATCGACAAGGAATATGCCGGCGAAGGCTTCGTCGCCGAGGGCGCGCGGGTCGGCTATCTGCCGCAGGAGCCGCACCTTGAGCCGACCCTCGACGTGCGCGGCAATGTCATGCTCGGCGTCGCCGACAAGAAGGCGATTCTCGACCGCTACAATGATCTCGCGATGAATTATTCGGACGAGACCGCCGACGAGATGACCAAGCTGCAGGACGAGATCGAAGCCAAGGGCCTGTGGGATCTCGACAGCCAGGTCGATCAGGCGATGGACGCGCTCGGCTGCCCGCCCGACGACGCCGACGTGACGAAGCTCTCCGGCGGCGAGCGGCGCCGCGTCGCGCTGTGCAAGCTGCTGCTCGAACAGCCCGAACTGCTGCTGCTCGACGAACCCACGAACCATCTCGACGCCGAGACGGTGAACTGGCTTGAAGGACATTTGCGCCAATATCCCGGCGCGATCCTGATCGTCACCCATGACCGCTATTTCCTCGACAATGTCACCGGCTGGATATTGGAGCTCGATCGCGGCCGCGGCATTCCCTATGAGGGCAATTATACGAGCTGGCTGAAGCAGAAGCAGAAGCGCCTCGCGCAGGAAACCAGCGAAGACAAGGCGCGCCAGCGCGCACTCGAAGCCGAGAGCGAGTGGATCGCCGCTTCGCCGAAGGCGCGGCAGGCGAAGAGCAAGGCCCGCATCCAGCGTTACGAGGAACTCGTCGCCAAGCAGAACGACAAGGCGCCGACGACCGCGCAGATCGTCATTCCGGTGGCCGAACGTCTCGGCGACAATGTCATCGATTTCGACCATCTGTCGAAGGGCTATGGCGACACGCTCCTGATCGACGATCTCTCCTTCAAATTGCCGCCCGGCGGCATCGTCGGCGTGATCGGGCCCAACGGCGCCGGCAAGACGACGCTGTTTCGCATGATCACCGGACAGGAGAAGCCCGACAACGGGACGATCGAGATCGGCGACAGCGTGCAGCTCGGCTATGTCGACCAGTCGCGCGACGCGCTGCACGCCAACAAGACCGTCTGGGAGGAAATCTCGGAAGGCAATGAGGTGATCTATCTCGGCAAGCGCGAGATCAACAGCCGCGCCTATTGCTCGGCCTTCAATTTCAAGGGCGCCGATCAGCAAAAGAAGGTCGGCCAGCTTTCAGGCGGCGAGCGCAACCGCGTGCATCTCGCCAAAATGTTGAAAAGCGGCGCCAATGTGCTGCTGCTCGACGAGCCGACCAATGATCTCGACGTCGACACGCTGCGCGCGCTCGAAGACGCGCTCGTCGATTTCGCCGGCTGCGCGGTCATCATCTCGCATGACCGCTTTTTCCTGGACAGAATCGCGACGCATATTCTCGCCTATGAGGGCGACAGCCATGTCGAATGGTTCGAAGGCAATTTCGCCGATTACGAAGAGGACAAGAAGCGGCGGCTGGGGGTGGATTCGGTCATCCCGCACCGGCTGAAGTATAAGAAGTTTACGAGGTGAGGGGCTGAAATGACGTCTATCTCGGCCCGCCGTCAGTCTGCAAAAAATTGCAGCGCCTCCGGACATGTGCGCGAAATGGCGGCGCGGCTGTCCAGCGACGACTGAATGACGAACTTCTCTGCTCGTCCCAAGCCGTAAACGCCCATCAATATTTGGACCATGAAGAAGCCAAGCCCTTCAATATCGGCGCGGCTCGCCATGGAAAATTCGCGCACATAGTTTTTGCTGCCGGCCTTTCTGACGAAGCCCAGTTTCGACAAGACGCGACGCTGCTTGGCGGTCAGGACCATTCGGTTGACGCCAGTCGGACCATATGCGCCACTCGACGCTTCGCACAATGCGCCCGCGTCGCTTTCGACGAACCGGCATTGCACATATCGCTGGCCCTGCCCCAGCGACACGATGATAAATCGGTTCAAGCCGTCCTTCCGCGCAGGCGCATCGTGCAACGCATGGATCACCGCTGCGGTCGCACATTGAAGCTGATGCGCATTCGCGCCTTCAGCGATCGCATCGACAACGCTCGTTGCGATTAACAGAATCGCGAAAACCGGCGCAGCTCCTAGCCTCTGATTAGCGCGCATAATATCTCACGGCTCCTCGTCACGGCCCCAGCGTCGCTCGCCCTGTCGACGGCGACTGTCGATATCGCGTCCAGCGGCGCCCCACAACGCAACGGCGCGACGCCTTTAGCCCAACTCCACCACCCGCACGCCTCTCATCGCCGCCGCCGCCGCGAGGCGCGTATCGAAGGTCGCCAGCCGATAACCCCGGTTCGAGGCGAGCGCGAGATGCAGCGCGTCGGGCGCGGTGAGCTTTGTCGTGAAATCGCGAACAAGGCTCTCCGCCAAGATCATGTCCCGCACGTCAGCCTCGATGTGCTGCGTCATCTCTCGCGCCCAGTCGTCGAAATCAGTGAGCGCTTCGCGCGCCGCCGTATCGCTCATCGCCTTGACGCGAACCTGTCGCGAAACGACAGCGGCAAATTCGACGCGCGCGAAGTCGCTGACAAAAAGCGCGCCGGGGTCGGAGTCGATCCATGCGTCGACCTTGTTCGAATGGGCGTCAGCAGCGAAAAGGGAAACGAGGACATTGGCGTCCAGGTAGAAGCTCATTCCTCTTCGTCGCGCATTCTGCGGATCAGGGTGACGGCGTCCTCGCCGAGCGGCGGACGCGCGTCTCGGCGCTTGCGCAGCCATTCGAGGTCGGCTTTCGTCATTCGTTTGGGCGCTTCGTCGGGTGTGCTCGGACGCAGTTCGACGACGGGTTTGCCGTGACGGGTGATGGTCACCGTCTTGCCCGCAAGCGCCTCGTCGATCAGCCGGGACAATTGTTCTTTCGCCTTGGCGATGGGGTAGGACGACATGACCGCCTCGAAAATGGTCATTTTTTGAAAAATAGGACATAATTTCCGGCGGCGCAACGCGTTACGACGCCACCAGCTCCACCTCCGGAAAATAGGTCCGATATCTCCCCGCATCGCGCGTCAGAAGCGGAACGCCTAAAGTTTCCGCCTGCGCGCCGATGAAGAAGTCGGCCAAAACATTCGATTTCGAACCGCCCTGGCGCCGGTAGTCGCGAAACGCCTGACCCGCGCGCCAAAGCGCTTGCCGCGACATTGCGGAATGTTCGACGCCGAGCGCGCCAAGAAAATCGGAGCAATCCGCCTCGCTCGCAAAACCCGTCGCCAGTTCGGCAAAGACCACATCGACGATCAAGATTGCCCCGAGCGCCATTCGTCGTTCGAACGCCAGGCGCGAAGCTTCGAACCAATCCGGATTGCGCGTCAGCAAGTCGATGAAAATATTTGTGTCGACAAGCGTCAATCATCGCCTCGCAGCAGGCGCATCCATTCGTCGGTCGTCATTTCAAATGTCACGCCTTTGCGATCCAGTTCGGCCAGCGCCCGTTCGACTTTGTTCCTTGCCGCCCGCACCGCGGCGGCGTCAGGCAACCGCTCCTCGCTGCGCTCCACCAACACCCCGCCTTCCGGCCGCGCGCGCACGCTCACCCGGTCGCCGGGACGGATGCCGGCGGCCTCGCGGACCGCTTTTGGCAGGGTGACCTGGCCTTTTACGGTGACTTTTGTGCTCATGCCCGCTCAAAGTAGTAATACCTAGCGAAGGACAGTAATACCGGGTCGAAAGAGCGTCAATCTGCGGACAAGGCGCTTAACCGGCCAGTCGCCCAAACGCCTTTCCTAATTCGTCCTTCGCCTGTTCCAGCACTTTCCGGCGCTCTTTGGACAGATCCTCGCCGGCTCTGTTGATGTAGAACGTCAGCATCGACATCGCGGAGCGATAGGGTTCCGACTTGCCACGCATGCTCGCTTCGGCCGAGCGCTTCAGCAAGCGTGCAATCCTCGCCGGATCGTCCCAGGTGAATACGCCCGACTCGAGATCGAGCGCGTTGCTGCGGCGCGTGACGTCGCCCGACCAGTATTTGGTCGCGGTCTTTAAGCTTTTCGCCGACGAGCTGCGCTGCGACTGTTTCTGCGCCATCGCCGCCTCGCGCCAGGGGATAGGCGGGCAGCTAGAGCGCGCTGCGAAAAAGTGGGAACCGGTTTTTCGCGTCGAGCGCGCTCTAAACTTATAGAATCGATCACGTTATCTGCATTTGGGCGATTCCGCCCAAATGCAGCGTGATCTCGTCGATCTCCCCTGGAAATCAACGACGACAAGCGCAGCCGCCACGATTTCGCCATCTGTGCATGGCGCATTCATCAGCTGGGCCGTGGGCGGTCAACGAGGGAATTTTTATGCGATTTCGCCGCCGGGCCGCCGCCCTTGCCGCTCTCAGCGCTCTATCGCTTGCGGGCTGCGCGCCGCAGGAATCTCCCGTCGCTTCGGCGCCGGCCGCCTATGACGAGAACGCCCAAGGCAAGGAGCTCGCCGGACAGGACGCGCTCCATGCCCGGATCGCCCATTACGCCCGCGTCTACGACATTCCGGAATCGCTCATTCACCGCTCGATCCGCCGCGAGAGCAATTACAATCCCCACGCCCGGCACGGACCCTATTGGGGACTGATGCAGATCCGCCACGACACGGCCCGGCATATGGGCTACGACGGCCCGCCGAGCGGCCTTCTCGACGCCGACACCAATCTGGCCTTCGCGGTGCCCTATCTCGCCAACGCCTATAAGGTCAGCGGCGGCAATGAAGCGCGGGCGATCAAGCTCTATGCCGGCGGCTATTATTACGAAGCCAAGCGCAAGCGCCTGCTCGACCAGCTCGTGACCTCGGTCACGCAGCGAGTTTCAGATAACTGATCCTTTCAGGTCTTACTGGTTCTTTGGCGTGAAAGTGCTGCGCACCCGACCGCCTTGCGACGCGCCGCCCTGAACGGTCGCCATGCCGGTCGTCACGTCATAGTCGAGCCTGTCGCCCTTCACGATATTCTCACCTTGGGTGAGCGTGACATTGCCGATCAGATGGACCTTGTTCTCGGCCTTGTCGTAGCTGCCGCGATCGCCCGTGCCGATCTGGTCTTTCGAGACCATCGTCACCGGCCCTTCGACGTCGATATGTTTGACCCGGTCATTGGTCGTCTCGGCGGGCTGGCCGGCGCCCTTTCCTTCGAGAAAAATAGTCAGGCGCGAGGCTTTGAGCGTTGACGGCCCCTGCGTGACGATCACGCTGCCGGAATAGATGAGCTTCTGCTCCTTCTCGAAATAATCGAGCTTGCCGGCGTCGATGTTGAGCGGATCCTTGGCCGAGGCGCCCGGCAGGATGCCGCCCGAGCGGCCCGCGGCGCTTGCCGGCGTCGCGGCGACGAGCGCGGCAAGGAGAAGAACGAAGGTGCTGCGGCGCATTTAGTCCTTGTTCGCAGCGCCCGAAGATTGCGCGGGCGCGTCGCCCTCCCCGTATAGCACCGAATGGACGCCGCCCGCGAAGCTGGCGCGCCGCTCTTTTTGAGAGAATTCGACCGAATGCGCGGTGACCTCGCCGCCATCGATCTTCAAGAGCACGGGCTTGTCGGAGGTCATCATGCTGGCCTTCAGATCCATCACCGCCGACTCAAGCCGCATGTCGAAATTCTTGTCGTCGCGGATATTGACGCCGCCGGTCATGTCAGCGCGATCGGCCTTCCTGTTGTAGACTCCCTTCTCCGCCGACATGACGATGGCATTGTCCTTGGTGTTTTCGACCCGGACCTCAAGCTGATCGAGTTCGAAGACGTCCGGCTTAGCGAGATCCTGAACGCCGACATGCGCGCGCACCTCATAGGGGCGCCCGTCCTTGCGATAGCCGACGAGTTTGGGGCTTTCGATGACGATGCGGGAGCCCTTGAGCGCGACGCGCGCCAGGCTCAAATCGGCGGGCAAAAAGCGCAGCGAACTGATCAGCAGGCCGAGGCCGACGATTCCGACGACGCCGCCGGCGCCCCAAAGGATCCAGCGCCGCAGGCGCGTGACCCGCGACGTGTGGCGCAGCGCCTCCGGAAAGGCGCTCTGGCACGGCAGGACAAGCGCGCCGAGGCGATCGCGGGCGCTGGGCGTCGGGAAAACGTCAGTCATTTCGAAATCCTGCGGCATGCAGGTGGCGAATTCGAGGCAAAGCCAAAGTCTTATTCGTGGGCGAAAATATCCGTGTCGGGCCAGCCGGCGAGGTCGAGCCGGGCGCGGGCGGGAAGAAAATCGAAACAGGCCTGGGCCAGATCGGCGCGGCCCTCACGGGCGAGCATCGCGTCAAGCCTGTCCTTGAGTTGATGCAGATAGAGAACGTCCGAGGCCGCATAGGCCTGCTGCGCGTCGCTAAGCGTCGGCGCGCCCCAGTCCGACGACTGCTGCTGCTTCGAAATCTCGACTCCCAGAATCTCGCGCACGAGATCCTTGAGGCCATGACGGTCCGTATAGGTGCGGGCGAGCTTTGAGGCGATTTTGGTGCAATAGACCGGCGCCGGAACGAATCCGAAGGTCTTGGCCAAGACGCCGATGTCGAAGCGCGCGAAGTGGAAAAGCTTGAGAACGGCCGGATCGGCGAGCAGGCGCTCCAGATTGGGCGCACGCGTCTGACCGCGCGCGAACTGGACAAGCTCGGCGTTGCCATCGCCGAAAGACAGCTGCGCCAGGCACAGCCGGTCGCGATATGGATGGAGGCCCAGAGTCTCGGTGTCGATCGCGACAATGGGGCCGGCGCCGATCCCCTCGGGAAGATCGCCCTGGTGCAGGCGGATGGTCATGCGTTTTCGAATCGTTCGATGTGGACGGGGCAGTCTATCGCAAAACGCGCAAAGCCTGTCGAAGCGAGTCCCGCGCCTTCACAATTAGATATCGAAGTCTTCCTTCTTGAAAATTGAAACCAGTTCAATTCCCGATCTTGCGAGATTCTCGGACGCGCCCTCTTGTCGATCGACGATGACGAGCGCCTTCGCAATGGAGCAGTTGACGCTTTCTTCCTTCAAACCGTCGATCGCCTTCAGGATCGATCCGCCCGACGTCGCCACATCGTCAATGATGAGCGTTTCCGCTCCATCGTGTACATACCCGTCGATACGCTCGCGCGCGCCATGTTCCTTGGCCGCCTTGCGCACGAAAAACGCATTTTTCGGCGAACCCTTCACAAAGCTCATGACGGAAACCGCGCAAACCACGGGAACGGCGCCCATCTCCAACCCGCCGATGCAGCTCAGCCCAACCCTGTTCATGTAATCGACGATGATGTCGCCGATGAGCGCCGCCCCCTCGGGCGACATCGTGGTTTGGCGGAGCTGGAAGAGATATTTGCTGCTGCGGCCAGAGGACAGAATAAAATCGCCCCGCTTAAGCGACTGAGATTCAATGATCTCGTGCAAGCGCACCCATCTTGGATCGGTTTTTTCGATGACCCTCTCGACGCGCGGTTGCTGTTGCGTTGCGGCGAGATCGGTCATTGTTTTCCCCTCGGGCGTCCGTCGCAAGCTAGCATAACGCCAGCCTTCATGAACGGCGGGCGAGGCAAATCGCAGTGAATTGCGGGAGCAAAATCGCCTTCGCCGCCTGACGGGCGCTTCCCCCTACCGTCCAGAGCTCGAGATATCAAGCAAATATCAATGTCATCGCCGCGACGCGCCCGATGCGCGCGAGGAGTCTTGGCGACCTCGGGCGCAGGCTCAGCTCACGCACGGCGATGCTCGCTCCAAGCCCGTTCGCGGCTTCTCCCTTCATAACACTGACGAACTGTGTAAATGTTGGTCGCTGCCCTGGTCCAAGGGGTCTCTTGGGGAGTGATCGCATGCGTTACCTGCTTGCCGTAATTCTCGTCTGCGCGGTCGCTGCGCCGCCTGCATACGCCGCATCGTCAAAGAGCGGCGTCAAATCCGCTTCCGCGTCAAAGTCGGACCAGGGAGCCAAAACCGGCAAGCGCGCCCGGCAGAACTCCGGCGGGGCCGGCGGCATCCATCCTCTGGTCGGCAGCGGCGATTATTAGCTCGCCCGGCGACGCCGGAAAGTTCTCTTGTCAGACGCCCGCCGAGTCTTCACTCTATTGCGATGCAAAAACCGCTGAATGACAAGAGCGCGCCGGTGATCAATCTGCCCAACGGCCTTAGCGGTTCCGACCGCCGCTTCAACGCGCTGGTCATCGAACTGGCGATCCGCCTGTTCGTGATCGGCGCCCTGATCTATTGGACCTTCACCATCATCCTGCCGTTCGCGGCGATCATTCTCTGGAGCGTCGTGCTCGCGGTGGCGCTCTACCCGATCTATCGGGTGGTGGCCGAACTGTTGGGCGGTCGGCCGATAACAGCCGCCGTGTTGATGACGATCGTCGGCCTCGTGCTGATCATCGGACCGGTCACATGGATGGCGGTCGGCGCGATCGAGCCGATCAAGGTGGTGGTGGCCGGGTTCGACAATGGCGACATCGCGATTCCGCCGCCGCCGGCCTCGATCAAGGATTGGCCGTTTGTCGGCGAGCAGCTCTATGCCTTCTGGCTCTTAGCCTCGACCAATCTGCGCAGCGCCTTTACGCAGATACTCCCTCAGCTGAAGCCGGCAGGCGAATTCCTGCTCGACATGGCGAAGAGCGCGGGCGCGGGCACGCTCAAATTCCTGGTCTCCGTTCTGCTGATGGGCTTCATTCTCGCCGCCGCGCCGCAATTGCTCGCGGGGACGCGCGCGCTGTCGCGGCGCATCGATCCGTCGAGCGGCGAAAAATTCGTCGATCTCGCCGGCGCCACGATCAACGCCGTTTCCCGCGGCGTGATGGGTCTGTCGCTGATGCAGGCCGTCATCGGCGGCGCCGGCATGTATCTCGCCGACGTGCCCGGCGCGAGCCTGCTGACGATCGCCATCCTGGTGCTCGGCATCATCCAGATCGGACCGCTCATTGTCGTCGCGCCGGTCATTTTCTGGGCCTGGACGACGCTCACGCCGGGTCCCGCCCTGGCGCTGACGGTCTGTATGCTCAGCGTCAATTACATGGACAATGTGCTGAAGCCTTTCATCTTCGCGCACGGGCTGTCGACGCCGATCCCGGTGATTTTCGTCGGCGTGATCGGCGGCGTCCTGGCGCATGGCATCGCCGGCCTGTTCGCCGGGCCGGTCGTGCTCGCCGTCGTCTGGGAGCTGGGAAAGGCCTGGATTGCCGACGAACTCAAGGCGGTCGACGAATCGGAGGCCGAGCCGGACTTCAACGTGGAAAAGCCGCCGGGGCTATCGTCCGCGCAGGGCGTTGAGAACCTTTAGGCTGGCGCGGCCATTGCGCTCCAGGCCGGCGCGCGCCTGAAAGTCGGCGATCGCCTCTTTGGTTTTCGTGCCGATCACCCCGTCGGAATCGCCGACGTCGTAACCGCTGCGGGTCAGGAGCGCCTGCAGTTCGCGGCGCTCGGCGCGCGACAGGCCAGGATCGTCGGTCGGCCATGGCGTCTGGATGCCCGGCCGGCCGCGCAGCATGTCGGACAGCACGCAGATCGCCAGCGCGTACGATTCGGCCGCGTTATAGGCGTAGACCGCGTCGAAATTCTTCGTCACCAGGAACGCCGGTCCGTTGCGCCCGGCCGGCAGCAGCAGCGCCGCAGACCCTTCGCCGAGTCCGCTGCCGTCGAGCCGCGTTACGCCGCGCGACTGCCAGTAGCCCGTCGATTGGCGATGGGTTCGTCCGCTCGGACCGGAATAGCCTTCGGGCAGCCGTACCTCGAATCCCCAGGGCATGCCGGAACGCCAGCCGCTCTTATGCAAATAATTCGCGGTCGAACCAAGCGCGTCGGCCGCCGAACTCGCAATATTGCGCCTGCCGTCGCCATCGAGATCGACCGCCTTGGTCAGAAAGGTCGTGGGCATGAATTGCGTATGGCCGAAGGCGCCCGCCCAGGAGCCGTAGAATTCCTCCGGCGCAATGTCGCCGCTGTCGAGGATTTTGAGCGCGGCGATGAATTCCTTGCGCCAATAGTCGTTGCGGCGCGGCGCTTCGCAGGCGAGTGTCGCCAGGCTCTGCACGACCGGACGTTTGCCGAAGCTCTTGCCGAAATCCGACTCGACCCCCCAGACCGCGACGGTGGTCGGCGCGTCAACGCCATAGCGGCTTTCCGCGGCATGCAGCGCGCGCGCATGCTGGCGCAGCATGACGCGCCCCTCGTCGACGCGGTCCTCGTCGACAAGGCCGGCGATATAGTCCCAGATCGGCGTCGTGAACTCCGGCTGCTTGTCCATGAAGCTGACGGCGTCGTTCGGAGCGAGCCCATTCGTCGCCGAAGCGATGGTCTGCTGCCCGACGCCGGCGCCGGCCGCCGCCGAGCGCAGGCCGGCGAGGCAGGACGACCATTCCGCGCGCGCCGGCGCGGCCGCAAAGAAGAACGCGGCAAGCGCCGCGAGAAGATGATTCGCCTTCATGCATTCAGGCTAATGCAAACGCGCGGCTTTTTCATGAGCTGGTTGGCGTCCCTTGGGAGCGGACGCGGCCCTTGTCATCCGCGCCCGATGCTTGAAAAAGTGACCAGAATGTGCATATGATGCACATAACATGCACAGAGCGAATCCGCCATGATCAGCGCGTTCCTGGACCAAGTGACCGACCGGCGGGGCGGCTTCATTTCGCCGCAGCGGGTGAGCGAGGCGCTGCATGTGCCTCTCTCCAGGATCGCGCGGCTCGCCAAGGTTCATCGCAATACGCTCGCCCAGCGACCGGAGTCGCCGCTGGTGCAGGAGCGCCTCGGCGATGTCGCCCGGATCATCGCCACGGCGACCGAGCTTCTTGGCGGCGAGCAGCGTCGCGCCATCGTCTGGTTCAAGCATCAGCCGCTCTCCGGTTTCGACGGACGCACCGCCGAGGAGCTGGTCGCCGCCGGTCATGGCGACGCCGTGCTCGCGCATCTCGATCTGCTCCGCGAGGGCTCCTACGCGTGACGCTCAAGCGCGCGCCGACGATCTCGGTCGCGCGGCGCTATTGGCGCATGCTCGCGCCGAAATGGGCGCATGATCCTTTGAGCGGCGCCGGCGCCGCCGCACGCGGCGGCCGTTTCAATCCGCCGGGCGTCCCAGCGCTTTACATGTCCGAAGATTTTGCGACGGCGGTCGCGGAATATGAGCAAGACCTCGGCATCAGGCCGGGAACGCTCTGCGCCTATGAAGTGGAGAGCGCGCGCATCGTCGATTTCGGCGATGCGCGAACGCTCGCGGCGCTCGGCGTCAACGCGGCTACATTGAACAATCCCTGGAAACAAATCGCCTTCGTGGAAAAACGCGCGCCGCCGACTTGGTCGCTCGCCAAGCGGCTCATTGCGCAGGACATGGACGGGCTTCGCGCCCCTTCGGCTCAGGCGAGGGGCTTCAACCTCATCCTGTGGCGATGGAACGCCGAAGGCGCGGCGAAAGTCGCGGCGCTCGATCCGCTGCGCGACCTTCCCGTCGATCAATCCGCTTGGACGCGATGATCGCTCCGCTCACTGGCAGATGCGCCGCGGCTGGGAGCCGACCACCTCGCCGAATTCGTCGAACACCGGGCGGCGCTCGACCCAGCAGCGCGGCGGCGGCGCGACATAGACGGGCGCCGGCGCATAGACGACCGGCGGCGCGGAATTGGCGAGCGCCCCGCCGGCGATCGCGCCGAGCGCGAAGCCGCCGATGCCGGCCGCGATGGCGGGGCCGGCGGAATCAGCGCGGGCCGGCGCGACCGGCGTCAGCGCTGCGGCGCCAAACGTCAGAGCCGCTATAAGCGTCGCGATAGTTCTGCGCATCATACTCTCCCATTACGGACGAGCCTAAAATCCGCGCGCGCGGCGCCGGCAGGCTCGCTCGATCGGACAATAGGAGCGATCCCGTAGATGAACCGTTAATGACCGAAAGCCTGGCTTGCGGATTACGAGGCTCGAGGCTTGCCGGAGGGCGTCCCGGTCGTAGGCTTGGCCGGCGCCTGCTCAGGAGCCTGCTTTCTTGCGCCTTCGCCGCCGCCCGGCCTCAGCGCCGGCGCGTCATTGGCCTCGGGCGCCGGCGTTTTGACGCGGAACGCCTCGGCGAGCGCCTTGGCCGCGGCGAGCTCCTTCGAATCGAGACGCGCGCCGATCTCATCGCGCTTTCTCGCCGCGTCGTCGTCGCCCTGCTCCGCGGCGGCGGCGAACCAGGCGTAGGATTGCTGCAGGTTGCGGCTGACGCCGAGACCGCGCGCATAAAGGATGGCGAGATTGAACTGGCTGTCGCGGACGCCATATTCGGCCGCCCGCCGGAACCATTCCGCGGCGGCGGCGTAATCCGGCTTGCCGTCGCCGCCTTCGGCGAGCAGCACCGCGTAATTATGCATGGCGCGCGCATTGCCGGCGTCGGCGGCGCGCTCGTACCAGAGTCTGGCGCGCCCGTAATCGCGGTCGACGCCCACGCCCTTTTCATACAGCGAGCCAAGCCGAAATTGCGCCGGGGCGAGCCCACGCTCGGCGGCCTTTTCGAACCATTGCGCGGCGGCCTTGGCGTCGCGCGGCGCGCCGCGGCCTTCCACGAGGCGCGCGCCGAGATCGTATTGGGCGGCCGGATCTCCCTGCTGAGCGAGCCGCTTGATCGCCGCCAAAGCGTCGCCGGACGAGGGCGAGGGCGTCTCGATCGTTCCGGTGGGCGTCGGATCGATATTGGGCTGCGCAGCGATGGTCGGCGGCGGAGGGCGCTTCGGACCGAGCGCCACTTCTGGCGATGGCGTGGGCCGAACCGCCTTGGCGGGCGCCCTCGCTTCCTGCTGTTTAAGCGCGGGGGCCAGGGACAATCCGCCCTCGCCTCCCATGCGCGCGACTTGATAGGCGCTGATCGCCAGCATGACCGCGGCAAGGCCCAAAAGGAGCGGTCGCTTGCGATCCTGAATCGCCGAGCTGAGCTTGACCACCGCTCCGCCGCGCGTCCGATCCTGATCCTCAACGCCTTGAGCGAGGCGCATCGCTTCGGCCGGCTCGGCGTCCGCCGGATGCTGTTGCGCGGCGCGGCGCGCGGCGGCGATGAAGGCCGACTGCACCGAAGCGCGACGCCCGGCCTGATCCAACCCCGATCCTGGTGGCGCAACGAAAGGCTCGCGCCGGTCGGCGGCGCTGGTTTCGGCCGGAAGCAGGAATTCCAAAGGATCGGCCGACGCCTGCGCCTGGTCCTGGACGCCCGGCGTTTCAGGGGCGTTTGCCGATCGTTCGCCGATCGCCTCGCCGCGAACGTCGCACTCACGCGCGACGGATGGGCGGCGCAAGGCTTCCGGCGCGCCGCCGCGTGAGACGCTGAATTCCTCGCCGGACATTTCGAGACGAGCGACGACGCGTTCGAGCGTTTGTTGAACCGCGGTCAGCGCCTCATTCGTGCGCGGGTGGTCGCTTGCGCCGCCCGCATCGAAGCGTTCGAGCCGCTGCGCCAAGGACCCGATCTGAGTTTCGAGCGACTTCAGCGCTTCGGCGCCGACGACCGAACCATCCCGATTGATGCGGTCGGCGAGCGACTCGACGAGCGCCGCCAACTCGCTCTCTCGGTTGTCGGCGCGCGCGCCGTCTTCGATCCGTTGCGCGAACGCCGCCTGCATCCGGTCCAGTCGCTCGGCGATTTCATCGAGCGTGGAATTCTGCCCGCTCATCCTCGGCGCGAAAAATGGATCGTCGAAGCGATCAATCTTGAACGAGAGCTGCGCGAGTTCTCGCTCGACCGCCTGCAGATCGAGCTGGCGCGCATCGGATGCGAGCGCCGAGTCGATTTTCCTGTCCAGGCCGCGCAGCAAATCCTCAAGAGCGGCGAAATGCGCGACGTCGCCGGCGACCGCGGCGTTGTCCGACCGCTCGGCGATCATCGCTTCGATGCGCGCAAGCGATTCAGAGGGCGCGTGTTCCGTGACGTGAGACTCGAGACGATCGAACCTGCGGACGATCTCCTTGAAGGCCGAGGCGTGACCGCCGCCCTCCAAGGCGGAGTCGATCTTCTTCGCAAGCGACGCGATCAGCCCTTCGAGGGGCGCGAGTTTCGCCGCGCCGCGATCGAAGCGCTGCGTCAGCGTCTCGCCGAGCGCGTCGATACGCTCGCCAATTTCGTCGAACCGCGCCGGCGCCGATTGTTCGACGAGGGCGTCGAGTTTTTGCGCCAGGCGATCGAGCCGGCTGTTGAAGCTCTCGACCCCCTTCCCGGTTTCCGCGCCGACGATGGCGCGGATCGCCTCGACCACTTCGCCGATATCCGCCCCGGACACGCCGCTTGATCGCGTCAGGGCGTCGACTCGCTGCGTCACGTCGATGATGCGCGTTTCGATCTTCTCGAGCGGCAACGGCCGCGCCATGAGCGCGGTCAGCTGTTCCTTGATGTCATGCGTGTCGCGCGCGAGATCGCGCACGGCCGAAGCATTCGCGGCGTTCCCCGTCTGGAGCTTCTCCAGCCTGATGCCGATCGTTTCGACATCGACGCGCAGATTGCGCACGATCGGCGTCGGATCGAGGGCTTCAATTAAGGGGCGCAGTTCGTCGATGATTCTTTCGGCCGGCGCAAGCGTCTCGTCGCAGACGCCCCGCTCGCGTTGCGAGTCGATGCGCTGGCAAAGATCCTCGATCGCCGTCTCGATGGCGTGGACCGAAGCGCGCGGCGCGAGTTCTCCGAGCGCCTGCGTCATGTCGCGGATTTCGCGGCGAATGTTTTCGATCTGTCGCATCATGACGAGCTGCTGGTCGCCGCGCTCGGCGGCGTCCTCGCGAAGACTGTCCAAGCTTCGCGCGACCGCGCCGATGGCGCGCTCCAGATGCTCGACAGTCGACCCGGAATCGGGCTCTCGCCCGGCAGGCGCGCAATCGCCCGCCAATGATTCTTCCCGCGCTTCTCGCCGCCCTGCGCCATCTTCGTTCAGGCGTCGCGCAATGTCGGCGAGATGCCGATCGAGGCCGCTCAACGCCTTCTCGAAGCCTGCGCCGCGATCTTCGCCCGACAGCCGCGCAAGCTGCGATTCAAGCTCCGCCAGCGCGCTGCGGATCGGCCGGGCGTTGGCGGAAGGTCGTTCACCGAGTTGGCCTTCAATGCGGCTCTTGGACAGCGCGGCGATCGACCGCCAGATCGAATCGTCATCGCCGTCCTGTTCGCCACGGCCTTGATGGCGAGGATCGGACTCGCGCCGACCTTCGCGCGGCTCGGAGGCCGAACGGCCCTCATGGGGGAATTTCGCCTTGCTCATATGGCTGTCCGGCGGGACCGACTCGCGGAAATTGGGACGAAAAACGCTGTGGAACCGACGCGGACGCGCGAATCGCGCGATACTGTCGGCGCGGGCCGCCGACGGGATGACTTTCTGTCGATTGAAGTAAAGAAGCCGTTAAGAAACGGCTCTAAAGACGGCGTCGCGTGCGCGATCCTCGCAAAGCCGCGCGCTTGCGCGCGCGGCGTCGCCTCTCTACCTATGACGCAGCCCGAGCGAATCGCGGCGCGGCGGCCTAGTCCTCAGGCGCCGGCCCGCAAGGAGGCGTTGATGCCGAGCTACAAGGCGCCTGTCGACGACACGCTTTTCCTGCTAAATGACGTCTTGAATTTTCAGCGTTTCGGCAATCTGCCAGGCTTCGCCGACGTTACCCCGGACGTGATGTCGCAAATCCTGTTCGAGGCGGGAAGGCTTTGCGAAGAGGCGCTGGCGCCGCTCAATCAGATTGGCGACGAAAAGGGCTGCGTGCGTCACGACGACGCCTCCGTCTCCACCCCGCCGGGCTTCAAGGAAGCGCATGACGCTTTCGCCCAGGGCGGTTGGATCAGCCTTGCCGTCCCCGAGGAATATGGCGGCCAGGGCCTGCCCTATACGCTGTCGATGGCGATGAATGAATTCGCCTCATCGGCGAATATGGCCTTCGCCATGTATCCGGGCCTCACCCAGGGGGCGCTCGCCGCTCTCCTGCGCCATGGCGATGACGAACAGAAAAAGCTCTATGCGCCGAAGATGGCCGAAGGCCGCTGGTCGGGCACGATGAATCTGACCGAGCCGCAATGCGGCACCGATCTTGGACTGCTGACGACCAGGGCGACGCCGCGCGCGGACGGCTCCTATTCGATCACCGGCCAGAAAATTTTCATCTCCGCCGGCGAGCATGATCTGACCGAGAACATCATGCATCTGGTGCTCGCGCGCATCGAAGGCGCGCCCGCCGGCGTGAAGGGCATATCGCTCTTCATCGTGCCGAAGTTTCTCGTCGACGGCGACGGCGCGCTTGGACCGCGCAACGGCGTTTCCTGCGGGTCCATCGAAGAAAAGATGGGCATTCACGGCAATGCGACCTGCGTCATGAATTACGACGGCGCGCAGGGCTTTCTCGTCGGCGAGGCCAATCGCGGGTTGAACGCGATGTTCGTGATGATGAACGAGGCGCGGCTCGGCGTCGCCATGCAGGGCCTCGCGCTCTCCGAGGTCGCCTATCAGAACGCGGCCCAATACGCCAAGGACCGTCTGCAGGGCCGCGCGCTTTCGGGCCCGAAGAATCCGGGCAAGTCCGCCGACCCGATCATCGTGCATCCGGACGTGCGGCGTATGCTGCTTGAGATCAAGGCCTTCAATGAGGCGGCGCGCGGCTTTGCGCTTGCCGCCGCGCTCGACAGCGACATCGCGCATCGTTCCGATGACGCGGCTTCGCGTCAGGCGGCGGAGGACCGCCTCGGCCTACTGACGCCCGTGCTCAAGGGCGTGCTCACCGACATTGGCTTTGAAAACACCGTAAAGGCCCAGCAGGTTTTGGGCGGCCACGGCTATATTCGCGAATGGGGCATGGAGCAGTTCGTGCGCGATTCGCGCATCTGCATGATCTATGAGGGCGCCAATGGCATTCAGGCGCTCGACCTCGTCGGCCGCAAGCTGCCGCGCGACGGCGGCCGCGCGATCATGGCCTATTTCAAGGACACGACGGAGTTCCTGACGCCGCTTTTGTCGAACGACGCGATGAGATCTTTCGCGACGCCAGTGAAGGCGGCGCTCGACGATCTGCAACAGGCGACGATGTGGCTGATGCAGAACGCCATGGCCAAGCCCGACAACGCCGGCGCGGCTTCTTACGACTATATGCATCTCTTCGGCCGAGTCGCGCTCGGCGTGATGTGGGTGAAGATCGCTCAGGCGGCGCTGGCGATTAAATCGCAAGAGCCTGACCGGGCCGGACTGATGGACGCGAAGCTGTTGACCGCGCGCTTCTATATGGAGCGCATGCTGCCCGAAACGCGCCTGCGCCTGACGCGCATATCAGCCGGCGCCGACACGATGATGTCGCTCGCCGAGGAGATGTTTTGAGGGCAGTCGGGCTTCGGCAGTCGGCAATCGTTCTTTCCGACTGCCGAAGCCCGACCGCCGACTGCCGCTACAGGAGACGACATGCCCGACGCTTTCATCTACGACGCCGTTCGCACGCCGCGCGGACGCGGCAAGCCGGATGGTTCGCTGCATGAGGTCTCTTCGCTCGGCCTTGCGGTCACGGCGCTCGGCGCGATCAAGGCGCGCAACAGGCTCGAAGGACCCGAGATCGACGACGTGATTCTCGGCTGCGTCGATCCGGTCGGGGAAGCCGGCGGCGACATCGCCCGCGCCGCGGCGATTTCGTCGGGCTATTCCTACAAAGTCCCCGGCGTGCAGATCAACCGCTTCTGCGCCTCGGGACTGGACTCGGTGAATTTCGCCGCCGGCGAGATCATGTCCGGCCAGCATGATCTGGCGATCGGCGGCGGCGTCGAGAGCATGAGCCGGGTCGGCATCGGCGCCTCGGGCGGCGCCTGGCCGGTCGATCCGACCATCGCCATTCCCTCCTATTTCATGCCGCAGGGCGTCTCGGCCGATCTCATCGCGACGAAATACGGCTTCTCGCGCGATGATGTCGACGCCTATGCCGTGCAGTCGCAACAGCGCGCGGCGAAGGCCTGGGCGGAAGGGCGCTTCAAACATTCGATCGTTCCGGTGAAGGACGTCAACGGCATCACGCTGCTCGACCGCGACGAACATATGCGGCCCGCGACCGATATGCAGGCGCTCGCCGCATTGAAGCCGTCCTTCGCCTTTTACGCGGAACAGGGCGGCTTCGACGCCGTCGCCATTCAGGCGCATCCCGAGATCGAGAAATTGAACTATGTGCATCACGCCGGCAATTCGTCGGGGATCGTCGACGGCGCCGCTGCGGTGCTCGTCGGCTCGAAAGAAGCGGGCGAGAAACATGGGCTGAAGCCCCGCGTGAAAATTCGCGCCTACGCCAATATCGGCTCGGAGCCGGCGCTGATGCTGACCGGCCCTGTCGACGTAACCAGAAAAGTGCTCAAACGCGCCGGCATGAGCGTCGACGACATCGATCTGTTTGAGGTCAACGAGGCCTTCGCCGCCGTGGTGCTGCGCTATATGCAGGCCTTCGAACTCGATCCGGCGAAGGTCAATGTCAATGGCGGCGCCATCGCCATGGGCCATCCGCTCGGCGCGACCGGCGCGATGCTGATGGGAACCGCGATCGACGAATTGGAGCGGACGGGAAAATCGACCGCGCTCGTCACGCTCTGCATCGGCGCCGGCATGGGCACGGCGACGATCGTCGAGCGGGTGTGAGCATCGCCAAACCGTGATAGGCTACCGCTATGAGCATAACTCTCACGCCTCAGCAGGAAGCCCATATCGCCGCTTTGGCGGCGCGTTCGGGACGCAGTCCAGGCGATCTGGTGACGGAAGCCGTCGCCCTGTGGGAGGCGCGCCGCGACGTTTTCGCGCAAGACGACGCCGACCGGCCTACGAGGGCCGCCGACCGGATATTGGAATTACGGCGCGGCGCGAAACTACCGCCTGGCGAAAGCATCAAAAGCATGATCGAACATGGGCGCGGATGAGCTTTGTTCTCGACAACTCGATCGCCATGCGCTGGTGTTTCGAGACTGAGGCTCATCCCTACGCCGACGGGATTTTGCGAATGGTCGCGGCGGGAACGACCGCCTTCGTGCCGGTTCTATGGTTTTATGAGGCGAGCGCGGTCATCGCGCGGGCTCAAATCAAAGGATCGCTCGCCGCTGCGAAAGCTGAAGATATCCTCGTCGAGCTTCGATCCTTGAGGATCGTCGCCGATGAGGAAAGCGGCGCCCGCGCCTTCACCGACGTGCATCGATTGGCGGTCGCTTACCGCCTCACGTCATATGACGCGGCCTATCTCGAACTCGCCATGCGACGAAACCTGTCGCTCGCAACGCTCGACGCCGATCTCGTTCGCGCGGCCAAAAGCGCCGGTCTTCAGCTGGTTGAAGAGTCCTGATACTGTTGAATTCGTCGCACGCCGCATCGGTGCCGGCATAGGCGCGGCGAGAATGAGGAGCGGGTGTGAATACATGCGCGAATGTCATTACGCACAGCCCCGCCGATACTCATGTTTGTCGGCGCTTGCATGTCTCACCACAATCGTAGTTTCTCTCTCCATGCCACTGCAGGTTCATGCAGATGCCTTGAAGTGCAAAAATCTCTTCGATCTGATTCGTAACGAAGCAGTAGAGCCTACCAAGTTTTTTGATACCTTTACATTCAAGAAGGAAGGACGAGGAGATAACATCCTCCTGCTTCTCAAAGACAGCCCCGCACCGGGAACGCACGTGAAGCGTTGGCTGTTTTTAACCCGCTTCGACAAAGACAGCCTTGACTTTTGTGTTAACGGTCAGGGTGAGGGCTTTGGCCAGCTGAGCGACATGCACGACAACGCGAGTGAGGAAAAATTCGGCATGCCAGGCTCTGGCTATGCACGCTGCGCCTCTTTCAAGGAACAATTGCCACCCTCTCTAATTGTACGCTTATGGGCCAATCGCGAGTTGGGCCCAAGTACTATATTTTTCACGGAGTCCAAGGCAGCATCGAGTTTCGACTTTCTCATAAGCAACGATAATCATTGGATAATCATCGAAGATAAGCTCAATGGCGATACAAGATCGTCGTGTTACTTCGATAGAGGAAGCGGCGTGTCCATTCAGCAGAATTTGACTGTAGCGAAGCAAAACTAGTCAGGGAACCAGAAATGAACCTCACAAACTTCCGCTTCGAGACCGCCGCCGACGGCGTCGCGCTTGCGACCTGGGACATGCCCGAGCGCTCGATGAACGTCATCACGCCGGAAGTGATGGACGAGCTGGAGACGATCATCGACACGGTCGTCGCCGACCCTAACGTCAAGGGCTGCGTCATCGCCTCGGGCAAGAGCGCCTTTTCCGGCGGCGCCGATCTTTCCATGCTGCAGCAGGGCGCCGCGCAATACGCCAAGGCGCTCAAGGAGCAGGGCGAAGAAGCGGCGAACAAGCAGTTTTTCGACTTCTCGCGCCGGCTGTCGCTGCTCTATCGCAAGCTCGAAACCTGCGGCAAGCCTTTCGCCGTCGCCATTCACGGCGTCTGTCTCGGCGGCGCCTTCGAACTCGCGCTCGCCTGCCACTACCGCGTGATGGCCGACGACGAGAAGACCAAGGTCGGGCTTCCCGAAATCAAGGTCGGGCTCTTTCCCGGCGCCGGCGGCACGCAGCGCGTCTCGCGCATCATGCAGACCGGCGACGCGCTGCAATTTTTATTCAGGGGCGACCAGATCAAGCCGAGAGCGGCGCTGGGCGCCAAGCTCGTGCATGAGATCGCGCCGAAGGCCGAGATTATCGATCGCGCCCGCGCCTTCATCGTCAATGGCGGCAAGGCGCAGGCGCCCTGGGACATAAAGGAGTTCAAGAATCCATCCGGCAGGGTGTTCTCGCCGACCGGCATGATGATCTGGCCCGCCGCCAACGCCATCTACCGGCGCGAGACCTACGACAATTATCCCGCCGCCAAGGCCATTCTCCACGCCGTCTATGAAGGGCTGCAATTGCCGATGGATCAGGCGCTGACCGTCGAGTCGCGCTGGTTCGCGCATATTCTGCGCTCGAAGGAGGCGGCGGCGATGATCCGCTCGCTGTTTCTCTCCAAGAACGAATTGGACAAGGGCGCGCATCGGCCGCAGGACGTCGGCCCGACCAATCTCAAGAAGATTGGCATCATCGGCGCGGGCTTCATGGGCGCGGGCGTCGGCTATGTCAGCGCGCTCAACGGCCTCGACGTCGTGCTGATCGACCGCGATCAGGAAAGCGCCGGCAAGGGCATGGCGACGATCGACAAGCTGATTTCAAGTTCGGTGAGCAAGGGCCGCGCCACGGCCGCCGACAAGGACGCGCTGATGGCCCGTGTCGTCGCAACTTCGGATTACGCGGCGCTCAAGGGATGCGATCTCGTGCTCGAAGCAGTATTCGAGGATCGCGCCGTCAAAGCCGACGTGACGAAACGCGCGCAGGATGTCGTCGGGGGCGACGTGATCTTCGCCTCGAACACCTCGACCCTGCCGATCGCTTCGCTCGCGGAAACCGCGCAAAAACCCGAGAATTTCATCGGCATCCATTTCTTCTCGCCGGTCGAAAAGATGCTGCTCGTCGAAGTGATCCTTGGCAAGAAAACCGGCGACCGCGCGCTGGCGACGGCGCTCGATTTCATACGCATCATCAAGAAGACGCCGATCGTCGTCAACGACTCGCGCGGCTTCTTCGCCAATCGCTGCGTGCTCAATTATGTTCGCGAGGGGCAGATCATGCTGGTCGACGGCGTGCCGCCGGCGATGATCGAAAACGTCGCCCGCATGGCCGGCATGCCGGTCGGGCCGCTGTCGCTCAATGACGAAGTCGCGCTCGATCTGGGGTGGAAAATCCTGCAGGCGACGAAGAAGGATCTCGGCGAAGGCTCGGTCGATCCGGCACAAGAACGCGTGCTGCGCTTCATGGTCGAAGACAACGGCCGCTTCGGCCGCAAGAATGGCAAGGGTTTTTACGACTATCACGCCGATCGCACGAAGAGCCTCTGGCCCGGCCTCTCGGCGCTGGCGCGGAATGAACTCGATCCCGATTCGCTCGACATCGCCGAAATGAAGCAGCGCTTTCTCGTGACGCAAGCGGTCGAGGCGGCGCGCGCCATGGCCGAGGGCGTCGTCACCGATCCGCGCGAGGCCGACGTCGGCTCGATTCTCGGCTTCGGCTTCGCGCCCTTCACCGGCGGCGTCATCTCCTACATCGACGGCATGGGCGCGAAAAATTTCGTCGCGCTGTGCGACAGGCTCGCCGCAAAATTCGGCCCGCGTTTCGAACCGCCGCAATTGCTGCGCGACATGGCGGCGAAGGGCGAGACGTTCTACGGGCGCTTCCTGCCGCAGAAAGTGGCGGCGTGATTACATTTGACGTCGCAGCCCTCGTGTCTCGGGAAGGGCCTGGATCGGAGCCGCGGCTCGAAGGACGAGGGGTGCGCCGCTGACGCACGCCGCGTGTGGCGCTTTCACTTTTTGGGCGGACATGACATCCGCAAGCTCGACAGGTAAAAGACTGGTGGGTGCGCCGTTTCAGACGCCCGCCCGGCCGGACCTCTTGAATGCCGATTTTTGTGCTTCCCTTTCCAGTGATCGATCCTGTCGCCGTCAACATCGGGCCCGTGCCCCTGCGCTGGTATGCGCTTGCCTATATCGGCGGCTTTGTCTTTGGCTGGCTTGGACTGCGCGCTCTCGTCGCGAACGATTCGCTTTGGCGGCGCGACCAGCCGCGTCCAAGCCGCGAATCTCTCGACGATCTCCTTGTCTTCGTCGCTTTCGGCGTCATCATCGGCGGGCGTCTCGGCCATGTGCTGATCTACGATCCAGGCTTCTATTTCGCGCATCCGCTGGAAATTTTTCAGACCTGGAAGGGCGGCATGGCCTTTCACGGCGGCCTGATCGGCGCGATGATCGGCATGTATTTCTATGCCCGCCGCAGCGGCGTGCCGCTGCTGACGGTCAGCGATATTTGCGCGGCGGTGGCGCCGATCGGTCTTTTCTTCGGCCGCATCGCCAATTTCATCAAACCGGAAATGTGGGGCCGCGAGACCGACGTTCCCTGGGCGATGGCGTTCCCGGGCGCCGGCGACGTTACGCGCCATCCCAGCCAGCTTTATGAAGCGGGCTTGGAGGGCGTCGCGCTCGGCCTTCTCTTATGGTTCGCGGCGCGTCACGGCGCGCTCAAACAGCCGGGCCTCGTCACCGGCCTATTTGGCGTCGGCTACGGCCTCGCGCGCATTTTCTGCGAATTCTTTCGCGAACCGGATCCGGTGCAGGAAGCGCTGCCTAATGGTTTGACCATGGGCATGCTCCTCTCCGCCCCGCTTGTTTTATTTGGCGCCGTCGCGATCATGTTCGCGCTGCGCCCGAGGAGCGCGACCGCATGAGCGCCTTGAAGAGAGAAATCATCGAAGCGATCGCGCACGACGGACCGATCTCGCTCGAGCGCTACATGTCGCTGTGCCTGACCCATCCGCGTTACGGCTATTACATGACGCGCGATCCTTTCGGCGCCGGCGGCGATTTCATCACCGCGCCGGAAATCAGCCAGATGTTCGGCGAATTGCTCGGCGTCTGGATCACCGAAGCCTGGCGCGCGGCGGGCGGCCCGTCTCAGGCTCGGCTTGTCGAGCTTGGACCCGGCCGCGGCACGCTGATGTCCGACGTGCTGCGCGTCGCGCCGATCGCGCCCAATTTCCTTTCCGCCGTCACCGTGCATCTCGTCGAAACCAGTCCGGTTCTGCGCGAAGAGCAGCGCCGGACATTGGCCGGCGCCGCAAAGCCCGCGCAGTGGCACTTGGATTTCTCCGAGACGCCGCCCGGGCCGGCTTTCATCGTCGCCAATGAGTTTTTCGACGCCCTGCCGGTCCGACATTATGTCAAGAGCGCCGGCGGCTGGCGCGAGCAACTCGTCGGGCTCGACGGCGAAGGCGAACTCGCCTTTGGATTGTCCGATCAGATCGAAACGACGCTCAACGTTCCGGCGCGTGAAGGATCGGTCATTGAAGTCAGCGCCTCGAGTCAGGAACTCATGGGCGACATCGCGACGCGGCTCGTCGCTGAAGGCGGCGCGCTCCTGCTCATCGATTACGGCTATGAGCAGACCACGCTTGGCGACAGTCTGCAGGCGGTGTCGCGCCACGCCTATGTCGATCCCCTGGCGGCGCCTGGAGAAGCGGACCTGACCGCGCATGTCGATTTCGCGGCTCTGGCGCGCGCCGCTCGCGCCTGCGGCGCCAAAGTGCTGGGCCCTGTGACGCAAGCGCATTTTCTGTTGCAGCTGGGCATCGAGCGCCGGGCGGAAACCTTGTCGAAAAAGGCGACGCCCGAGCAGGCGCAATCGATCTTCGACGCCTTCGAACGCCTCGCCGGGATCGACGACGCACGTCATCAGATGGGCGGATTGTTCAAAGTGATGGCGATAACTCATCCGGATATGCCCGACCTGCCGGGATTTTTCGTGTAACATTGGGGCGATGACGCTCGAAACGCATGCGCTCACCGCGCGAAATCTCGATCTCCCTGGCGTGCGGCACGCCTTCTTCACCCGCGAGGGCGGCGTCTCGGACGGCGTCTACGCCTCGCTCAACGGCGGGGTCGGCTCGCGCGACGCGCCGCCGCGCGTCGCGGAAAATCGCGCCCGCATGGCGGCGCGCCTGGGCGTCGAAGCCGAACGCCTGCTGGTGCCGTTTCAGATCCATTCCGCGGAGGCGCGCGCCGTGCGCCAGCCATGGCGCACCGACGCGCGGCCGCGATGCGACGGCATGATCACGACCGAAGTCTCGCTCGCGCTCGGCGTCACCGGCGCCGACTGCGGCATGTTGCTCTTCGCCGACGTCACGGCAGGCGTCGTCGGCGCCTGTCACGCCGGCTGGAAGGGCGCGCTCGGCGGCGTGATCGAAGCGACGGTCGTGGAAATGGAAACGCATGGCGCGCGCCGCGCCGACATTCATGTCGCGCTCGGACCGGCGATCGGCGCGACGAGCTATGAAGTCGGGCCGGAATTCGTCGCGCGCTTTCGCGAGGCGGATGAGTCTTTCTCGCGCTTCTTTACGCCGACCGCGCGCGAAGGCCATGCGACCTTCGACCTGCCGGGCTTCATCGCGTCGCGGGTCGAAGCGCTCGACGTCGCGTCATTCGAGGACCTCGGGGTCGACACTTACGCGGATGAAGCGCGCTGCTTCAGCTACCGCCGCAGCGTGCATCGTCGCGAGCCGGATTACGGCCGGCTGGTCTCGGCGATCGCGCTGATTTGACGTTCGCGGGCGGCGCAAGGCTCATCTCGCGAGAGAAAGTAAAACTTTCCGAGATGAACTTTGGAAAGGATTGGAAGTGGATAAAACTACATTCATGTCGCTTGATTTCATTGTTTTTAGTTCGCATAAAACAATGACGCAATCACTAAAAGAAACATTGAATTACAATGGATTCAATTGCGTCCATGCGCATCAACCGAAACACATCGACTTAACCAATAATCAGCTAAGGGAACTAAGCGAAGAATATTATAAGATAAACAATAAGAAAATTAAGCTAATCTCTGTTTATAGAGACCCGATGGACAGGTTGATATCTTCGTTTTTTCAATCCTTGTCTGTAGAAAAACGAGGGCGAACAGAGTATGGTATAGATGAAAAATTAGTTGATTTTAATGAAAGCATATTGTTCTCGGAGGACATTAATAGTATTATGGAACGATTTTGGTATTATTGTGCAATAAAAACTGGCGTTATTGAATCTTTGGATCTGATTTGCGCTATCTACGATATTCAACGAAATGAAATTTCCTTTCAAGAAGAGAAAATTTTTACAAAGAATGAGCTTCCGAATATCGAGTTATATGTTTCCCGCTTCGACATTTTAAAAGATAATTTCTCAGAAGGTGTATCCGTAATTACTGGGCATCCCGTTGTTGAGAAAATTCATAATGTTGCGCCACAAAAGTGGTATTATAAAAAGTATGAAGAATTCAGAAATAATGTACAATTACCAAAAGTATTTATCAGAAACATGTACAATTCACGAAGAGCATTAATCGAAATATTCTATCCTGGATTATTTGACACTATTTTGAATAAGACGTGCGAGCGGTATGGTTTGAGAAATGTTCCAAAATAGCGGTCGATTACGCAAGCGTTTTCGGACAAGTTTTTAGCGGCTTAAAATCAATAATATAGGCAATCGAAACCTGGGATTCCTGCATTCACGCGAGAGGGGCACAGGTTCAATCCCTGCGCCGCCCTTCCGCCATTGATCTTGCTGCGCAGCGCGCCTCCGAGCGCTCTCCCGATCATCAGCGAGCGGCGGCTGACGTCCCCATTGCCCGCGTTCCCTGCTTCGAATTTCTCTCGGCCGTTCTTGGCGCCTCTTGGCGCCGCCAGGAACGGAGCCGCTCGATGCTCAAACACAGGAGCGCCGAAGATAGAGGTCTTTCGCCTTAGACGTCGCCCGCGGCATGAAATTCCTAGAGCGTTTTGCATTTAGCTATCTGCATATCCTGCGTTTACGAGGTAGTTGGCGCACTCATCTGGCGTGAAGGTGGTCAGGATTTGGGCGATTGCGTCGCTGACGGCGTCGATTGATCGCGCGCAG